>NZ_JAANNB010000029.1 GCF_011603975.1 Cellulomonas sp. IC4_254 | reverse complement strand
GCGGCAGCCTCGGGAGCGGGCACGGCGGGTGGTCGGTTCGGCGGCGAAGGACCGCGGGTGGGTTCCGTGCTGGATCGGCGGCAGGAGGCAGGAGGCGGGATGACGAAGAGCGGGAGGCCGGCGGGCGGCGCCGGCGTCGTGGGGGTGGTCGGCGCACGCGGGGGCGCCGGTGCCACGGTGACCGCCGCGGTGCTCGCGGCGGAGCTCGCGCGCCGGGGCACCGCGGTGCTCGTCGACACCGGGGGCGGACCCTCGCTCGACACGGTGCTCGGGCTCGAGGCGCATCCCGGGCTGCGGTGGCCGGACCTCGGCGGGGCGCGCGGCGCCGTGGACCCCGCCCTGCTCGCGGGCAACCTCATGCGCTGGGGTCGGTGCGGGGTCCTCCCCACCGACGACGGTCGACCGGGACCGCCCCCTCCCGCCGCGCTCGGGGACGTGCTGCGGGCGCTCGCGGCGGCGTACGGGTCCGTGGTGCTGGACCTGGACCGGTCGGCGGTGCTGGCCTCGGCGGCCGGGGCGGGGTCGTCGGGGTCGCTCGGGCGGTCGGGCGCGGGTTCGGGCTCGCCCGGCCCACCGGTGTCGAGCGGGGTCGAGGCCGGAGCGCCCGTGGCCGCCCGGGTGCTCGCCGGCGAGGGGCGGGCCGGTGAGCGGGTCGTCGCCGAGGACCCTGCGGGCGTCGTGGTGCTCGGCACCGGCGCGACGCTGCTCGCGGCCTGCCGGACCGTGCTCGTGGTCGTGCCGCGCGACGTCCCCGCGGTCGCCGGTGCGCGCCTCCTGCGGGGCGTGCTGGTCGGCGACGCCCGACGCGTCGGGCTCGTGTCCCGCGGACCGGCGCCCGGTGGCCTGGGTGTCGGGGAGGTGGCCGCGGCGGTCGGCCTGCCGGTCGTGGCGTCCCTGCCGTGGGTGCGCGGTCTGGGTGCGGCGGTGGACAGCGGTGTCGGTCCCGCGCTGCCACCCAGGGCGGCGCGGGCGGTCGCCCGGCTCGCGCGGCGGCTCACGTGACGGGCGGGGCAGCCCCCGAGGCCGGGGAGCACGGCACCGGCCTGCCCGCACTGGTCGCGACCGTCCGGCACCGGCTCGCGGCGGAGGGCGGCCCCGTGACCGGCGCGCGCGTCTCCGCGGCCCTGCGGGAGAGCGGGCGCGTGCTCGGCAGCGCGGCGCTGGCCGAGCTGGACGGCGTCGTCCGCGCCGAGATCCTGGGGGCCGGACCGCTGCAGGCGCTCCTCGACGACCCCCACGTCACCGACGTGCTCGTGAACGGCCCCCGCGACGTGTGGGTCGAGCGAGGCGGCGCGCTCCGGCAGGTCGACGTCGACCTCGGTGACGCCGCGCGCGTCCGGGGCCTCGCGGTGCGGCTGGCCGCCGCCGCCGGTCAACGCCTCGACGACGCGCGCCCGGCCGCCGACGCCCGCCTGCCCGACGGGACGCGCCTGCACGCGGTGCTGCCGCCCGTCGCCGACGGCTGCACCCTCCTGTCGCTGCGCGTGCTCCGGCACCGGGCGTTCACCCTGGACGACCTGGTCCGGGACGGCACCGTGCCGGCGGGTGCCGACGGCGTGCTCCGGGCGCTCGTCGCGAGCCGGTCGAACCTGCTCGTGTCCGGGGCGACCGGTACCGGCAAGACCACCCTGCTCTCGACGTTGCTGTCCCTCGCCGACCCGGGCGAGCGGATCGTGCTGGTCGAGGAGGCGGGTGAGCTCGCCCCGCGGCACCCGCACGTCGTCCGGCTGCTCGCCCGCCGGCCGAACGTCGAGGGCGCCGGGGGGATCGACCTCGGGGACCTGGTCCGGGAGTCGCTGCGGATGCGACCCGACCGGGTGGTGCTCGGCGAGTGCCGCGGCGCCGAGGTCCGCGACGTGCTCAGCGCCCTCAACACCGGGCACGACGGCGGCTGCACGACCGTGCACGCCAATGCGGCGACCGACGTCCCCGCACGGCTGGAGGCGCTCGGCGCGCTCGCGGGGCTGCCACGGGAGGCTCTGGCGGCCCAGGCCGCGAGCGCGATCCACGCGGTGCTGCACCTGCGCCGTGACCGCGGCCGGCGACGGCTCACCGAGATCGCGACCGTCGGACGCGACCCCGCCCGGGGGACGCTCGTCGTGCGCACGGCGCTCGCCACCGCGCCGGACGGCCGCGTCGTCGTGGGCCCGGGCTGGGCGGAGCTCGCCGCACGCCTGGGCGTCGAGACGACGCGGACGCCGCCCGCGGTCGGCGCGGCCCCGGCGTGACCACCGCAGGAGCCGGTGGGGCGATGCTGGCGGTCCTCACCGCCGCGGTCGTGCTCCTCTGGCGCCCGGGCAGCGCGGTCTCGTCGCGGGTGCGTCGGCTCGGCTCCCGTGGGGCGGTCACGCCGGCCGGACCTGCCCGGCTGCTGCGGTCGCCCCGCTGGCGGCGTGGTGCGACCCCTGACCCCGCCGCGTTCCTCGGCACCGTCGTGACCGGCGTCGCGGCGGAGGTCCGTGCGGGCCGGTCGCCGGCCGACGCGTGGCGGCTCGTGCTCGGCGTCCCCGTCGGCCCGGATGGCGTGCCCACCGCCGACGACCTCCTCGTGGCCGTCCTGCCGGCCGGCCCCCGGCGTCAGGGCGGCGGTCCGGCCGGCGGCGTGGCCGGCGGCCCGGAGGTCGGTCTGGTGCGCCGGCGGGTCGCGAGCAACCCCGAGGCCGACCCGGTGCGCCGACGGGTGGCCGGCGTGCTCGCCGCCGGCCGGCTCGCCGCCGAGCTCGGCGCCCCGACCGCCGGCGTCCTCGAGGAGTGCGCCCGCGCGCTCGCGGCCGACGCCGACGCCGAGACCGCCGTGCGGAGCGCCCTCGCCGGACCGCGCCAGACGACGACCCTCCTGACCTGGCTCCCCGTCCTCGGCGTCGCGCTCGGGACTTTGCTCGGCGCCGACCCGCTCGGCACGCTCCTCGGCGGGGGAGGCGGCACCGCCGCGGGGATCGGCGGACTCGTGCTGACCCTGCTCGGAAGGCGGTGGACGAGGCGGATGGTCGCCGATGCCCGCACGGCGGGCTCCGGTCTCGCCACCGCGACGACGGCAGGTGCCGGTCTGGTGACGACGGCGTGGGCCGGTCCGGCGGGGGCGGCTGGTGTCGGTCCGGCGACGACGACGGGGTCTCGTCTGGCGACGACGGCAGGTGCCGGTCTGGTGGCGGCGGCAGGTGCTGGTCTGGCGACGACGACGGCGGCCGGTCTGGCGGCGACGCCGGGGGTCGGGCCGGCGGCGGGTCGTCCCGGCCCCGTGTCGGCAGGTCCTGATCCCCCGGCGATGGCAGGTCTCGCGGCGGAGACGGTCGACGGGACGCGTGGCGGTGCGGGTGCGGTCGCCTGGACTGGCCCGGGCACCGGCGTAGTGGCGGCGGTGGGCGCGCGTGGTGGGTGAGGCGCTGCTGGTCCTGCTCACCGCCGGGACCGTCCGCCTGCTCGGGCGCCCGTACGCCCGCCACCCGTCCCGCCTCGACGACGCCCGAGCGCCACGACCCGGTGGGGGCCCTCGCGCGGAGGACGACGCACGCGCCGTCGACCTGGTGACGGTCGTCGACCTGCTCGTGGTGGCGGTCGGCGCGGGCGCCAGCGTGCCGGGGGCGCTCGCGGCGGTGGGCGCCGCCCTCGGTGGCGCGACCGGCCGGGACCTCACCCGGGCCGGCACGGCGCTGCTGCTCGGGGAGTCCTGGACCGCCGCGTGGTCGCACGCGCCGCTGCTCGGCAGCGTGCTCGACGGGCTCGAGGCCGCCTGGCGGACCGGCGCCCCCGCCGGGCCCGCGCTGCGGGCGGCCGCCGCGGGGCTCCGGCGCACCCGCGAGCGCGCCGCCCGCGAGGCGGCAGGCCGGCTGGGCGTGCGCCTGGTCGTGCCGCTGGGCCTGTGCTTCCTGCCCGCGTTCGTCCTCGTCGGGCTCGTCCCGGTGCTCGCCTCCTTGGGCCGCGGGCTCCTCTGACCCGCCCACGTGCGGCACTGCGCAGAGCCGGGGTTCACGCCCGGCGTGCCGGACCGCGTGCCCGTCATGCGCCGAGGGGGTACCCGACACGTCGAGCGCCTATCCGGCGGGTATCCGCTCGACGTGTCGGTTGCGCATTCGCCGCCCGACCCTCGCCGTCCCCGCCGCAGACGGCCCTGGACGGCACCGTCCCACACCGCTCTGTAGCCGACCCGCGCCGCCGCGGAGCCGGACCGCGCCGCCCCCGAGCCGACCCGCGCCGCCCTGGACCCGACCCGCTCCGCCGCGGAGCCGACCTGCTCTGCCCTGGAGTCGACCGGGCTCCGCCGCGGAGCCGGACCGCGCCGCCCTGGAGTCGAACCCGCCCCGCCCCAGACCTCGGCCCGTCCCTTGCGGTCCGGACCGGGCCTCCGTCCGTTGCGCCCGGGTCCATGCGTGCCGAGCGCCCGACGATCACCCCGTCGCGCCGATGTTCTCCCACGGGTGCCGCGACGACCGGCGCACACCGAGTCCTCCACAGGCGCAGGCGCGCGGCTCGTCCCCAAGAGGCGGAGTCCGGGTCGGTGGCGGGAGCGCGGTCCCCGGCAGGGTCGGTCGTGCCGGTCGACGGGCGGCCGGCACCGAGCACGGGAGGCACGAGATGCAGCAGGTGAGCAGTGTGCGAACGGCGTGGGGGCGAGGCCGTCGGCGGGTGGTGGGCGCCGCGGGCCGGGTGCCGGAGGGCCTGCGGCGCGCACGCGCCAGGCTCGCGGGGACGACTCGGGACGCGGGTCTGGCGACCGCCGAGTACGCCGTCGTGATGATCGCCGCGGTCGGGTTCGCGGGGCTCCTGGTCGTGATCCTCCGCAGCGCGGAGATCCGGGAGACCCTGACGAACCTCGTCCGCGACGCGCTGGCGGTGTGACCGGGGACCTGCGGCGGTCGCGGGGGGACCGCGGCTCGGTGACCGCCGAGTTCGCGGTCCTGCTCCCGGTCGCCGCCGTGCTCCTGGGGGTGGTGCTGGTGCTCGCCGCATGCGCTGCCGCCCAGCTCCGGTGCGCGGACGCCGCGCGCGTCGCCGCACGGGTCGCAGCGATCGGTGAGGGCGACGCCGGGGTCACCTCGGCCGCGCACCGGGTGGCGGGTGCCGGCGCGCAGGCGACGGTCACCCGGGACGACGCGTGGGTCGTCGTGACGGTGGAGACGACGGTCGGGCCGGCGCTCCCGGTCGTCGGTGGCCTCACCGTGGGTGGCACCGCCACGGCCTGGGTGGAGCCGTGACCGGGAACCGCGGCGGGCGCGTGCCGGCACCGGAGGCGGGCCCCGCGCTGGTGGGCGGCGCCAAACCAGGCGACCGGCGGACACGTACGCGAGCGCACTCCTCGCTGCACGTTCCGCTCGGCACGAGGCTCTCCGACCGCGGATCTGCGTCGGTCCTGGTGGTCGCGCTCCTCGCGGTGGTGGGAGTGCTCGCCGGAGCGCTCGGGCTCCTCGGTGCCGTCCAGACGGCGCGCGCCCGAGCGCAGGCGGCCGCCGACCTCGGCGCGATCGCCGCCGCCGAGCGCCGGCTCCGAGGGCACGCCGACCCCTGTGGTCTCGCCGGCGCGGTGGTCGGGCGCAACGGCGCGGTGCTCGCGGAGTGCGTCGTCGTGGGCGAGGGCGACGTCCGGGTCCGGGCCACCGTGCGGACGGTGGTCGGCGACGCCGCCGCCGAGGCGAGCGCAGGCCCACGCCGCGCGCGCCCGGGCAGGTCGGCGCCGCGCCGGGCCGCGCCGGTGCCGCGCCGAGCGATGCCCGTGCCGCGCCGAGCCGCGCCCGTGCCCCGCCGAGCCACGCCCGTGCCGCGCCGGTCCTCGCCCCTGGAGGGACGCCGGTCGCCGGTCGCCTCGGGCAGGCTCCGGTCAGGCCGGGGCGTGCGCGAGGACCGCGTCGAGCAGGCGGACCGCGGCGGCCTTCTCCAGCGGGTTGTTGCCGTTGCCGCACTTCGGCGACTGCACGCACGCCGGGCACCCGGTGCGGCAGGGGCAGGTCGCGATCGCCTGCCGGGTGGCCCGCAGCCAGGTCGCCCCGAGCCCGTACCCGCGCTCGGCGAACCCCGCCCCGCCGGGGTACGCGTCGTGCACGAACACCGTCGCCTGCTCGGTGTCGGCGTGCAAGGCGGTCGAGACGCCGCCGAGGTCCCAGCGGTCGCAGGTGGCGAGCAGCGGCAGCAGCCCGATCGACGCGTGCTCTGCCGCGTGCAGGGCACCGGGCGCCGTCTCGACGGTGATGCCGGCTCGCTCCAGCACCTCGACGGGCGCCGTCCACCAGACCGAGGTGGTCGGCAGCGTGCGCGCGGGCAGGTCGAGCAGCTCGGAGCCCAGGACCTCCATGTCGGGGATCCGCTTGCGCTGGAAGCTCAGCACCTGCGTCGTCACGTCCACCGCGCCGAAACCCCAGGTCACGGGGCCCCAGCGCCGCTCCGCGGTGACGGACCGGATCTCGGTCGAGGTCACCCAGCGCGCCCACGTGCCGTAGTCGACGTCCCGCCGGTCCACCAGCGCGACGCCGTCCTCCAGGCGCAGCTCGTCGACGACGTACGTCGCGCCCTGGTGCACGTAGACCGCGCCCGCGTGCACGGTCGAGTCGGCGGCCGCGGAGTCCACCGTGCCGAGCAACCGCCCGGTCGTGGACTCGACCACGCGGACGGGGTCGCCACCGGTGCCGCGCAGGTCCGTCAGCCGGGCGGCCTGCTCGGCGTGCGTCCAGTACCAGCCGGAGGGTCGGCGGCGGAGCGCCCCCCGGGCGACGAGGACGTCCAGGAGCTCGCGCGTGTTCGGGCCGAACAGGTCGAGCTCCTCCGCCCGGATCGGCGTCTCGGCGGCGGCGGCGCACAGGTGCGGGGCCAGCACGTAGGGGTTGCCGGGGTCGAAGACGGTCGCCTCCACAGGAGCGTCCAGCGCCGCCTCGGGGTGGTGGACCAGGTACGTGTCGAGCGGGTCCTCCCGCGCGACCAGGACGACGAGGCCGTCGGCGCCCGCCCGGCCGGCACGGCCCGCCTGCTGCCACAGCGACACCCGCGTGCCCGGCCAGCCCGCGATGACCACGGCGTCGAGCCCGGAGATGTCGACGCCGAGCTCGAGCGCGTTCGTCGTGGCGAGCGCCCGGAGACGCCCGGTGCGGATCGCCTGCTCCAGCTCGCGGCGCTCCTCGGGCAGGTACCCGCCCCGGTACGCGGCGACGGCCACCGCCAGCTCCGGGTCCACCTCGCGAAGGTGCTCGCGGGTGACGGTGGCGACCGACTCCGCCGCCCGGCGCGACCGCGTGAACGCCAGCGTCCGGGCACCCGCCGCGGTGAGGTCGGCGAGCAGGTCCGCGACCTCGGCCGTCGCCGAGCGGCGCGGGCGGTCCGGGTCGTCGGCGACGAGGTCCTCGCCGGTGCCGAGCGGGCCGGTTCCCTCACGCGCCGGCCCGACCGAACCGGCGTCGGGACCCGGTGCGGGGGCGGCGGTGCGCGCGGCGGGGTCGTCGCCGTCGATCGTCGCGGCACCGTCGGCCCGAGCGGCGGCCTCGTCCCCGGCCGCCTCCGCACCGGCGCGGTCCACGTCGACGGGTGGCTCGTCCAGCGGCAGCGCCCACGGGTCGTCCTCGGGGAGCAGCCCGCTCCAGGGCCCCTCCGCGGGCGCCACCTCCGGTGGCTGCCAGAGCGCGACCGTCTTCCGGCCGGCGGGCGAGGCGTCGTCGGCGACGGAGACGACGTCCTCGGGCGCCGCCCCGATCAGCCGGGCCGCGCTCACGGCGGGCTCCGCCGTGGTGGCCGACGCGAGCAGGAACACCGGGTCGGCGCCGTAGGTGCCCGCGACGCGGCGCAGCCGTCGCAGGACCGCCGCCACGTGCGCGCCGAACACGCCCCGGAACGCGTGGCACTCGTCCAGCACGACGTAGCGCAGCGAGCCGAGCAATCGCGCCCACCGGCGGTGCTGCGGCAGCAGGGCGAAGTGCAGGAAGTCCGGGTTCGTGAGCACGACGTCCGCGTACTCCTGGACCCAGCGTCGTTCCTCCTGGGCGGTGTCGCCGTCGCAGGTCGAGACCCGCACGTCCCGCAGGCGCGCGGCGTGCAGCACCCGGTCGAGGGCGTGCCGCTGGTCCGCGGCGAGCGCCTTGGTGGGGCAGAGGTAGAGCACCGACCCCCGGCGGGCGACGGTCTCGATCCGCCCCGGGTCGAGCGCGCGCGCCGCGGCCTGCGCCCGGACCGCCGACAGCGAGGGCAGCCAGAAGGCCAGCGACTTCCCGGACCCCGTCGACGTCGACAGCACCGTGTGCCGCCCGGACCACGCGGCGTCGGCGGCGACCGCCTGGTGCCGCCACGGCCGCTCGACGCCGAGGGCGCGGTAGCCGGCGACCAGGTCGGGGTCCGCCCAGGCGGGCCAGTCCACCGGGACGCCCTCGCGCGCGGGCAGGTGCCGCACGTGCGTCAGCCGGTCGGCCCGGCGACCCGCGGCGAGCAGCACGTCGAGCAGCTCACCGGTCCTCACCACGGCACCATCCTCGCCCCTCGGGGGCGCTGCGTCGTACCGGCGCCCACGCCGGGGCCGGACGGCGCCACGAGGCAGGATGGGCACGTGGCGACGCACATCGACCTGAACTGCGACCTCGGCGAGGGCTACGGCCCGTGGACGCTCGGCGAGCCGGGGGCGGACGACGCGCTGCTGTCCGTCGTCACCAGCGCCAACGTCGCGTGCGGGTTCCACGCGGGCGACCCGTCGATCATGGCCGCGCGCTGCGCCACGGCACGGGCCCGCGGCGTGGCCGTGGGCGCCCACGTCTCCTACCGCGACCTCGTCGGGTTCGGTCGCCGCCGGCTCGACGTCCCCCCGGGCGAGCTCGCCGCGGAGGTCGCCTACCAGGTCGGGGCGCTCCAGGCCGTCGCCCGGACCGTCGGCGCGCGGGTCGGCTACGTGAAGCCGCACGGTGCCCTCTACAACCGGGTCGTCCAGGACGAGGAGCAGGCGGCGGCGGTCGTCGCGGGTGTCGCGGGGGTCGACCCGACGCTGGCGGTCGTGGGCCTCCCCGGGTCCGCCGTCCTCCGGCTCGCGCGCGACGCGGGGCTGCCGACGGTGACCGAGGCGTTCGTCGACCGGGGGTACCTGCCGGACGGCACGCTGGTCCCGCGCGGCCGCGCCGGGGCGCTCGTCACCGACCCGCGGGAGGCCGCCGAGCGTGCCGTCCGGATGGCGACCGAGGGCACGGTCGTGGCGGTGGACGGAACCGCGGTGCCGGTGGACGCGGCCTCGCTGTGCGTGCACTCGGACACGCCCGGGGCGGTGCCCGTCGCCCGCGCGGTGCGCGCCGCACTGGAGGGCGCCGGCGTCGAGCTCCGCCCGGCCGCGCCGTGACCGGGACGTCCCGATGACGGCGGACGACCCGGGGGACGCCGTCCGCGTCGTGCCCTACGGCGTCGACGCGCTGCTGGTCGACCTGCCCGGCCTCACGGTCGTGCGGGCGCTGGACGACGCCCTCCGGAGCGAGCCGCCACCCGGGGTGACCGACGTCGTCCCGGCAGCGCGCACGGTGCTCGTCCGGTTCGCGACACCCGCCGACGCCCGCGACGCCGTGGACGCGGTGCTCACCGCCGCGCGCGCCGCCGGCAGCCGGTCGAGGGACCAGGCGGCCCCCGGGCACCCCGACTCCGCCACGCCCGCCGACCCGGTGGTCCTGCCCGTCCGCTACGACGGCCCCGACCTCGCCGCGGTCGCCCGTGCCACCGGCCTCACGGAACGGGAGGTCGTGCGCCGGCACGCCGCCGGGGAGTACACGGTGGCGTTCGGCGGGTTCATGCCCGGCTTCGCCTACCTCACCGGCCTGGACCCGGCGCTGCACGTCCCGCGGCGGGCGACGCCGCGCGAGCGGGTCCCTCCGGGCGCCGTCGCGATCGCGGGCGAGTTCGCGGCGGTCTACCCGGCGGCCACCCCGGGCGGCTGGATGCTGCTGGGCACCTGCGACGTGCCGCTGTTCGACGTCGACCGCGACCCGCCCGCGCTGCTGCGCCCCGGCACGCGGGTGCGGTTCGCGGCCGTCTCGACCTCGCCCTCGGGCGCCGCCGCGGCGCCGCAGGTCGCTCGGGCGCACGTCGACACGCCGCACCCCGACGGGCCGCCCGTCGACGGGCCCCAGGTCGACCCGGCGCGCGTCGGACCGGTGCAGGTCGGTCCGGCGCAGCTCCCGCCGACGACAACCGCCCTCGACCCCGGCGTCGCCCGGCACCCTCGGGCCGCCCACGCCCCCGGCGGCGCCCACGACCCCGACGCAGCCCCGCGCCCCGAGGTCGAGGTCCTCGCGACCGGCCCGCTCGTCCTCGTCCAGGACCGCGGCCGGCCCGGCCTCGCGGCGGTCGGGGTCGGCCGGTCCGGCTCGGCCGACGCCGGTGCGCTCCGCCTCGCCAACCGGCTCGTCGGCAACGGTCCCGGCGCCGCCGGCCTGGAGGTGCTGCTCGGCGGCCTGGTGCTCCGGTTCCCGGCGGGTGGCGTGGTGGCGCTCGCCGGTGCGGAGGTCCCGGCCGACGTGGACGGCGTCCCGGTCGCCCCGCACGCGGCCACCCGGGTCCCGCCGGGAGGGGTGCTCCGCACCAGCACGGCCGCGCGCGGTCTGCGGCTCTACGTGGCCGTCCGGGGCGGGCTCGACGTGCCGCCGGTCCTCGGCTCGCGCGCGGCGGACCGCCTCGCGGGGATCGGTCCCGCCCCGCTGCGCGTCGGCGACACGCTGCCGGTCGGCACCGACGTGGTCGGCTCCGCGCAGCCGTGGGCGGACGCGCCGCGCGACTGGCCCGGGACCGTGGTGCTCCGGGTGGCACCGGGGCCGCGCCCCGACTGGTTCGCACCGGGTGAATTCGAGCGGCTCCTCGCCGGTCGGTTCGCGGTGTCCCCGGCGAGCGACCGCGTGGCGCTGCGCCTCGACGGCCCGCCGGTCGAGCGCGCCGACCGCGGTGAGCTCCCGTCCGAGCCCCTGGTGCCCGGAGCGGTGCAGGTGCCGCCCGACGGGCGTCCGGTCGTGTTCGGGGTCGATCACCCGGTCACCGGTGGTTACCCCGTGGTCGCGGTCGTGGAGCCCCGTTCGCGCGATCGTGCGGCCCAGCTCCGGCCCGGCGACACGGTCCGGTTCGCCCGGTTCGAGGGGTCCGCCGGACACGCGTGAGCACGCAACACGTGGGCGGCGGGCGTGCGGTCTGTTTGAATGCTCCCGGAAGGCAGAGGGGAGCTCCGGTGGACGTCAGCGTGGCCAGCAGGACCGTCGAGGGCAGGACCGTCGTCGACGTGACCGGCGAGATCGACGTGTACACCGCGCCCGCGCTGCGCGAGAAGCTCACCGGACTGGTGGACGCCGGGCACGTGGACCTGGTCGTGAACCTCACCGAGGTGCGCTTCATGGACTCCACGGGGCTCGGTCTGCTCGTGGGTGTGCTCAAGCGCGTCCGGGGGCTGGACGGGCGGCTGCAGCTCGTCATCGACTCGGAGCGGCTGCTCAAGGTGTTCCGCATCACCGCGCTGACGCAGGTGTTCACCATCCGGGAGACGGTGAACGAGGCGCTGGCCGCCGACCGCGAGGGCTGAAGGGCCCCGAGCGACCACCTGACGACGGAGCACTCATCGCGCACGTTCGCCTGGAACGATGTGGTCCGGGCACGGTGACGGGCGGTCGACCCCGTCGAGGATCTGACCCGACGTCTCGCGGTCGCCATCAGCCGGTGGTCGGAACGTCTCCCGCAGCAGGCGAGCGTCGCCGGCAGCGGCCAGCCCGCCCGCTCGACGGCGAAGCCAAGCGCGCAGGCCGCGACTCTGTCGGTAGCCGTGACGCTGGCTCATCCCTAGATCCACCAACCGACGGAGTTGACGGGTCCTGAGGTCGCCATGGCACGGACCGAGGGGTTGCTCAAGACGTTTCCCCAGGTGACGGTGGTGCCGGCGTTGCTCTTGCCACACCCGATCGAGTACCAGGTCCGGGTCCCGGACACGGTGAATCCGCGGCCCTGGGCGCAGACGCTTCCGCTCGCGTCCTGAACACCCCACGCATAGCCCTGCTTGTATCCCGCACTGCCCCAGACAGTGCATCCGCCGATGCTCTCCGGACCCCAGATGACCGCCGTGGCTGTCGCGGTTCCCCCGCAACGAGCGCGAGCCTCGCGCACCGTGGCCGGGTCTTGTCCCTGGACCGGAGTGCCGTCGGGGTACACGATCGGACCGAGTACGACGTCGGGGTCGATGATCACGTCCGGATCCCGCTGGATGACCTCAGGAAGAGACTCGATGAGCTCTCGTGCCACGTCCGGGTTGTTGACTGCTGCGGGAGGTGGGAAGTCGGTGGCGTTGGCCGGTCCGACGGTGAGAGCGGTGAGGGGCAGAACCGCGAGGGCTGCGACCCAGTTCTTGCGCATGGCGACGGACCTCCACAGATCGTGCGGAGCCTCGTCGCCCCGCACTCTCGGTCGTAGCAGCGACAGGCGGGCACCTAGGCAGGGTTGTCGGAAGATGAGTACCCCTACCCAGCGGGGATAGGTCACCCGAACGGTCCCGCGCTGACGCCTGGGCGGTGAACACCCGGCGAACACTCGCCACCTGTCCGCCCACGACCGCGGCGCGCCGCGACGGCGGCGGCACCATATGGTCGTGCCGAACGACGTCGACCTGCTCGTCCGTACCTCCCGCGCGGTCGGCGGGGTGCACCGCTCCGTGGGTGAGATCGCCGTGCCCGTGGCGGTGGTGGACCGCGACCTGCCGATGAGCGAGGTCGAGGTGCTGTTCCGGTCGCCGCACCTGCCGTGCCTCGCGGTCGTGGACGAGCGGGACGGCGGCATCGGCATGGTGTCGCGGAGCCGGTTCACCGACGCGCAGACCGGGCGGCTCGGCTACGGGCGGGCGGTGCTGGCGCGGCGACCCGTGGGGGAGGTCGCCGACTGGTCCCCGCTCGTCGTGGACGAGCGCACCGGCATCGTGGAGTCGGCGACCCGGGCGATGGAGCGGTCCGGCGAGACGCGCTACGACGACGTGCTGGTGCGGTCCGGCACCTGGGGCGCGGTCGCGACGTCGGACCTGGTGCGGGCGCTGGTGGCGGCGCTGTCGGAGCGGTCGCTGCACGACCCGCTCACCGGGCTGCCGGGGCGGGAGCTGGTGCTGCACACGCTGCGGGAGTGGGCCCGCCTGCTGCCGGGCAGCAGCCGGCGGCTCCTGCTCGTCCAGGCCGACGTCGAGGGGTTCGCGGGCGTGAACGCGCGGTTCGGCGGTGCGGCGGGCGACGCCCTGCTGCGGCTGCTCGCGACCCGGTTCGCCGATGGGGTGCCCGCGGGTGCGCTGGTGGGCCGGACCGGCAGCGACGAGCTCATGGCCGTCGTGCTGCTGCCCGGCGTCCCCGTGCCGGAGGCGGACGAGCAGGTCGCCCGGGTGGTCGAGGGCGTGGGCCGGGCGCTGCTGCCGCGCGCCGTCGACGAGCCGCCCGTCCGGCTGGCGTGGGTCGTCTCGCCGCCGGGGGTGGCGGACGCCGACGCGCTGGTGCAGGAGGCGCAGCGGCGGATGCTCGCGCGGAAGGCGGACCCGCTGCCCGCCCTGGCGCCGCCGGGCTGACGGCGACGGGGTCCACGCGTCGCCGGCACCGGGGCCGAGTGGTGGAACCGGACGCCACACCCCTTCCGCACCGGACATATCTGGCTACAGTGGCGTCCTCTCGCGCGGCAACGGAGCGGCGCGTACCGGGGGCGGCTCGGGCAGGGCCGTGTCCCGCGTCCGAGGAGGATGCATGGTCGAGCTCGGGTCCGGAAGCCTCGTGGTGGTCGCCGTCATCGCGGCCGTGGCGGTCGCCGCCCTCGTCGTGGCGGTGGTGCTGCGCCGGCAGGTGCTGGCGGCGGACGAGGGGTCCGCGTCGATGCGGACGATCGCCGCGGCGGTGCAGGAGGGCGCCGCGGCGTACCTGTCCCGGCAGCTGCGGACGCTCGTGCTGTTCGCGGTGGTCGTGTTCGCGCTGCTGTTCCTGCTGCCGGGCGACGCCGGGGTCAAGATCGGCCGCTCGGTGTTCTTCCTGGTCGGCGCGGGGTTCTCCGCGTCGATCGGGTACCTCGGCATGTGGCTGGCGACCCGCGCGAACGTGCGGGTGGCCGCGGCGGCGTCGCTGCCGGGCGGCCGTGCGGCCGGGGCGCGGATCGCGCTGCGGACGGGCGGCGTCGTCGGGATGTCGGTCGTCGGGCTGGGCCTGCTGGGGGCGGCGGGCGTGGTCCTGCTGTACCGGGGCGAGGCGCCCGCCGTGCTGGAGGGCTTCGGCTTCGGGGCGGCGCTGCTGGCGATGTTCATGCGGGTCGGCGGCGGCATCTTCACGAAGGCGGCCGACGTCGGCGCGGACCTGGTCGGCAAGGTCGAGCAGCACATCCCCGAGGACGACCCGCGCAACGCGGCGACGATCGCGGACAACGTGGGGGACAACGTCGGCGACTGCGCGGGCATGGCGGCGGACCTGTTCGAGTCGTACGCGGTGACGCTGGTGGCGGCGCTGATCCTCGGCCGGGCGGCGTTCGGCGAGGAGGGGCTGGTGTTCCCGCTGGTCGTGACGGCGATCGGCGCGGTGGTGGCGGCCCTCGGGGTCCTGGTCACGCGGGTGCGCGGCGACGAGAGCGGGCTGACGGCGATCAACCGGGGCTTCGCGGTGGCGGCCGTGGCGGGTGCGGTGCTCGCGGCGGTGGCGGCGTTCGTCTACCTGCCGTCGTCGTTCGCGGAGCTCGCCGGGACGGCCGGGCTGGCGGACCACCCGGGTGACCCGCGCGCGGTGGCGGCGGGCGCGGTGGCGATCGGCGTGGTGCTCGCCGGCGTGATCCTCTGGCTGACGGGCTACTTCACCGGCACGACGTCGAAGCCGACGATCCACGTGGCGCGCACCTCCCAGACCGGCGCGGCGACCGTCGTGCTGTCCGGTATCGGGGTCGGGCTGGAGTCGGCCGTGTACACGGCGGGCACCATCGCCGCCGCGATCTGCGGGGTGTTCCTCCTGGCCGGGGGGTCGATCTCGCTGTCGCTGTTCCTGGTGGCGCTCGCGGGCTGCGGCCTGCTGACCACGGTGGGCGTCATCGTCGCGATGGACACGTTCGGCCCGGTGAGCGACAACGCCCAGGGCATCGCCGAGATGTCCGGCGACGTGACCGAGGAGGGCGCGCAGATCCTCACCGACCTCGACGCGGTCGGGAACACCACGAAGGCCGTGACGAAGGGCATCGCGATCGCCACGGCCGTGCTGGCGGCGACGGCGCTGTTCGGGTCGTACGCCGACGCCGTGGCGGGGGCGCTCGCGGGGCTCGACCTGACGCAGGTGCCCGGCGACATCGTCCTGGCGATGACGGACTACCAGGTGATCAGCCCGGTGACGCTGGTCGGCGTGATCCTCGGCGGGGCGACCGTGTTCCTGTTCTCGGGCCTGGCGATCGACGCGGTGACCCGCGCGGCCGGCGCGATCGTGTTCGAGGTGCGCCGGCAGTTCCGCGAGCACCCCGGGATCATGACCGGCGCCGAGCGCCCGGAGTACGGCAAGGTCGTCGACATCTGCACCCGGGACTCGCTGCGCGAGCTCGCGACGCCCGGCCTGCTCGCGGCGTCCGCGCCGGTGGCCGTCGGCTTCGGCCTCGGCATCGGCCCGCTCGCCGGGTTCCTGGCCGGGGCGATCGGCGCCGGCGTGCTCATGGCCGTGTTCCTGGCGAACTCCGGCGGCACCTGGGACAACGCGAAGAAGCTGGTCGAGGACGGCCGGTACGGCGGCAAGGGGTCCCCGGCGCACGACGCGGTGGTCATCGGCGACACCGTCGGCGACCCGTTCAAGGACACCGCGGGCCCGGCGATCAACCCGCTGATCAAGGTGATGAACCTGGTGGCGCTGCTGATCGCCCCCGCCGTCGTCACGGTCAGCCTCGGCGACGGCGCGAACCACGTGCTGCGGCTGTCGATCGCGATCGCGGCGGGGCTGATCGCGCTGACCGCGGTCGTGCTGTCCCGGCTGCGGGCGGCGCGGGTCGACGAGGAGGCGCGGCTGGAGCGCGAGGTGCCGCTGCGGGCGTGACGCGGTGTGGTCCGCCTCGACGCCCGGCGGGCCGTCCGGCAGGCTGGGCGACATGACCTCGCGCCGCACCGCCGCCGTCCGCCCGTCCCGCCGAGCCGTCCGCGGTGCCCTGGCCGGCGCCGCCCTGCTCGCCCTCGTCGTCCCGCTCGCCGCCTGCTCCGGCGACGACGACAAGGTGCAGGCGTTCTGCTCCGCGGGCGAGGACGCGATGACCGAGATCACCGCGGCGGGCTCGCTGAGCGACGACCCGCAGGCGTTCGCCGACGCGATCGCCGACGCGCGCGACCAGTTCGACGAGGTCGAGGCCCCGGACGAGATCGCCGACGCGTGGGGCGTGTTCACGTCGACGTTCGCCGAGCTGGACGACGCGCTGGCGGACATCGACCCGACGGACCAGGAGGCGTTCACCACGGCCCTGCAGGAGTTCGCCGAGTCGGCCGACTCCGAGGACCTCTCGACGGCGAGCGACGACCTGAGCGCGTTCACCACCGAGAACTGCGAGTGACCGTGCGGCTGCACCTCGTCCGGCACGGCCAGACCCCGTCCAACCTGGTGTCGGCGCTGGACACCGCGGCGCCGGGCGCCCCGCTCACCCCGGAGGGGCAGCGGCAGGCGCGAGCGGTCGGCGAGGCGCTGGCCGCCGAGCCGCTCGACGCCGTGTACGCCTCGACGCTGGACCGGGCCCGTGCGACCGCCGCCGAGGTGGCGCGGCCGCACGGGCTGGACGTGCAGGTCCGGGAGGGGCTGCGCGAGGTGCAGGCCGGCGACCTGGAGATGCGCACGGACCCGGACGCGGTGCACCGGTACCTGTCGACCATGGTGGCCTGGGCCTCCGGCGACCTGGACGCCGTGATGCCGGGCGGCGAGTCGGGCCGCGCGACGCTCGACCGGTTCGACGCGGTGGTGGACGAGCTGCTCGGCACGGGCGCCGGGACCGTCGCCGCGGTGAGCCACGGCGCGATGATCCGGCTCTGGGCGCTGACCCGCGCGGGGAACCTCGACGCGGCGACCGCCGGTCGCTGGTCGCTCGACAACACGGGCGTGGTGACGCTGGAGACCGGCGGGTCGACCGGCTGGTACGCGACGCGCTGGCAGGACGAGGTCGTGCCGCACACCGCGCCCGCCGGGGGCGACGGCCCGGGCGGCGAGCCGCTGCCGGTCTGACGGCGCGCCGCGTCGGGGAGGATGGTCCGGTGGACGCCGCACCGACCGAGCCCCTGACCGCCGACCCCGCCCTCGTCGACGCGCTGCGCGCCGACCTGGAGGCCTCCGGGTTCACGGTGCCCGGCGTCGAGGAGCTGCTCGGCCCCGTGGCGAGCGCCGCGCTGCACCGGGAGGAGCCGGTGCCCGCGCTGCTCGCGACGGCCGGGGACGAGCCGCGCGCGGCCCTGGTCCGGGCCTTCGTGCTCGGCGTGCCGGTGCCGGCGGCCGCGCTCGCCCGGGCGCTGCCGTCCCTCGGCGTGGCCGGTGCGGAGCGGCTGGGGCTCGTCGCCGCGGCCGGCGTCGGCACGGAGGACGCGGTGCGCGCGCGGGTCGACCTGCGGCCCTACGAGGCGGAGGACGCGGCCGGGCCGGTCGACTGGTGGGTGGCGTCCGACCTCGGCGAGCTCGCCACCGGCGGCGCGCTGCGCACGGACCACGTGCTCGGGGTCGGCGGGGCGTCCACGACGCTCGCACAGGTGACCGTGCGCGAGCCCAGCACCCGCACCCTGGACCTCGGCACCGGCTGCGGCATCCAGGCGCTGCACGCGGCCCGGCACAGCGAGGTCGTCGTCGGCACGGACATCTCGGCGCGGGCGCTCGGGTTCGCGCGGTTCAACGCGACGCTCGCCGGGCTCGCGCCGGGCGCGCTCGACCTGCGGCTCGGGTCGATGCTCGAGCCGGTCGCGGGGGAGCGGTTCGACCTGGTGGTGAGCAACCCGCCGTTCGTCATCACCCCGCGCGCCGCCGCGGACGTGCCGACCTACGAGTACCGGGACGGCGGCCGCACCGGCGACGCGATCGTCTCCGACCTGATCACCTCGGTCGGCGACGTCCTCGCGCCCGGCGGCGTGGCCCAGCTGCTCGGCAACTGGGAGGTGCGGCGCGGCGAGTCCTGGGACGAGCGCGTCGGCGCCTGGCTGGACGCCTCCGGGCTGGACGGCTGGGTGGTGCAGCGCGAGCTCCAGGACCCCGCCCAGTACGCCGAGACCTGGATCCGCGACGGCGGCACCACGCCCGACCGCGACCCGGCCGCCTGGCGGGCCCGGTACGCCGCCTGGCTCGCCGACTTCGCGTCCCGGGACGTCGAGGGCATCGGGTTCGGCGTCGTCGTGCTGCGCCGGCCCGCCGCCGACCTGGCGGACGCCCCGCGGCTGCGGCGGCTCGAGGAGGTCACCGGCACGGTGCGCCAGCCGCTCGGCCCGGCGATCGGGGCCTCGCTGGCCGCGCACGACTGGCTGCGCCGCCGGGACGACGCGGCGCTCGCGGCCGAGCGGCTCCTGGTGCCCGGCGACGTCACCGAGGAGCGGTACCTGCGGCCCGGCGACGTCGACCCGCAGATCGTGCTGCTGCGGCAGGGCGGCGGGTTCGGGCGGACGGTGCAGGCGGGCACGGCGCTCGCGGGCCTGGTCGGCGCGTGCGACGGCGAGCTGACGGTCGGCCAGATCGTCGGGGCGCTCGGCGCGCTGCTCGGCGTCGACGCGGACGCGGTGGCGGCGGACGTGCTGCCCGAGGTGCGCGGCCTCGTCCGGGACGGCCTCCTCCTCCCGGCCTGACCCCGCCGCGGGGCGCTCCGCTCCTCCCCGCTGCCGGGCGCCCGGGCCGCACCCGCACAGGTTCGGCACAGGGTGGTGCTAAGGCCGGCCCAGCCTCGCTCCCTACGGTCCTGACCAGCCGGGACGGCCCCGCGGCACTCGCCCGCGAGCGCGGTCCGTCCCCGACGGACCGAGGGAGAACATGCTGTCGCTGTGGAGGCGCACCCGACCGTGGGTGCGGGTGGTGGCCGTCGCGCTGCTGGTGGGCGTCGCCGGGACCGGGGTGTACTGGTTCGGGTTCCGGGAGGCACCGGCGCAGGCCGCCACCCCGGGGTCCACGACGACGTCGGTGGCCGCGAGCCTCTCGACCATCCAGCAGTCGGTCTCGACGTCCGGCACGCTGACCCCGGCGGTGCAGGAGGACGTGTCCTTCGCGGTCAGCGGCACCGTGACCTCGGTCGACGTCGCGGCCGGCGACACCGTCACCGCGGGCCAGCAGCTCGCCACCGTCGACACGCTGCAGCTGAACGCCGCCCTGCTGCAGGCGAAGGCCGAGCTGGCGAGCGCGCAGGCCTCGCTGTCGAACGCCGAGGACGAGGCCGACGGGTCGGACTCCTCCGACGCGCAGGTCGCCGCCCTGTCCGCCCAGGTCGACGTCGCGCAGGCCGCCGTCGACTCCGCCGAGGCCGACCTGGCCGGCGCCACGCTGACCGCGCCGGTGTCGGGGCTGCTCACCACCGTGGACCTCGAGGTCGGCGACGTGGTCACCGGCTCGGGCTCGTCGTCGGGGAGCGGGAGCACGGGCAGCACCGGCAGCTCCGGGAGCTCCGGCGCCACCGGCATGACGGGCGGCACCGGCGCCACCGGGTCGTCGTCCACCACGTCGACCAGCACCGCGCCGTTCGTCATCGTCGGCACCGACGCGTGGCAGACCAGCGTGAGCGTCAGCGAGTCGGACGTGGCCCTGCTGTCCGTCGGGAACCAGGCGGAGCTCACGACCAGCAGCTCGACCGACACCATCTACGGCACCGTGACCGAGATCGGGCTGCTGTCGAGCAGCTCCGGCGGCGTCGCGTCCTACCCGGTGACCGTGGCGGTCACCGGCAACCCCGAGGGGCTGCACGACGGCGAGTCGGTGGACGTCTCGATCATCTACGAGCGCCGCACCGACGTGCTGACCGTGCCCGCGTCGGCGGTGACCACCGAGGACGGCCAGTCCGTCGTCACGCAGGAGGGTGCGGACGGCGGGACGGTCACCACGGCGGTCACCGTCGGCGAGACCTCGGGCAACCTCGTCGAGATCACCGAGGGCCTGGCCGAGGGCGACGAGGTGCTGGTCACCACGTTCAGCCCGCGCGCCTCGGGCTCCGGCGACGGCTCCGGCTCGGGCGACACCCAGCAGGGCTTCCCGGGCGGCGGCGAGATGCCCGACTTCTCGTCCGGCGAGATGCCCGACTTCTCGCAGGGCGGCTTCCCGGGCGGCGGCGGCAATGGCTGAGCTCGTCCTGGACCGGTTCCCCGGGGAGGCCGACGCCGACGGGACGGTCATCGAGCTCGTCGGCGCCCGCAAGACCTACCGCACCGGCAGCATCGAGTTCGAGGCCCTGCGGGGCGTCGACCTCGCGATCGGCGCCGGCGAGTACGTCGCGATCATGGGCCCGTCGGGCTCGGGCAAGTCGACGCTGATGAACATCGTCGGCTGCCTGGACGTCCTGACCGCCGGGGAGTACCGGCTGGCGGGGGAGGACGTCGGCGAGCTGGACGAGGTCGAGCTCGCGGACGTCCGGAACCGGCGGCTCGGCTTCGTGTTCCAGCAGTTCCACCTGCTGCCGTCGCTCAGCGCGTGGCGGAACGTCGAGCTGCCCCTCGTCTACGGCCGGGTGCCGGCGGCCGAGCGCAAGGAGCGCGCCGTCGCCGCCCTCGAGCGCGTCGGCCTGGGCGAGAAGCTGGACAACCGGCCCGGCGAGCTGTCCGGCGGCCAGCAGCAGCGCGTCGCCGTCGCCCGCGCCCTGGTGGGCGAGCCCGCGCTGATCCTCGCGGACGAGCCCACCGGCAACCTCGACTCCCGGTCCACCGAGGACGTGCTCGCGCTGTTCGACGAGCTGCACGCCCAGGGCCGCACCATCGTGCTCATCACCCACGAGCTCGAGGTCGCCGAGCACGCCCGGCGCATCGTATTCGTCCGGGACGGCCTCATCCAGTCCGACGAGGTGAACCCGCGATGACCTGGTCCGAGACCCTGCGCACCGGCTGGGCCGCGGTGCGGGGGCACAAGCTGCGCTCGATGCTGACCGTGCTCGGCATCCTCATCGGCATCGCCGCGGTGATCCTCACCGTCGGGCTGGGCCTGGGGACGCAGAAGGACGTCAGCCAGCAGATCAGCGCGCTGGGGTCGAACCTGCTCATCGTCACGCCCGGGTCGTCCACCGACTCCGACGGCGTGCGCGGCGGGTTCGGCACCGGGGCGACGCTGACCCGCTCGGACGCCGACGCCCTGTCCTCCGAGGTGAACGCCCCGGACATCGGCGCCGTCGCGCCGGAGAAGGAGTCGTCGCTGTCCGTCGAGGCCAACGACACGAACTGGACCACCACGGTCGTCGGCACCACCGAGGACTGGCTCGACGTCCGGTCCCGCGCGGTCACCTCCGGGGAGTTCCTCACGGCGGACGACGACGCGGACGGCGCGACCGTGGCCGTCATCGGCGCGACCACCGCGACCGAGCTGTTCGGCACCACGAACGTCGTCGGCCAGCAGCTCACCATCGCGGACACCGCGTTCACGATCGTCGGGGTCCTCGACACGGCGGGCTCCAGCACGGACACCGACCTGGACGACCTGGTCGTGATCCCGCTGACCACCGCCTCCGACACCGTCTCGGGCGGCTTCGACCGGAACTCGCTCACGACCATCTACGTGCAGGCGGCGTCGGCGGACCAGCTCGCCGCGGCGTACCAGGAGGCCAACCAGCTCCTGCTCAACCTGCACGACATCACCGACGCGGACAGCGCGGACTTCAGCATCGACAGCCAGGACTCCCTGGTCAGCACCGCGACCTCGGTCTACCGGACGCTGACCGTCCTGCTCACCGGCATCGCGGCCCTCTCGCTGCTGGTCGGCGGCATCGGGGTCATGAACATCATGCTGGTCTCCGTCACCGAGCGGACCCGCGAGATCGGCCTGCGCAAGGCGCTCGGCGCCCCGCCGTGGGCCATCCGGCGGCAGTTCCTGGTCGAGGCCGGCGTGCTCGGCCTGGCCGGCGGCGTGCTCGGGGCGGTGCTCGGGGTCGTCGCCGCGACGGTCCTGCCGAACCTGCTGGACACGTCGATCGTCGTCTCGGGCGCCGCCGTCGGTGGCTCGGTCGCGATCGCGATGGCCATCGGCATCGTGTTCGGCGTCTACCCCGCCACCCGGGCCGCGAGGCTCGCGCCCATCGACGCCCTGCGGTCGGAGTGAGGCCCGTGCGACCCGCGCCGCCCTTCGGTACCACCACCACGAGGAGAGACATGTCCCGCACCCGTACCCGCCTGCTGGCGGCCCCCGCCGCCGTGGCGGTCCTGGTCCTGCTCGCGGCCTGCTCCAGCGACACCGCCGACGCCGGCGCCACCGGCACCGCGGACGCCGGCGACGCCGCGCAGGCGCCGTCCGGCCAGGGTGGCGGGCGGCTGCCGGGCGGCGGCACCTCGGGCGAGATCGCCGCCGTCACCGACGCGCTGCTGCAGGTGCAGGGCGACGACGGCCAGACGGCGGTCTCCTGGGACGACACGACGACGATCACCCAGACCGTCACCGCCGCGCTGTCCGACGTCACCGTCGGGTCCTGCGTGGTGGCGTTCACCTCGGGCGACGAGGGTGCCGCGGCGACGTCGGTCGCGATCACCGCGGCGACCGACGACGGCTGCGCGGGCGGCTTCGCGGGCGGCGGCGGGTTCCCGGCGGACGGCGAGCTGCCCAGCGGGATGCCGACCGACCGGCCCGAGGGCGCCGAGATGCCGGACGGCGCGCCCACCGACATGCCGGGCGGCGGCTCCGGGGGCGGGTTCGGCGGCGCGACCGCCGGGCTGGTCACCGCGGTCGACGGCAGCACGATCACGGTGGAGTCGACGGGCACGCCCGGCTCCGACGACGCGACGACCACGACCGCGACCCTCACCGTGGACGACGCCACCACGTTCACCAGCACGGTCGCGGCGGACGCCTCGGCCATCGCGGTGGGCCGGTGCGTCACGGCGCAGGGCGAGGCGGACAGCAGCGGCCAGGTCGCCGCGACCAGCCTCACGCTGTCGGACGCGACCGACGACGGCTGCTCGACCGGGTTCGGCGGGCGCGGCGGCGCCGGCCTCCCCGGCGCGTCCGGCTCCACCGGGGGCGAGGGCGACGATGCGTGACAGCCTGCGACGCGCGGGCCGCCGGCGCACCGCTGCGGCACCCGCGACGCCCCTGACGCCGAAGGCCCTGGCCCGGCGGGCCACGCGCCGGCGACGGCTCGTCCTCGGCGGGATCGCCTCGGCGGCCGCGCTCAGCCTGGTCGGCGGCGGGGTGGCCCTCGCGGTCACCAGCGCGCAGGGCAGCGGCTACCGGACCGCCACGGCCGCGCTCGGCACGGTGGAGCAGACCATCGACGCCACCGGCACGGTCGCCTCGGCGAGCCGGTACGACCGGGCGTTCTCCGTCGCGGGCACGGTCGGCACGGTCGACGTGGCCGTCGGCGACACCGTCACCGCGGGCGAGGTGCTCGCCACGCTCGACACCGCCTCGCTGGAGGACGCCGTCGAGGAGGCCGAGCAGGCCGTCGCCGACGCGCAGCAGCAGCTGGAGGACGACATCGCCTCCCAGACCTCGAGCAGCACCTCGAGCGGCACCTCGAGCAGCACCTCGAGCGGCACCTCGAGCAGCACCGGCTCGTCCACCTCGGGCGGCACCGGCTCGTCGACGACGGGCGGGACGGGCTCGTCGACGACGGGGTCCGCGGCGGCGGGGACGGGCACGACCGGGTCGGTCCCGGACGGCGCGACGGCCGGTGAGGGCTCCACGGGCGGCGGCGCGACCGGCGGTGCCGGCTCGACCGTCGACCCGGCGGTGACGCAGGCGATCGCCGCCGTCACGTCCGCGCAGCAGGCGCTCCTCGCGCAGTACCAGACCGCGCAGGCGGCCCTGGCGGAGTCGTCCACCGCGACGTCCGCCGCGCAGGAGGCGTGCCAGGCCGTGCTGGGCGACGACGGGTCCGGTGACGGGTCGGGCGACGGGTCCGGGGACGGGTCGACCGACGAACCGACCACGGAGCCGACCAGCGAGCCGAGCGAAGAGCCGACGCAGGACGCGCCGACCGATGACGCCGCGACCGGCGACGCCGCGACCGGGGACGCCGCGTCGGAGCACGCCACCGCGACCGGCGCCGCCGCGACGACGGGTGCGGTGGTCACCGGAGCCGCGTTCACCACGGACGCGACCACCGACGACCTCACGTCCTGCCAGGACGCCATCACCGCCGTGCTCGCGGCGCAGACGACCGTGGACGAGGCGCAGACGAGCCTCATGACCCTGGTGACCGACCTCGACACCGCGGTGACGGCGGCGCAGGACGCGCTGACCTCGGCGGCGGGTTCGGCCGGTTCGACGGGCTCGGGCGCCGCGGGCTCGGGCTCCTCGGGCGGCACGAGCGGCTCGACCGGTGGCTCCACCGGCGGCTCGACCGGTGCCTCGACCGGTGCCTCGACGGAGACGGGCGCCTCGACCGGCACCGGCTCGCTCCCGAGCGGCACCTCCGGGACCACGTATTCGTCGTCCGGCACGGGATCGTCGACGGGCTCCTCGACGGGCTCCGCGTCCGGACTGTCCGGGGCCGCGGGATCCGGGGGGTCGACCGTCGCGACCGCCGCCGACCTGCTCGCCGACCAGGCCGCGATCGACCAGGCCGAGGCAGAGCTCGCGATCGCGCAGAGCAAGCTGGACCTGGTCGACCTCACGAGCCCGATCGCCGGCACCGTCGCGGCGGTGTCGATCGCCGCCGGCGACGAGGTCGAGGCCTCCTCGACGTCGGCCGTCATCACCGTCATCGGCGACGACGGGTACACCGTGTCCACCACGGTGCCGCTCAGCCAGGTCGACCTGGTCGAGGTCGGCCAGGAGGCCGCGCTCTCGGTCCGCACCGGCGACGAGGACCTGACCGGCACCGTCACGGCCGTCGGCATCCTCAACGCGTCCACGACCTCGTCCGACCCGACCTACACCGTGGACATCGCGGTCGACCCGGCGGACGTCACGCTCTACGACGGCTCCTCGGCCCAGGTGGCCATCGCGGTCGCCGCCTCCGAGCAGACGCTCACCGTGCCGTCGTCGGCGGTGCACCTGGACGGCTCGACCGCGACGGTGCAGGTGCTCCGTGACGGGTCGGTCGAGTCCGTCGAGGTCGAGCGCGGGGCCGTCGGCGCCGAGCTGACCGAGGTCGTGTCCGGCCTGTCCGCGGGCGACGAGGTGGTGCTGGCCGACCTGAGCCAGTCCCTGGTGGCCGACGACGCGGAGTCCGGCAGCGGGCTCTCCGGGCTCGGCGGCAGCACGGACGACTCGTCGTCCGGCCAGGGGCAGATGACGTTCCCCGGCGGTGGCGGCTTCGGCGGCGGCCAGCTGCCGGCGGGCGGCCCGCCCGGGAGCTGAGCCCGGGCCCCTCGACGGCGCCCGGCCGGTCCCGCGTCCCCCTGCGCGGACCGGCCGGGCGCCCTTCTGCCACCCTGGACCCGCCGGCGCCCGCCCGTGGCCCGGCGGGGGAGGGCTCCGATGCCGCTGCGCTCGGTCGTGCTGTTCGCGCTCACCGCGCTGCTGGAGATCGGCGGCGCGTGGCTGGTCTGGCAGGGCGTGCGCGAGCACCGGGGCTGGGTGTGGATCGGCGCCGGGGTGATCGCGCTCGGGCTGTACGGGTTCGTCGCGACGCTGCAGCCGGACGCGCACTTCGGCCGGATCCTCGCGGCGTACGGCGGCGTGTTCGTCGCCGGCTCGCTCGCCTGGGGGATGCTCGCCGACGGGTTCCGGCCCGACCGTTGGGACGTGCTCGGCGCGCTGCTCTGCCTCGCAGGGGTGGCGGTCATCATGTACGCGCCCCGGCCGGC
>NZ_JAANNB010000298.1 GCF_011603975.1 Cellulomonas sp. IC4_254 | reverse complement strand
CGCTGCGGGGGCGTCACGCCTGCTCCGCCTCCGGGGTGCCGTCCGCGGCGGCCGCGTCGTCGGCGGCGTCACCCGCGAGGGCCGCCAGCACGACGGCCCCGAGCTCCGTGACGTCGCCGGCGCCCACGGTCAGCACCAGGTCGCCGGGGGCCGCGCCGGCCGCGACGACGCGGGCCGCCTCGTGCCGGTCGGCGACGAACCGCGCCCGCCCGGGCGTGGGCACCCGCTGCACGATCGTGTCGCCCGACACCTCGGGGTCCGGGTCCTCGCGCGCCGCGTACACGTCGGTGACGACGACGGTGTCCGCCAGGTCGAGCGCCGCGCCGAACTCGGCGGCGAAGGTGCGGGTCCGGGAGTACAGGTGCGGCTGGAACAGCACGTGCACCGCCCCGTCCCCGGCCACGCCGCGGGCGGTGCGCAGCAGCGCGGCGACCTCGGTCGGGTGGTGCGCGTAGTCGTCGACCACCCGCACGCCCCCCGCGGTGCCGCGGTCCTCGAACCGGCGGCCGGTGCCGCGGAACTCGCCGAGACCGGCGGCGACCGCGGCCGGGTCCGCGCCCACGGCCCAGGCCGCGAGGTAGGCCGCGGCGGCGTTCGCGGCGTTGTGCTCGCCGGGGACGGCCAGCTCCAGGTCGGCACCGGGCACCTCGGCGGACCGGGAGGTCAGCGTGGTGCGCCAGGTCCCGCCGGCGGCGACCACGGGGCCCACGACGAGGTCCGGGCCGAGGTCGCCGATCGACGCGTCCGTGCCGTAGGTGAGCACGCGGACGCCGCGCCGGGTCAGCCGCTCGCCGACCTCGGCCACGAGGCGCGCGGCCCCGGCGTCGTCCAGGCACGCGACGAGCGCCCCGCCGTCCAGCACCCGCTCGGCGAACGCGGCGAACGCGGCCTCGAAGGCCTCGGTCGTGCCGTAGTGGTCCAGGTGGTCGGGCTCGACGTTCGTGACGACCGCGACGGCGGGCGCGTACGCCAGGAACGAGCCGTCCGACTCGTCGGCCTCGGCGACGAACGCCTCGCCGGCGCCGGTGCGGTAGCCCGGCGTCGCACCCTCGGGGCTGAGCACCGTGCCGCCGATCGCGTACGACGGGTCGAGCACCTCGTCCTCGCGGCCGGCCGCGGCCAGGGCCGTGGCGACCATCGCCGAGGTCGTGGTCTTGCCGTGCGCACCGGCGACCGCGATGCCGATGCGACCGGCCATGAGCGCGGCCAGCGCCTCGGACCGGTGCAGCACCGGCAGCCCGAGCTCGCGCGCCCGCGCCAGCTCGGGGTTGCTGTCCCGGATGGCGCTCGACAGCACGACCGAGTCGACGTCCTCGACGTGCGCGGCGTCGTGGCCGACGTGCACCGTCACGCCCGCGGCGCGCAGACCGTCGAGGGCCGGGCCCTCCTTGGCGTCCGAGCCCGAGACCGCGAGGCCGCGCGCGGCCAGCAGGCCGGCGATCGCGGACATGCCCGCGCCGCCGACGCCGACGAGGTGCACCCGGCCGAGGTCGGCGAGCGCGCCGGCCGGGGCGGGTCGGTCGGTGGTGCCGGAGGCGCCCGGGGCGACGGCCGGGGTCGCCACGGTCAGCGGCGCCGGGGCCGGGGCCGCGTCGCCGCGCGTGGCGGGGTCGGTGTCCGGGCTGGCGCCGAGGTCGGCGGGCGCGTCGGCGGCGGCGTCCGCGGAGTCGTCGGCCGCGTCCGCGGCGGCCCGCTCGGCCTCGGCCCGCTCGGCGGCCAACCGGTCCTGCTCGGCGCGCTCGGCCCGCTCCGCCCGCTCGGCCTCCTGCGCCGCCGCCCGCTCGGCCGCGACGCGCTCCGCCTCGGCGCGCTCGGCCGCGAGCCGCTCGCCCTCGGCCAGCGCGTCCTCGACGAGGTCCGCGACCCGCCCGGCCGCGTCCGGGACGCCGACCCGCGCGGCCGCCCGGCCCATCTCGTGCCGCTGGTCGGCCGCCTCGGGCGCGAGCAGCGGCAGCAGGTGCTGCGCGATCCACTCCCCCGTCAGCGCCTCGTCCGCCACCAGCACGCCGCCGCCCTCCGCGACGACCGGCTGGGCGTTGAGGCGCTGCTCGCCGTTGCCCACGGGCAGCGGCACGTAGACCGCCGGGATGCCGAGGGCCGCGAGCTCGCTCACGGTGCCCGCGCCGGACCGGCAGACCACCAGGTCCGCGACGGCCAGCGCCTGCTCCATCTCGGCCAGGTACTCCCGCACGTGGTACCGCTCGGCCCCGGGGACGCCGCGGACCGCCGCCCGCACGTCCTCGGCCTTGCCCGCACCGGTCAGGTGCAGCACCTCGGCGCCGGTCGCGAGGATCGCGCGCGCCTGGGCCGCCACCGCGCGGTTCACGGACAGCGCGCCGAGCGAGCCGCCGGTGACGAGCAGGGTGACGCGCTCGGGGTCGAAGCCGAGCTCGGCGGCGGCCCGGCGCCGGGTCGCGCCCGCGTCCGCCGCGCGCTCGGCCAGCAGGTCGACGATCTCCGGGCGCAGCGGCAGCCCGGTCACCTGGGCGCGGGGCAGCCGGGTGCCGGGGAAGGTCACCGCGACCGCCGCGGCGCGACGGGCGCCGAGCCGGTTCGCGAGCCCCGCGCGCGCGTTCTGCTCGTGCACGACGACCGGCACGCCCCGCGACCGGGCGGCGAGGTAGGCCGGGGTGGAGACGTACCCGCCGAAGCCGACGACGGCGCCGGCGCCGAGCTCGTCGATCGCGGCGCCCGCGGCGTCCACCGCCTCGCGCAGCAGCCGGGGCAGCCGCACCCAGTCGAGCGTCGGGCGGCGCGGCAGCGGCACCTTCGGCACGACGAACATCTCGAGGCCGCGCTCCGGGACCAGCCGGGCCTCCAGGCCCTCCGCCGTGCCCAGCGCGGCGACGCGCAGCTCGGGGTCGCGGGCGCGCAGCTCCTCGGCGACGGCGAGCAGCGGGTTGACGTGGCCGGCCGTGCCCCCGCCGGCGAGCAGGACCGCGCGCGGACGGGGCTCGGCGCCCTCCGCCGGGCCGGTGGGGGCGTCGGGTGC
>NZ_JAANNB010000297.1 GCF_011603975.1 Cellulomonas sp. IC4_254 | reverse complement strand
GGCACACGCACCTTGACCCTCACCCGAACGGGTGACCTACTGACCCGACGAGGCGATGTGGCCCGCGGGACGTGCGGGCGACCCGTGATCCAGGGGGTTCGACGATGCACCCACGTACCCGGCGCGCCAGCGTGCCCGCGGTCCTCGCGGCACTGGCGCTGGCAGTCCCGGTCGGAGCCGCGGCCGCGGCCGCACCCGACGACGACCCCGCGGTGGAGACCGCGGTCACCGAGGCGCTGCAGGAGGCGCAGTCCTTCCCGTCCGACTTCTGGTGGGACGAGTCGCCGGACGACACCGCCCGTGCGCGGTCGATCCTCCGGCAGATGACCCTCGACGAGAAGGTCGACCTGATGCACGGGGAGCTGAACAACTACTACGGCTTCTACAACCGGCCGATCGAGCGGCTGGGCATCCCCGCGCTGACCATGGCGGACGGGCCGGCGGGCGTGCGGATCGCCAACCCCGACGTCAACGACCAGCAGTCGACCCAGCTGCCCTCGCCGCTGGCGCTGGCCGCCACCTGGGACGAGGGGCTGGCGCAGGAGTACGGCCGCCTCGCGGGCGACGAGGCGCACCGGACCGGCCACAACGTGCTGCTGTCGCCGGCGTTCGACATCGCGCGGGTCGCACGGGCGGGGCGCGCGTTCGAGGCGCTCGGGGAGGACCCGCTGCTGTCCGGCGTGCTGGGCGCGGCGGAGGTCCGGGGCATCCAGGCGAACCCGGTCGTCGCCGACCTCAAGCACTACAACGTCTACACCCAGGAGCAGAACCGGCTGGCTGGCGGCAACGCGGTCGTCGACGAGCGCACGCTGCAGGAGATCTACACCCGCCCGTTCGCGATCGGCCAGGAGCAGGGGCGGGCCGGGTCCGCGATGTGCGCGTTCAACAAGGTGAACGGCACCTACGCCTGCGAGAACGACGAGCTCCTGAACCAGATCCTCAAGCAGCAGCTCGGCTTCCAGGGCTGGGTGATGAGCGACTACGGCGCCACGCACAGCACGGTGCCGGCGGTGCTCGGCGGCCTGGACCAGGAGATGCCGGGCAACACGACGCCCGAGGTCGGCCCCGGCGACTGCTTCTTCTGCGGGCCGCTGCTCGACGCGACCCGCGCGGGGCAGGTCCCCGTGTCGCGGATCGACGACGCTGTCCTGCGCATCCTGCGGCCGATGGTCGCGCTCGGCCTGCTCGACAACCCGCCGACGGTGCGCCCGCTGCCCGAGGAGCAGAACTCCGCGTTCGCCCGGTCCCTGTCCGAGCGGGCGAGCGTGCTGCTGAAGAACGACGGCGGCGCCCTGCCGCTGGCGGCGAACGTCGGCTCGATCGCGGTGATCGGCACGGACGCCGACGCCGTGACCCAGGGCGGTGGCTCGTCCCAGGTCATCCCGACGCGGACGATCAGCCCGCTCGAGGGCATCCGGGCCCGCGTCGCCCCGGGTGTGACGGTGTCGCACACCCCGGGCACGGACCCCGTCACCTCGGCCGCGCTGCTGCCCGGGCCGGACGCCATCCCGTCCGACTACCTGACGTCCGCGCTCGGCGACGGCGAGGGCCTGCGGGTCGAGTACTTCGACTCCGCCGACCTGTCCGGCGCCCCGGCGGTCGACCGCACCGAGCCGTTCGCCGGCATCTTCGGCGGCTTCTTCCTGTTCGAGGGGTTCAACGCGCAGTCGCCGCACTTCCCGGTGCAGGACAACCTGCACAACGCGTCGATCCGGTGGACCGGCACCCTCACCGCGCCGCAGACCGGGACGTACGAGCTGGCCGTCACCACCAACGGCACCAGCACCGTCTACCTCGACGACCAGCCGGTGCTCACGACCGGCCCGTCCGGGGACCCGGCCGTCACGACGGCCACGGTCGACCTCACGGCCGGCCAGGCGTACAGCCTGCGCGCCGAGTACACGAACGACTCCCCGGGCGGCACCGACGCCGGCGCCGCGTTCCGGCTCGGCTGGACCACGCCGGAGCCGCTCGTCACCCCGTCGGTGCAGGCGGCGGCGCAGGCCGCGCGGTCCGCGCAGACGGCCGTCGTGGTGGTCCGCGACTACTCGTCCGAGGGCGGCGACAAGCCGAGCCTCGACCTGCCGAACGGGCAGGCGGAGCTCATCCGCCAGGTGGCCGCGGCCAACCCGCGCACCATCGTCGTCCTCGAGGCCGGCGCGGTCGTGCAGACCTCGGACTGGGACGGTGCCGTGCCGGCCGTCCTGCACAACTGGTTCGGCGGGCAGGAGCAGGGCGCCGCGATCGCCGCGCTGCTGTTCGGCGACGCCAACCCCGCCGGCCGGCTGCCGGTGACGATCCCCGTCGACGAGGAGTCCACGCCGGTCAGCGACCCGTCGCAGTACCCGGGCGACGGGCTGGACCAGCAGTTCAGCGAGGGCATCTTCGTCGGCTACCGCGGGTACGCCGAGAACGGGATCACCCCGCAGTACGCCTTCGGGCACGGGCTGTCCTACACGACGTACCGCTACGCGAACCTGCGCACCGCGGTCGTCCCCGGCGCCGAGGGCGGCTCGGAGCTCCAGGCCACGGTCGACGTCACCAACACGGGTGCCGTCGCCGGCACCGAGACCGTCCAGGTCTACGTCGGGAACCTGCCGACCCGCCGGGTCAGCAGCGCGCCGATCTCCCTGGCCGGGTTCGGCACCGCCACGCTCGCACCGGGGCAGACGCAGACCGTCACCGTGACGCTCAGCCCGGAGTCGGTGTCCTACTGGGACGTCGACCTCGACGCCTGGCGCACGCCGACCGGCACCATCCCGGTCCTGGTCGGGGCGGCGTCGGACGACATCCGGCTCCGCGGGTCCCTGGCGATCTCGGACGCGATCGTGCGCTGACCCGTCCGGGCACCCGTCCGGCTCGGCCGACTCGCTCGGCCGACCCGCTCGGCCGACCCGGTCGGCGAGATAGGGCCTCCCGCGCGAGGTAGGACCGTCCACGGTCCTACCTCGGCCCGGGGGCCCTATCTCGGCGTCCAGGGGAACGGGCCGACGGGTCGGTGCGGCGAGG
>NZ_JAANNB010000296.1 GCF_011603975.1 Cellulomonas sp. IC4_254 | reverse complement strand
CCGCCGCGGCGGTGCGCGCGGCGCGCGAGCGGCGGGCGGCGGGGGGTCCGGCGGCGGCGCGGCGGTCGGCCTGGGACCGCACGGTCGACCTGCTGCTCGCCGAGCGCGCCCTGGAGTCGCGGCCGCGCCCCGAGGTCGAGCTGCCCGCGCACCTGTCCGCCTCCGCGGTCGTCCGGCTGGCCGCGGACAGCGGCGAGTTCGCCCGCGCGCTGCGCCGCCCGGTGCCCAACCGGCCGTCCCCGCAGGCCCGCCGCGGCACGCAGTTCCACGCCTGGGTCGAGGGGTTCTTCGGCTCACCGGCGCTGGTCGACCTCGACGACCTGCCCGGCGCCGATGACGACTCGGTCCCGGTCGACGCCGACGAGGCCGCGCTGCGCGCCGCCTTCCTCGCGACCCCGTGGGCCGCGCTCGTGCCGGTCGCGGTGGAGGTCGACGTCGAGACCACCGTCGCCGGCTACGTGCTGCGCTCGCGGATCGACGCGGTGTTCCGCGACCCGGATCGCCCGGGGGAGCGGGACGCGGTGGTCGTGGTCGACTGGAAGACCGGCGCCCCGCCGTCCGACCCCGCCGCCACGGCGGTGCGGGAGCTGCAGCTCGCGGTGTACCGGCTGGCCTGGTCCCGGTGGACGGGCACGCCGCTCGACCGGGTGAGCGCGGCGTTCTGCTACGTCGGCGCGGGCCGCACGGTCCGCCCGGAGCGCCTGCTGGGCGCGGACGAGATCGAGCGCCTGCTCCTGGCGGCCACGGACGCCCCGCCGGCGTGACCCCGTAGCCCGAGCGCGGGTCAGAGCGGGGCGGCGCCCGGCTCGGCCACGTCGCGGGTCTGCTCGTCCAGCTCGTCCAGCATCTGCACCGCGTCCGCGACCACCTCGTCGTCGCCGGACCGCACGCCGTAGAGCAGCCACCGCGCGAGGGCGAGCTCGCCCGCGAGCAGCGCCCGGTCCGCGAGGTGCGGGTCGGTGAGCTCGGTGCGGCGCAGCTGGTACGCCTCCATGATCGAGTCGACCGAGTCCTGCGGGGCGGCGACCAGCAGCCACGCGAGGTCGTCGGCGGGGTCGGCGACCTTGGCCTCGCCCCAGGACGTCACGCCCGTCACGGCGCCGTCGGCGACGAGGACGTGGTCGGCGGACAGGTCGCCGTGCACGACGACCGGCGCGAACTTCCACACCGCGACGTCCTCGAGCCGCTCCTCCCACCGGCGCAGCAGGGTGGCGGGCACCCGGCCGGTGCGGGCGGCCTCGTCGACCTCCGCGAGCCGGCGTGCGCGGTAGGCGGCGGCGTCGTAGGCGGGCAGGCCCGCGTCCTCGACGATCGCGACCGGCAGCTCGTGCAGCGCGGCGATCGACCGGCCGAGCGAGGCGGCGACCCCCGGGCCGGGGGCGACCCGCTCCAGTTCCACCGGGCGCCCGGGCAGCTCGCGGTGCACGACCACGCGGCCGCCCTCCTCGAGCGGCGCGGCGCCGGCGACCCGCGGCACGTCGAACGGCAGCTTCCCCGCGTCGACCTGGTCGCCGAGCGCGCTCAGCAGCACGAGCTCGGCCTCGAGCGCGGCACCGGCGGCGGCGTTCCGCGGCGCGCGGACCACCCAGTGCCGGCGCTGCCCGTCGGTCACCAGCGCGACGTCGTCGTCCCCGGCGGCCGCGGCGGCGCGCACCTCGCGGGCGTCGAAGCCCGGGACGGCGACGGTCGCGAGAGCGGCGAGAGCAAGGGGAGAACGCACCGTCCCAGGGTAGGACCCCGACGCGCCCGGGGCCGGTCCGCGCGGTGCCGGGCGTGTCACCGCACGTTCACCCGGCGGACACCCGGCGCGGCGCCGCCCGGCGTCCGGGATCGGGGCCGCCGGACGTGGCGCGCGTCGCACCGCCCCCGGTCGGGCGTCGCCTGCGACCGGCGCGCGCGGCGCGTACGGTGGCGACGTGTTCGCCTCCGACCTCCCTCTGTCGCGGACGGTCACGGACCGGGCCGCGGACCTCCGCGGTGACGAGGACCTGCTGCCCGCGCTGCTCGACGACGCCTCCACCCGGGTGCTGCTGGTCTCCGGCGGCCGGGTCGTGACCCGCCGCCGCGGCCGCCGCCCGGCACTGGCGCTGTACTCGCCGCAGGAGGCGGCGCTGCGGGCGCCGAGCTCGTCGCTCGCCGAGCGGTGGGCGTTCCTCGGCTACGACGACGCGGACCGCGTGCCCGGCGTCGCGCCCGGCGAGACCCGGCCGGACGGACCCGCCTACCTGGCGCACCACGTGCCGGAGGGTGCGCCCTCCGCCCTGCCCGCGGGCGACGAGTGGACCGCGCTGCGCGAGGTCGGCGGTGAGCTGTCCGCGCGGGACGCGGGCCTGGCGACGGCCGCCGTCGCGCTCTACGAGTGGCACGTCCGGTACCCGCGCTGCCCGCGGTGCGGCGCCGAGACGCAGCCCGTGTCGAGCGGCTGGGTGCGCCGGTGCCCGGTCGACGGCTCGGACCACTACCCGCGCACCGACCCGGCGGTGATCATGGCGGTCGTCGACGACGCGGACCGCCTGCTGCTCGCCAACTCCGCCGCGTGGCCGACGCACCGGTTCTCGACGCTCGCCGGGTTCGTGGAGCCGGGGGAGTCCGTCGAGCACGCGATCCGCCGCGAGGCGCGCGAGGAGACCGCCGTCGTCGTCGGCGAGGTCGAGTACCGGGGCAGCCAGCCGTGGCCGTTCCCCGCCTCGCTGATGCTGGGCTTCCGCGCCCGCGCGCTGTCCACGGAGATCACCGTCGACGGCGACGAGCTGCGCGCGGCGCGCTGGTTCGACCGGGACACGCTGCGCGCCGAGGTCGAGCAGGGGACCGTCGTGCTGCCGCCGGGGACGTCGATCGCCCGGGCGCTCATCGAGGACTGGTACGGCGGGCCGCTGCCCACCGACCCGCTGCGCGACGGCTGGAGCCGCGGGGCGGTGCCGCCGGCGGCGCAGGCCGCGCCGGCGGAGCCGTCCGCACCGCGCGAGCAGCCCGGCGCGGCCGAGCAGTCCGGCGCGGCCCAGCCCGCACGGGACGCCGAGCCCGCCCCCGCCGACGAGC
>NZ_JAANNB010000295.1 GCF_011603975.1 Cellulomonas sp. IC4_254 | reverse complement strand
GCACCCCCATGAGCACCTCCGACGCCCCCCGCGCCGACGGGGCGGTCCGCCGGGCGGTCGCTCGCGGCGCGGGGGTCGTCGGAGGTGCTCATGGGGGTGCTCCTCGTGTCGTCGTCGGCCCGCGGGCGCGGGTCGGCGGTCCCGGCCGGCCTCGGTGCTCGGCCCGACCGGCTCGCTGCGGGCAAGGTAAGTCGGCCCGGCGGCGCGCGCGACCGCAGCGGGCGGGCCGGGGCGCCGGCGCGGCGGTGGCACGATGGCGCGGTGGTGAACGACGACGTGACGCTGATCATCCGGGACGTGCGGCCGTGGGGCGGTGCGCCGGCGGACGTGGGGATCGCGGGGGACCGGGTCGCCTGGGTCCGCCCCGCCGGCGGGGACCCGGCCGACGGGGGCGCCGCCGAGGCCGCCCCGGGCGCGCGGGTCGTCGAGGGGCGCGGCCTGCTCGCGCTGCCGGGGCTGGTGAACACCCACGCGCACGCCGACAAGAGCTGGTGGGGCCTGCCGTGGCAGTCCTACGGCGGCGAGGGAGGCACCCAGGGTCGGATCGCGCACGAGCGCGCCCGGCGCGACGAGCTCGGCATCCCGAGCGCGCCGGTGGCCGAGCGGGTGCTGCGCGAGTACCTCCGGACGGGCACCACCCGCGTCCGGACGCACGTGGACGTCGACCTCGGCCTGGGGCTGCGCGGCATCGAGGCGGTCCGCGAGGCGGCGGCCGCGCTGGACGGCGCCGTCGAGCTGACGGTCGTGGCGTTCCCGCAGGACGGCGTGCTGCGCCGGCCGGGCGTCCTGGAGCTGCTGGACCGCGCCGCCGCGGCGGGCGCGGAGCACGTCGGCGGCCTGGACCCGGCGCTCATCGACCGCGACCCGGTGGGGCAGCTCGACGGGCTGTTCCGGATCGCCGCGGAGCACGGCTGCGGGCTCGACATCCACCTGCACGAGCCGGGCGACCTCGGGGCGTTCGAGATCGACCTGATCCTCGACCGCGTCGAGCGCGACGGGATCGCGCCCGGCAAGGTCAACGTCGCGCACGGGTTCGCGGTCGTGGACGTCGACCCGGCACGCCGCCGCGACCTGCTCGACCGGATGGGCGCGCTCGGCGTGACGATGACGACGGTCGCACCCGTGCGGATGCGGCAGCTCCCGCTCGCCGAGATGGACGCCGCCGGGGTGCGGTTCGGGTTCGGCACGGACGGCATCCGCGACCTGTGGAGCCCCTACGGCGACGGCGACCTGCTCGGCATCGCCTGGCAGTACGCGCGCGCCGGGGGCGTCGTGCGGGACGAGGACCTGCGCCGGGTGGTCGAGATCGCCACCCGCGACGGCGCGGCGTTCGTCACCGACGAGGCGCACGACCTGGTGCCCGGCGCCCGCGCCGACGTGGTGCTGCTCGACGCCGAGAACCCGATGGACGCCCTGGTCCGCCGGGTGCCGCGCGCCGCGGTCGTCGCCGGCGGGCGCGTCGTGGACCTCGAGGCGCTCGCGGCGCGGCCGTGGGAGTGACGGCCGACCGGGCGGGTGCGGCCGGCTTCGTGACCGCGGTGCTGCGCCCCTGGACCCCCGCGGACGCGGGCGCCCTGCGCGCCGCCGTGGCCGCCGACCCCGACCTGGTGCGCCAGACGGGCGGTGCCGAGCTGTCGACCGACGCCGCCGCGGCCGAGCACATCGCGCGGCACCTGGCGCCGCGCGGGCCCCGGTCGTACGCGTTCGCCGTGGTGCTCGACGGTCGTGCGGTCGGGAACGTCGGGATCGGGGCCGTCGACGACGTGCACGCCACGGCCTGGATGTCGTACTGGCTCGCGGCGGAGGCCCGCGGCCGGGGCCTCGCGGCCGCCGCTTTGGCCGGGGCGTCGGGGTGGGCGGTCCGGGAGCTCGGGACGTTCCGGCTGGAGCTCGGGCACCGGGTGAACAACCCGGCGTCCTGCCGGGTCGCGACGCGGGCCGGGTACCCGGCGGAGGGCGTCGAGCGGGCGAAGCTCCGGTACGGGGACGAGCGGTTCGACGTGGAGACGCACGCGCGGCTGGCCACCGACCCGGCGCCGGCGGTCGTCGGGCTACCGGTGCGCTGACGGTCCGGCGCGGACGGTGCGCGGCGCCGCCGGGGCCGCTCCGTGCCGCCGGGGCCGCGCCCCGGGCCGGGTGGACGAGGCGGCCGCACCGGGCGAGGATGCGGCCATGACCGAGACCGTCGCCGTGACCGGCGCGCTGGGCAAGGTGGGCCGCGCGGTGGTGCAGGACCTGCTCGCGCACGGGTACCGGGTGCAGGCGTCCGACGCCCAGGGCCCGTTCGGGGAGCGCGCCGGCCTCGGCGTGGACGTGCTCCGCGCCGAGCTCACCGACTACGGGCAGGCCGTGGAGGCGCTCGCGGGCTGCTCCGCGGTGGTGCACCTGGCGAACATCCCGCAGCCGGGCATGGAGTCGCCGCCGGACACCTTCAACCGCAACATGGCCGCGAACGCCAACGTGTTCCTCGCCGCGCAGCGGCTCGGGCTGCGCAAGGTGGCGTGGGCGTCCAGCGAGACGACGCTCGGCCTGCCGTTCGACGTCCCGCCGCGGTACGCCCCGGTGGACGAGGCGCACTTCCCACACCCGACGTCGACCTACGCGCTGTCGAAGGTGCTGAGCGAGGACCTCGCCGCGCAGGTGTCGGAGTGGTCGGGCATCCCGTTCGTCGGCCTCCGGCTGTCGAACGTGTTTCCGAAGGAGGCGTACGCGGCCGTGCCGTCGTTCCAGGACGACCCCGCGAAGCGCCGGTGGAACCTGTGGGGCTACATCGACGCCCGCGACGCCGCGACCGCGTTCCGGCTGGCGCAGGTCGAGACGACCGGCTCGCAGAACGTCATCATCGCCGCGGCGGACACGATCATGGACACCCCGTCGGCCGACCTGCTCGCCGCCGAGTTCCCGGGCGTGCCCGTGCGGCGGGACCTCGGGACGCACGAGACCCTGCTCGCGATCGACGGGGCGCGGGCGCTGCTCGGGTTCGAGCCGCAGCACTCCTGGCGGGACGAGGTCCCGCAGGGCTGAGCCCGCGCCGGGCGGGGAGCGTGGGGCCGGGCGGGTCCGC
>NZ_JAANNB010000294.1 GCF_011603975.1 Cellulomonas sp. IC4_254 | reverse complement strand
GGCCCCGTCGTCGCCGCGCCCGTACAGGATGCCGCCCTGGGTCCACACGGTGTCGACCCCCGGCGGCAGCGGCGTGCTCCAGGCCCGCCGCCCCGACCCGAGCGCGTACGCCGCGAGCACGGGCGCCCCGGAGTCCGGGTCGCGCTCGGCCCGCAGCAGGTGCACCCCGTCGGTCATGAGCCGGTGGTCGGCGAGCACGCCGCCCTCCGTGGTCCACCGCTCCTCGCCGGTCACGGCGTCGACCGCCCACAGGGTGCTGCCACCGCTGCCGTAGACGACGCCGTCGAGGAGCAGGCGGTTGGTCGGCGCCATCCCGTCGGACGGCCGCTCCCACAGCACGGCTCCGGACCGGGCGTCGACGCCGCGCAGCAGGCGCTGCAGCGTCCCGTCGGCGACCTCGACCAGGAGCACGTCCGGGGCCGAGCCGTCGTCCGGGGCCAGGCCCTGCACCTGGCCGTCGGCCGCGCCGGTCCGGGAGCCGTCGGTGCCGAGCAGCAGCGTGCGGCTCGAGCCCTGGAGGTCGACGACCCGGTCCCCTCGCACGACGGCGACCCCGGCACCGCCGGCCAGCACGCCGCCGGTGCCGGCGTCGACGGCCCAGGTCGCGCCGACCGCGGATGCGAGGACGTGGCCCCCGGCACGGGACAGCCAGCCGACCCCGGGGGCCGGCGGGTCCGGCAGGTCCGCGGCCCAGACCTGCTCCCCGGTCCGCACGTCCGTCGCGACCAGGCGGACGCCCGCCTCCCCCGGGGTGCCGACGACGAGGGTGCCCCCGACGACGACGACCGAGGCGCCAGGGTCGAGGTCACGGTCGGTGCGCACCGCGTGGTCGCCCAGGTGGACCTCGACCAGCCGGGTCGCCGCCGCCGCACCGGACGCGCCCCGGTAGTCGGTGACCACGCACCACAGCGACCGGGCCGGCCCGTCGGTCCCGGCGTCGCAGGCCACGGCGCGGTCGGACAGGCCGGGCGGCGGCGGGTCGGCCACGTCGACGCTCCAGACCTCCTCGCCGACGGCGGGGTCGATGCCCACGACGCGCAGGGGGTCGGACCGGCCGCCGTCCACGGGCGCGGCGAGGAGGCCGCTCTGGGTGTGCACCGCGCCGGGCAGCGCCGAGGCCAGCTCCGGTGTCGCCGTCGCCGTGCCGTCCAGCGGCGGGGTGACCGTCGTCGCGATCACCCCGGGCGTCGCACGCAGCCGGTCGGCCGTCGCCTCCGTCCGGGCGTCCGCCGCCACCTGCCACCCGACGACCGCCAGCACGGCGGCGACCGGCAGCGGCCACCAGCGGCGCAGCACCGTGCCCGCGCGACGGGCCCGCTCCGGTGCCGCGGGCGCGCCGACGTCGTCGAGCTGCACGTCGGCCATGCGTCCCGCCCCCATGCGCGTCAGCGTAGGCGGGCGACCCCGCCGCCGGGGCGGGTTCCGCGGCGCTCGGCGCAGCGCGCGCCCGAGCGGGGATACGACAGAGCGCCCGGGCAGCAGGTGCCCGGGCGCTCTGACCGCGGAGCGGACGACGGGATTCGAACCCGCGACCCTCACCTTGGCAAGGTGATGCTCTACCACTGAGCCACGTCCGCGCGGCCTCGTCGTCGACCCGTTCCCGGGCCGCGAGGCGAGATAGGACAGTACAGGGCGCACGGGGCTTTGGCGAAACCGGCGGGCCGGGCGCACGGGCACGGGTGCCCCGAGTGGGATTCGAACCCACACTGGATCGGGTTTGAGCCGATTGCCTCTGCCGTTGGGCTACCGGGGCGCCGGACCAGGCTACCGGTGGGTGCCCGGTGCCCGGGCCACCCCGGCGAGCACCACCCACGTGGGCCGGGCGGCCACCACTCAGCCGGCCGGGCCGTGCTGCACTGGGCCGGTCCCCCTGGTCTGAGGGGTCCGCGGGGACCCGACGGCGGCGGGGCCGGGACAGCACTCCCGGCCCCGCCGCCCTCGCGCGGTACGCCGCCGGCGCCGTCCGGCGTCAGCCCTCCTGCACCAGCGCGCCGTACCAGCCGAGACCCTCGTAGGTCTCGTAGCCCGGCGTCGCCGCGAACCCCACGGTCCGGCCGTCCTCCTCGTACGCGCCGGAGGCCCGGTCGCCGGCCCGGAGCGCGACCCGCTCGGTGAGCACGCCCGCGCGGTCCGACGCCGCGAGCACGAGACCGCCGCGGTCGAGGATCAGCACCCGGGTGCCCTCCCGCTCGCCCGGCCCGAGCCGGACGCCGTCCACGATCGCCTGGGCCTGCCGCTCCCAGTCGAAGAACACGCCCAGCGCACCCAGCGGACGACCGTCGGCGCGGCCGCCCTCGCGCACCGCGGTGGCGTACGTCGCGGTCAGGGCACCGAGCGCGCGGTTCGGGGCCACGTCGAGCGCGGCGTAGTCGTCGCCGGAGCGGGTGGCGGTCGCGGCGCGGAACCACGGCTCGTCCCGGACGTCCGAGCCGAGCACGCCGGCGGCGCCGCCGGAGCCCGCCCGCGCGACGACCCGCCCGGACGCGTCCGCCAGCCACAGGTCCAGGTACACGGTGTAGCTGCGCAGGATCGTCGCCAGGCGGTCCCCGGCGTGCCGCGCCGCCGCCGGGTCCCCGGTCGACAGCGCGTCCACCAGCGCCGCGTCCGTCGCCCACCACCGCACGTCGCACGACCGCTCGTACAGGTTGCGGTCCATCAGCTCGATCACGTTCAGCGCCAGGTCGGCGAGCCGCTGCCCGCGCACCCGGCCCACGAGCTCGTGCCCCAGGACGGTGAGCTCGTCGATCCGCGGCCGCAGCTCGGAGGACAGCTCCTCGGACAGCGCCCGCGCCCGGTCGGCGACCTCGCCGACCTCCCGCGCGACGACCGCGAACCCCGCGCCCGCCTCGCCGACCCGCGCCGACTCGATCAGCGCGTTCAGGGCGAGCATCTTGGTGCTGCGGGCGACCTGCTCGATGCCCTGCAGCTTCTCGCCCGTGACCCGACCGACCTCCTCGGCCAGCCGCACGACCCGTTCCGGCACGACGCGTCCCTCCGACGACAGCAGTCCCCCGACCTGCCCGGCCTATCGGCGGGCGGGGGCGTGCGCTGAGCGGCCCGGGGGCGCGGGTTCGGGCGGCGGCCCGGCGCGGTGCTGCCCGGCGCGGCACC
>NZ_JAANNB010000293.1 GCF_011603975.1 Cellulomonas sp. IC4_254 | reverse complement strand
AAAAGTAGACCCGGGTCGTTGCGCACGGGTTGCCGGGTGTTGCCGGGACGTAAAATCTATCTGTGACAGGTAATGGGCTAGCCTGGCCGCTCCCGACCCCGAGGAGCCCGCCCGTGACCGACCTGCTGCTGCGCGACGTGCGCCTGATCGACGGCACCGGCGCCGACCCGCGCCCCGCGACCGACGTGCTGGTCGCCGACGGCCTGATCGTGGCCGTCGGCCCGACCGGGACGGTGGTGCCCGGCTGGGCGACCGCGGACCCGGCGCGGCTGGCCGTGGTCGACGGGGTCGGGCGCACGCTGCTGCCCGGGTTCCTCGACTGCCACGTGCACGTCAGCACGCTGCCCGGCGGCGACACCCTCGGCACCGTCCTCGCGCCGGAGTCCCTGCTCACCCTGCGGTCGGTCCCGCACCTGTCCGCGACGCTCGACGCCGGCGTGACCACCGCGCGCGACCTGGCGGGGGCCGACTCGGGCTTCCGCGACGCGCTGGAGCAGGGGCTGGTGCGCGGGCCGCGGCTGCAGGTGGCCATCCGGATCCTGTCGATCACCGGCGGGCACGGCGACTGGCGCACGATCGAGGGGACGCCGCTGGACACCGGGCCCGGCGCGGGGGCGGTGGCCGACTCGCCCGCCGAGTTCGTCCGGGCCGTCCGCGAGGTGCTGCGCCAGGGCGCCGACTGGGTCAAGGTCGCGGCGACCGGCGGCATGGGCAGCCCGCGCAGCCACCCGGAGTCCGGCGGCCTGTCCGAGCCCGAGCTGCGCGCCGTCGTCGAGGAGGCCGACCGGCACGGCGGCGTCGGGGTCGCCGCGCACGCGCAGGGCGCCGCGGGGATCGCCGCCGCCGTCCGCGCCGGGGTGCGCAGCGTCGAGCACGGCTACCTCGTCGACGACGCGACCATCGACCTCATGGGGGAGCGCGGCACCTGGCTGGTGCCGACCCTGTCGACGCTGACCCGGCCCATCGCGGACGGGGTCGCGCCGTGGGTGGCCGCCAAGCGCCGCGCGCTCAAGGAGACGGCGCGGGAGCGGCTGCACGCGGCGATCTCGGCGGGCGTCCCGGTGGCGCTCGGCACCGACGCCGGCATCGCCCCGCACGGCACGAACCTCACCGAGCTGGCGCTGCTGGTCGAGCACGGGCTGTCGCCGGCCGCGGCGGTCGTCGCGGGGACCTCGGGGGCGGCGCGGATGCTCGGGCTCGCGGACCAGGTGGGGACGGTGGCGCCGGGGCTGCGCGCCGACCTCGTGCTCACGGACGTCGACCCGCTCACCAGCATCGACGCGCTGGCGGACCCCCGGCGGGTGCGGCTGGTGGTGCAGGATGGGCGGGTCGTCAAGGACGCCCGCGCCGACGACGGGAGGACGGTGCACCGTGGCTGACCAGGCCGAGGCGGCGCCCGCCGCTCCGCGCCGCCGGGGGCGGCCCCGTTCCGCGCCGCGCGCGAACTCCTCGCTGAGCACCCGGGACGAGATCCTGGCCGCCGCCGCGTCGCTGTTCGGCTCCCAGGGCTACACCGAGACCACGACCCGGCAGATCGCCGACGCGGTCGGCATCAAGCAGGCGTCGCTGTACTACCACTTCGCCGACAAGAGCCAGATCCTGCGCTCGCTGCTCAAGGGCACGGTCGCGCCGTCGGTGCAGTTCGCCGACTGGCTGCGCGCGGCGGGCCCGGACGGCGGCCCGGTCGACCCGGCCGTCGCGCTGGCCGGCCTCGCCCGCTACGACCTCGACGGCCTGCTGCGCGACCGGTGGAACCTGCACGTCGTCTACCGGCTGCTCGACATCGCCGAGACCGAGTTCGCCGAGACCCGGGAGAGCCAGGTCGCGCTGCGGGCGCACTACCGCTCGCTGTCCGTGGCGGTCCTCACCCGCCAGGGCGTCGACGCGGCGGCGCTGCCCGCCGCGGACCTGGAGCTGGTGTTCGGCCTGGTCGAGGGCATCATCAGCCAGCGGCAGTGGGGCGACGACGGCACCCGCGCGGCGTACGCCGACGCCGTGGTCCGCGGCTGCCTGCGCCTGGTGCACGTCCCGGAGCCCGAGATCGCCGCCACCGTCGCGGCCGGCACCGCCCTGGCGGCCCGCTTCCGCGCCGAGGTCCCCCAGCCGGACTGACGCACGACGCCCCGGCCACCTGAGGGTGACCGGGGCGTCGTCGCGCGGGAGCGGGGGCGTCAGACGCCCGCCTTCTCCTTGAGGTCCGTGACGAAGTCCGGGTTCTCGTCGAGCCACTGCTGCGCCGAGCCGGTCGGGTCCGAGCCGCCGTTCTCGTTGAACATGAGGTTCTCCAGCGAGAACAGCTGCTCGTCGCTCAGCGTGAACGCGCCGATGAGCTTGGTCAGCGTCGGGTAGTCCTCGCCGAAGCCGGTGCGGCCGACGGTGTGGATCTCCTCGGCCTCGCCCATCGCGCCCTCGGGGTCCTCGAGGTCGCGGACGGGGAAGGCGTCGTAGGCCCAGTGCGGGCGCCACAGGGTGACCGCGATGTTCTCGCCGGCGTCGGTCGCGCCCTTGAGCTCGGCGAGCATCGCCGGGGTCGAGGAGACGACGAACTCCATGTCGTCCAGGCCGTAGGTCGGGATGGCCTCGTCCTGGGTGATCCGGGTCAGGCCGGCGCCGGACTCGATGCCGACGATCCGGTTGCCGAACGCGTCCGCGTTGTCGGCCAGCTCGTCGATCGAGGTGATCGGCGCGTCCTCGTTCACCGCGATGGTGAGCCGGGCGTCGTCGTACCAGGCGCCGAGCTGCTCCATGTCGTCGCCGTACTGCTCGAGGTAGTCCTCGTGCGTGGTGGGCAGCCACATGTCGAAGTTGACGTCGAAGTCGCCGCCGGCCAGGCCGGTGTAGACGACACCGGCGTCCGCCTCCTGCGACTCCACGGTGTAGCCGTCCTCCTCCAGCATGGTCTGGAACAGCGCCGACACGGCGATGCCCTCGTCCCAGCCGGAGTGCACGCCGATCGACACGGTGGGCAGGTCGCCGTTCGCCAGGCGCTCCTCGTCGGCGGAGCCGGAGCCGCCGTCGGAGGCGCAGGCCGTCAGGGCCAGTCCGGCGACGAGCGCCGAGGCGGCGAGGGCGGAACGGCGGGTGCGGGTGCGCATGCGTGTCCTTCCGTGGGCGTGCGGCAGCGCGCCGC
>NZ_JAANNB010000292.1 GCF_011603975.1 Cellulomonas sp. IC4_254 | reverse complement strand
GGGGTGCCGGGGGCCCGGGTGTGACTAGGGTGACACCCATGACGTGGCTGACGACGCCCGCGCACGCCCGCTGGCTCGAGACCGAGACCGACCGCCTGCTCGCCTTCGGGAAGGCCGCCGCCGCCCCGTCCGGCGGGTTCCTCCGCCTGGACGACGTGGGCCGGCCGCTGCCGGGTCCCGCCGAGCTGTGGATCACCTGCCGGATGACGCACGTCTACGCGCTCGCTCACCTGCTGGGGCGGCCGGGCTCCGCGGCGCTGGTCGACCACGGGCTCGCCGCGCTCGACGGGCTGTTCCGGGACGCCGAGCACGGCGGCTGGTACGCCGAGGTGGACGCCGACGGCAGCCCGCGCGACGACGCCAAGGCGGCGTACCCGCACGCGTTCGTCGTACTCGCGACGTCCTCCGCGGTCGCCGCGGGCCGGCCGGGCGCCGAGGCGCTGCTGCGCGAGGCCCTGGAGGTCTCCGAGCGGCGGTTCTGGGACGAGGAGGCCGGGATGGCGGTCGAGTCCTGGGACCGGGCGTTCACCGTGCTCGACCCCTACCGCGGCGTCAACGCGAACATGCACACGGTCGAGGCGTACCTCGCGGCGCACGGCGTGACCGGCGAGCGGGTGTGGCTGGACCGCGCCGTGCGGATCCTCACCCGGGTGGTGCACGGCTTCGCGCGGGACAACTCCTGGCGGATCCCGGAGCACTTCGACGCCGCCTGGGACGCCGACCTGGAGTACAACGCCGACGCCCCGGCGCACCCGTTCCGGCCGTACGGCGCGACCGTCGGGCACTGGCTCGAGTGGGCGCGGCTCACCCTGCACGCCCGGGCCTCGCTCACCGCCGCCGGGGACGTCGCGCCGCTCTGGATGGTCGAGGACGCCACCGCGCTGTTCGACGCGGCGGTCCGCGAGGGCTGGGCCGTCGACGGCGCGCCCGGGTTCGTCTACACCGTCGACTGGTCCGGGCAGCCGGTCGTGCGCGAGCGGATGCACTGGGTCGCCGCCGAGGGCATCGCCGCCGCGGCCGCCCTGCACGCCGCCACCGGCGAGCAGCGGTTCGACGACTGGTACGCCACCTGGTGGGACTACGCCGCCGAGCACCTGCTCGACCACGAGGGCGGCTCGTGGTGGCACGAGCTCGGCACCGACAACCGGGTGTCCCGCACGGTGTGGGAGGGCAAGGCCGACCTCTACCACGCGGTGCAGGCCACGCTGATCCCGCGGCTGCCGCTGGCGCCGGTGCTGGCCCCCGCCCTCGCGCAGGGGCTGCTGGACTGACGCCCCGCGGCGGCGCCGGGACGCGCCGCGGCGGGCACCGGCGCGCAGGGGTGCGGCGCGGGACCTAGAGTTCCGCCGTGCCCAGGCTCCGGCGTGCCGTTCCGTGGTGGGCGGTCGCGCTGCTGCCGGCCGTCGCCGCGGTGCTCACGGGCGCCCTGCCCCGGGCCGACGCGGTGGCCCTCGCCGAGCGGGTCGGGCCCGTGCTGCTGTTCGTCGCGGCCCTCACCGTCGTCGCGGAGCTGTGCGGCGCCGCCGGGCTGTTCGACCTCGCGACCGACGCCGCCGCGCGCGCCTCGGGCGGCCGGCGGTGGCTGCTCTGGCTGCTGCTGGTCGGGATCGCGGTCGCGTCCACCGTGCTGCTGTCCCTGGACACCACGGCCGTGCTGCTCACGCCGCTGGCGATCACGCTGGCCCGGCGCACCCGCACGTCGCCGCTGCTGCTCGTGCTCACCGTGGTGGCGCTGGCGAACACCGCGTCGCTGCTGCTGCCGGTGTCCAACCTGACCAACCTGCTCGCCGACCACCGGTTCGCGGACCAGGGGGTCAACTACCTGGGCGTGATGTGGGCGCCGGCGCTCGCGGCCGTCGTCGTCACCGTCGCGGTGCTCGCCGTCCGCGGGCGCCGGGACCTGCGCGGCCGGTTCGAGCAGGGCGAGCGGTACGTGCCGCCGGACCGCTCGCTGGTGGTGGCCACCGGGGTCACGGTGGCGGTGATGGCGGTCGGGTTCGTGGCGGGGCTCCCGGTGTGGGCCGTGGCCCTCGGGGCGGCGGTGGTGCTGCTCGCCGCGTTCGCCGTGCGGCGCCGGCCGGTGCCCGGCCGGGCGCGCGACCTCGTGCCGTGGAAGATGATCCTCGTCGTCGGCGCGCTGTTCGTGGTCGTCGAGACGCTGCACGTGCGCGGGCTCGGGGACTGGGTGCTCGACGCCGCGCCGGGCGGCGCGGACGCCGGGGCGCTGCTCGGCGTCGCGGGGCTGTCGGCGGTGGTCGCCAACGTGATCAACAACCTGCCCGCCTACCTCCTGCTGGAGCCGGTCGCGGGGGAGGACGTGCGCCGGCTCGCGGCCGTGCTGATCGGCACCGGGGTCGGGCCGCTGCTGACCCCGTGGGCCTCGCTGGCGACCGTGCTGTGGTGGCGCCGGTGCCGGCAGGCGCTGGTGCACGTGCCGGCGCGGGCGTTCCTGGTGCAGGGGCTGTGGCTGGCGCCGCTGTGCGTCGGCGCGTCGGTGCTGGCGCTCGTGGCCGTGGCCTGAGCCGCGCCGGGGCGGCCCGGGCGGTCAGGACGTCCGCGTGGAGCGCGCGCGCACGTGCATGCGCTCGCCCTGCGGGCCCCACAGGGTCAGCACCTCGGCGGCGCCGGGGCCCGGGTTGGTGAACCAGTGCGGGATCCGGGTGTCGAACTCGACGGCCTCGCCCGGCTCGATCATCAGGTCGTGCTCGCCCAGCACCAGGCGCATCCGCCCGGAGAGCACGTACATCCACTCGTAGCCCTCGTGGGTGCGCGGGTCGACCGGGCCGGGGTTGTGGCCGGCGGGGAACACCTGCTTGTACGCCTGCAGCCCGCCCTGCCGCCGGCTCAGCGGGACGAACGTGACCCCGTGCCGCTCGACGGGCGACAGGTGCACCCGCGGGTCGCCGGTCTCCGGGGCGCCGACCAGCTCGTCCAGCGGGACCTGGTGCGCCCGGGCCAGGGGCAGCAGCAGCTCGAGCGTGGGACGCCGCCCTCCCGACTCGAGCCGGGACAGGGTGCTCACCGAGATGCCGGTGCTGCGGGACAGGTCCGCGAGTGTCGCGCCGCGGCGCAGGCGCAGGTCGCGCAGCCGGGGGCCGACGGCCTCGAGCACGGGCTCCAGGTCGGCGGGGGCGTCCGCGACGGGCGCGGGCGT
>NZ_JAANNB010000291.1 GCF_011603975.1 Cellulomonas sp. IC4_254 | reverse complement strand
GTGGGGCCCCGAAGCGATCTCCGCCGACGGGATCAGGAGCGTCGGCCGGCGTGGTCGCGGGGACCGGGCGGGTGCCCACGCCGCCGGTCTCGCGCGGGACGAGGGTCGCGGTAGCGGGCGCGGTCGGGATCGGGTCCACGGCGTCGAGCGGGACGATCGTGGCTGTCGGGGTCGGTTCGGCGGGCGGCCTCGGCGCGAGCCGGAACGTGCTGGTGGTCCGACGCTCCGGTGACGTGCGCGGCGTGGGCAGCGGCTGCGCCTTCAGGGAGTCGAGGTAGACCTGGAACGCCGGCCCGTTCGCCTCCGGGACGTCCCCGACGACCAGGTCGCGCAGCCCGTCGGCGCGCAGCTGGTCCAGGGTCCTGCCGTCACCGGCGGCCTTCGCGGCTCGGGCGGCGTGGTCCAGGACCCCGTCGACCCGGGTCGCGTCCTCGGCGGCCAGCACCAGCCACATCGAGGCCATGCCGTCGGGTTGGGGGCGGGGGCGAGTGACGCGGCGCGTGCACCGCGCCCGCTCGTGCCGGCCCGCGGCGCCGTCGGGGTCGACCCGGCGGATCTCGCGCTGGACGCGCTCGCGCAGCTCTCCGATCGAGCATCGGCCGGCGTCGGGCAGCACCGCGTCCTCCACCGCGTGCGCGACCTGGAACGACTGGTCGGTCAGGCCAGCGGCCAGCACCTCGGCCTTCGCGGCGTCGACGTGCCCCGCCTCCAGGGCCTGGCGGGTGGCGGAGAGCAGCCCGTCGAGGGCCTGCGCCCGGCGCACCACCCGGTTCGCGGTCAACCGCGGCCAGCCCAGCCGCATCGCGAGCTCGTCGCCGGCGACGCTGGGCTGCGTGGGCGGGGCACCTGCGAGCGGGGACCAGTCCGGGCGCATCTCCTCCCTGCTCGCGAGCTCGGCGACCAGGCCCAGCATCCGGGCGTGCTGGTGCGCCTCGACACGGGCCTGCGCGGCGATCGCCTCCAGCAGCACCACCGGGGGCAGCACCGACGGGTCCAGCGCGCGCAGCCAGGCATCCAGCACCGGGCCCGGCGGGCACGACCGGATCGCCTCGACCTGCCGCTGCTCACCCGTGCGAGGCGCCCGTCCCGCCGCTGCCGCCGGATCCGGACCGAGGTCCGTCACGCACGTCCCATCGGGCCCGTAGACCGGCAGCACCGGGGCGGCGACCAGGTCGTCGTCGGTGTGTTCCTGCAGGTCAGGTGCCATGAACCAACCCTAGGGCCCGCCACCGACACGTCCTCCGTCGCGCGACCCACCCTGGGGACGGAGCACCACCACCGCGCCTGTGGAGGAGTCAGCATCCGCACGACGAGCCGCGCCCGCACGACGAGCCGCGCCCGAACGACGACCCGCACCCGGGCACGCCGCCGCGCACGCGCGGTCAGCCGTCCCGCGTCAGTTGATGATCTCGCCGCGCTCGTCGGCCGCCAGCTCGGCGAGCCGCGAGCGCCACGTCGCGAGGGCCTCGGGGGTCAGCCGGGGCCAGTCGACGACCTCGCGCACCACCCGGAGCGGGGCGGCGCTGCGGTACGACCGCGTGGGGTTGCCGGGGAACTTCCTGTCGGTGACGTTCGGGTCGTCCTCGTAGGGGCCCGTCGGCTCGACCTCGTACACCCGGGGCTCGGCGTCCCCCGCCGCCAGCTCGGCGGCGAGCCCGGCACCGCCGACGAGAGCCGTGAAGTACACGTGGTTCATCGTGACCTCGGGGCGGTAGTTCGACCGGAAGCCCGCGGTCAGGTGGTCGCCGGCCCGGAGGTCGGCCTTGGTGCCGTGGAAGAACGGCCCGTCGTCCAGTGCCTGGTTCACGCGCCCAGGCTAGGCCCGCCGCGGGTGGCCGCGGCACCAGCGGGCGCCACCCCGACGCCTGTGACCCGCTCCGGGGTGCGCCCGCCGTGCGTGACACCGACCCAGGAGCACCCGCGGGTGACGCAGAGCGCGTCGGCTGCCGCGGGCGCCCGGCGCGTCACCCCGGGCCGTCGCTCGCCGCTGCGAGCAGCGGGACGAGGACGTCGCTGATCGGCGTGGGCACGCCGTGAGACCGGCCGCGCCGGCGGACGACCCCGTTGCGGACGTCCCACTCGAGGGGCCGCCCGGCCTCGCGGTCGGTCAGGATCGACGTCCCCCGGTCGGTCGGCGCCGCCCGGAACGCGGCCAGGAGCCGCGCGGGCTCGTCGTCCGGGAGGTGCGCGCCGTCCGCCCGCGCGACCGCGAGGCACTCCGTGAGGTACGCGAGCGCGAGCGCCCCGAGGTCTTCGCGCCGGAAGACCCCCGAGCGGCGACCCGTCACAGCCATGAGGCCGGCCGCGGCGTTCTGGAGCAGCTTGCGCCACGCCTGCGTCGCGAAGTCGGTGGAGACGTCCACGGCGCACCGGGTCCCCCGCAGCGCCGCGGCGACCGTGGCGGAGCCGGCCGTGTCCGGGACGGTCAGACGCGGGTCGGCGAGGAGCCGGACCGCCCCGTCGTCCTGCTGGACGGCCGGGAACCAGACCACCGCCGGGACGACTTCGCTCCCCGGCACCAGCGGGGCGACCGCCTCCCGCTGCTCGACACCGTTCTGCAGCACGCAGACGACCGTGCGCGGCCCGCAGAGCGCTGCCAGCCACGGCGCGGTCGACGCGGTCTGGGTCGCCTTCGCGGCGAGGAGCACGACGTCCACGGGATCCGCGACCGTCCCGGGGTCGGTCAGCACGGGGCCCGGGACGTCCACCGCACCGCGGTCGGACTCCAGGCGGAGCCCCGCGCGCGGCCGCCGACCGGCGACGACCGGGGTGCGGCCGGCCTCGTGCAGCAGGGCGGCGACCACCGTCCCGATCGCGCCGGGTCCGACGACCGCGGTGCGCGGGTGCTGCGCCTGCTCGGTGGGAGTGGGGCTCATCGTGCCGTCCTCACGTGGTGCCGGGTCGATCGACGCGCCCGCTGCCCTCGGGGGCTGCGGGGGGTCACCCGCCGACGCCAGCGCGCGCAGGCCTCCGGGCTCGCCGGGTCCGCACCCGCACGCCGACCCGCGCCAGCCACCACACCACGGCGGCCGCGAGCCCCGCGAGGGTGCCGGCCGTACCTCCGACCTTCGCCGCCGCCGACAGCACGGACTCGACGCCGGACCCCGACGCGCCGAGCCCGCCGACCACCGCCCCCGCGACGCCCGCCACCACCACCGCGCCGACGGCGACC
>NZ_JAANNB010000290.1 GCF_011603975.1 Cellulomonas sp. IC4_254 | reverse complement strand
GCGCCGGCCCCCGCCGCGATCCCGGTCGGCTACGGCGCGGCGAGCGGCTACGGCACGGCCTCCGCGGTCGCCGCCGAGGACGAGGTCGAGATCGAGGCCGTCCGCGCCACCCTGACCGGCCCGTCGCTCGTCGCCCGCATCGGCGCCGAGGTGTTCGGCACGTTCCTCGTCGTCCTCGCCGGTGTCGGCGCGGCGCTGTTCGCCTCGGTGAGCGGGGCCGGCGTCATCGGCATCTCGCTCGGCTTCGGCTTCGGCACGATCGCCGCGTTCGTCGCGGTGTCGCACGTCTCGGGCGGCCACTTCAACCCGGCGATCACGCTCGGCAGCACGCTCGCCGGCCGCACGCCGTGGTCGCACCTGGTGCCCTACTGGCTCGCGCAGCTCGTGGGCGCCGCGCTGGCGTCGGCCGTGCTGTTCGTGACCGCGACGTCGCTGCCCGCGCTCGAGGGCAACGAGCGGAGCTTCTTCAGCGGCACCGCCAACGGCTTCGGCGAGCACTCGCCGATCGCGCAGTCCACCGGCGGCGAGGGCTTCAGCATGGTCGCCGCGCTGCTCCTCGAGGGCGTGCTCGCCGCGATCCTGGTCGGCGTCTACCTCGGCGCCACCGACCGGCGCGGGCGCACCCGCCAGCAGGCCGCGTTCGCGGTGGGCCTGACGGTCGCGTTCGGCATGCTCGTGGCCTACCCCGTCACCGGCGGCTCGCTGAACCCCGCGCGCTCCACGGCCGCGGCGATCTTCTCCGAGTCCTGGGCCTGGGGCCAGATCTGGGTGTTCTGGGTCGCGCCGCTGGTCGGCGCCGCGCTGGCCGCCCTGCTGTACCGCGCGTTCGCGACCGCCCCGGCGGACGACGACGTGCTCGACGAGGACCTGGAGATCGACGAGGTCGAGATCGAGGTGCAGCCGGCGCGCTGACGCCCGCACGCTCCTGCGCGGGGGCGGTGACCCGGTCGGGTCGCCGCCCCCGCGTCGTCCCCGGGGCCGGCGCCGCGGCGCCCCGAGGCCCGCCCCGTGCGCGGTCGTCAGGCGGCCGCCCCGCGGCGGCGGGCGGTCAGGCGGACGGGACGACCTGCGACAGCACGCCGATCGCGACCGCGAGCCCGCCGAGCGTCATGACGTCGACGGCGCGCCGGCGCACCACGAGGGCCGCCGGCGACTTCCGCACGACGGCCCGGACCACCGCGCAGCACGCGAGGAAGCAGGACAGGACCAGCGCACCCGTCGGGGTGCCCGCGGCGAGCGCGATCGCCACGCTGAACAGCACGGCGCCGGCGATCACCCACAGCGACCAGTTCCGGTCGGCGGCGAGGGAGGCGCGGGCGATGGCGCGCGGGTCCAGCGGCTCGCCGTCGGGCCCGAACCGCTCGTCCTCGGGGGACGGCCGGGCGGCCCCCTCCTGGCTCACGCGCGCCTCCGTCCTCGCGGCGCGGCGGGGAGCCGCGCACGGTCACCGCCGAGGCTACCGCGCCGGGCCCGCCCGCCCGGCGCACCCGGTGTCGCCGCAGGCTACGGTGGCCGGGTGCCTGCCGCCGGTCCCGTCACCGCCCGTCCCGCCACCGGCACCCGGACGCCCGCACCGCCGCGGTCGGTCGTGGTGGTGGGCGCCGGCATCGCCGGGGCCCGGACCGTGCTGGAGCTGCGGGCCCAGGGGTTCGACGGCCGCGTGACGCTCCTCGGCGCGGAGGGCGTCGCGCCGTACGACCGGCCGCCGCTGTCGAAGCACCTGCTCGACCGCCCGGCGCCCGCGTGGCTGTCCGACGAGCTCGGCGCCGACGCGCTCGCCGCGGCCGACGACGTGCGGCTGGGCACGCCCGCCACCGGGCTGCGGGTCGGCGAGGACGGGGTGCGGGTCGGCACGGCGGACGGCGACGTGGCCGCGGACGCCGCGGTGGTGGCGACCGGCGCGCGGGCGGTCCGGCCGCCGGCCTGGGCGGACGCGCTGACGCTGCACACCGCGGCCGACGCCGAGCGGCTGCGCGCGGCGCTTGGGTTCCCGCACGGCCTGCCCGCGGGGACCGGTCAGGCCCCCGGCGCGGGACCCCGCACCCCCGGCGAGGCACGCCGGCTCGTCGTCATCGGCGCGGGCTGGGTCGGGGCGGAGGTGGCGACGGTCGCCGCCGCGGCCGGGGTGGACGTCACCGTGGTCGAGGCGCGCGAGGCCCCGCTGATGACGGCGCTCGGCGCCCGGGTCGGCGCGCTCACGGCGCCGTGGTTCGCGCGGGCGGGCGTCCGGCTGCGCACCGGCGCGGCGGTGGCCGCCGTCGAGCCGGGCACGGTGCGGCTGGCCGACGGCACCGCGCTCCCCGCCGACGCCGTGCTCGCCGCGGTCGGCGCGCGCCCGGCGACGGGCTGGCTCGCCGGCGCCCTGCCGCTGGAGCCCGACGGGTCGGTCGCGGTGGACGAGCGGCACGCCCCGGTCGACGGGTCGTGGCGGGTGCGGGTCGTCGGGGACGCGGCCCGGCGCCGCTCGTCCCGGCACGGCTGGGTGCCGGGCGGCCACTGGGACGCCGCGCTGCGCGGGCCGGCCGTCGCGGTCGCGGGGCTGCTCGGCCGGGAGGCGGTCGAGCCCGACCTCGCGCCGTACGTGTTCTCGACGCAGCTCGGGCACGAGCTCGCGCTCTACGGGCTGCCGGGGTCGGACGACGACGTGGTGCTGCGCGGCGACCCGGCGGCCGAGGACGGCTGGACGGCGCTGTGGTTCGCCCCCGGCGGCGACCCGGCGACCGGCACGCTGACGGCCGTGTTCGCCGTCGACCGGCCGCGCGACGTGGGCGGCGCGCGCCGGCTGCTCGCGGGGGCGACGCTGCCGGTCCTCGACCGGGCCCGCGCCGCCGACCCGGCGGTGCCGCTGCCGAAGGCCCTCGCGGGCTGACGCGGCGCCCGGGTCGGGACGCGCGGCGTCAGCCGACCCGGTCCCGCGCGCGCCCGCCGACCTCGCCGGCCCCCGGACCCGCGCCGGCCTCGCGGTCGGCGCCGTCCCGCGCGTCGGCCAGCTCGGCCCCGGTGAGCGCGTACGACAGACCGCGGTGCCCGCGGCTCCACGGCACCGCCAGCACCCACGCGACCACGAGCACCGGCTGCGCGACCGCCGCCACCGCACCCACGACACCCAGGACCGCGTCGACGCCGGACGACCCGGGCCACGTGCCCGGCACCGCGGCGAGCACCGTCAGCAGCCCCCACAGCCCCGCCC
>NZ_JAANNB010000289.1 GCF_011603975.1 Cellulomonas sp. IC4_254 | reverse complement strand
GGGCCGGGGCGGCGGCCTCGGCCGGGGCGGCGGTCTCCGTCTCCTCGACCTCGGGGGCCTCGGGCAGCGGCTCGCGCTGGGCGCGGGCCCGGCGCTGCTCGTTCTTCTGCTCGGCCTTCTTCTTGGTCGGGCCGAGCACCATGATCATGTTGCGGCCGTCCTGCTTCGGCATGCTCTCGATGAAGCCGAGCTCCTCGACGTCGGCCGCGAGACGCTGCAGCAGGCGCACGCCCATCTCCGGGCGCGACTGCTCGCGGCCACGGAACATGATCATGACCTTGACCTTGTCGCCGGCCGACAGGAACCGCTCGACGTGGCCCTTCTTGGTGCCGTAGTCGTGCGGGTCGATCTTGAGGCGGAAGCGGATCTCCTTGAGAACCGTGTTGCTCTGGTTCCGCCGGGCCTCGCGGGCCTTCATGTCTGCTTCGTACTTGAACTTGCCGTAGTCCATGATCTTGCAGACGGGCGGGCGGGCGTCCGGCGCGACCTCCACGAGGTCGAGGTCGGCGTCCTGGGCCAGGCGCAGCGCGTCCTCCACGCGGACGATGCCGACCTGCTCGCCGTTCGGGCCGACCAGGCGGACCTCGGCGACGCGGATCCGATCGTTGATGCGGGGCTCGCTGATGTGGTGCTCCTCGAAGTCGAAGTGGTGACCTCCAGGAACGAGGAAGGCCCTCGCACCTGAGCACAGGTGGAGGGCCGACACGATCCACGGCACCCCGTCGGAGACGGTGCGCCGTCGGGCCACGCTCCCGCGAGGGGCTCGTGACCTGGACCGAAGACCTGGACCCTGCTGCCGGCGGACCGGGCGGTCGGGACTCAGGTGGGAGTGGCCTCCACTTGTGCACCCGGGCCGCCGGACGCCCCCGCGGTGAAGCGGTGACACACGTCGACCCAGGCCAGTCGTGAATGACTCTACCAGAACACCTCGGAGCCCTTCGCTGTTCCCCGCGTCACGCATCCGACGTGACACGCCGTCAGATCCCTGCTTGAACAGTTCCAGAAAACGTGCCAGGGTTGCGGCATGCCCGTCGACCAGCACGCACCCGCCGTACCCGGTGGCGCGGCGAGCGCCGGCCACCCGCACGCAGCGGGCCGCACCGCCGACCGCACGACCGACGCCGCGGAGCTCCTCCGCGCCCGCGGCCTGCGGGTCACCGCGCCGCGGCTCGCCGTGCTCGGTGCCGTCGCCGACCTGCCGCACGCGGACGCGGAGGCCGTGCTCCGGCGGGCCCGGGAGGCGGTGCCGACGGTCTCGGTGCAGGCGGTCTACGACGTCCTGCACGCGCTGACCGACGCCGGCATCCTGCGGCGCATCGAGCCGGCCGGGCACCCGGCCCGCTACGAGCGCCGCGTGGGCGACAACCACCACCACGTGGTGTGCCGCTCCTGCGGCGCGGTCGACGACGTCGACTGCGTCATCGGCGAGGCGCCCTGCCTCGTCCCGAGCTCGACGTCCGGCTTCACCGTCGAGACCGCCGAGGTCACCTTCTGGGGCCTGTGCCCCGACTGCCGCAGCCGCACGACCGACTGACCGCAGCCCCGGGCGAGCCGCCGCCCCGGCCCGACCCCCGCACCACCGACCCACGACTCCCGGTCGGGCGACCCTGCCCGACCGGTCCCCGGCGCGCCCTCGACCGGCCTGCCGACGACCCGGAAGGACACCCCCGTGACCCAGGTCCACCCGACGACCACCAACTCCGGCGCCCCCGTGGCGTCCGACGCGCACTCGCAGTCGGTCGGCGCCGACGGCCCGATCGTCCTGCACGACCACTACCTGGTCGAGAAGCTCGCGCAGTTCAACCGCGAGCGGGTCCCGGAGCGCGTCGTGCACGCCAAGGGCGGCGGCGCGTTCGGCACGTTCACCACCACCGGCGACGTCAGCCGGTACACCCGCGCGGCGCTGTTCCAGCCGGGCGTCGAGACCGAGATGCTCGCGCGGTTCTCCTCCGTCGCCGGCGAGCACGGCTCCCCCGACACCTGGCGCGACCCCCGCGGCTTCGCGCTGAAGTTCTACACGTCCGAGGGCAACTACGACCTCGTCGGCAACAACACCCCGGTGTTCTTCCTGCGCGACGGCATCAAGTTCCCGGACTTCATCCGCTCGCAGAAGCGCCTGCCCGGGTCGAACCTGCGCGACAACGACATGCAGTGGGACTTCTGGTCGCTGTCCCCCGAGTCGGCGCACCAGGTCACCTGGCTCATGGGCGACCGCGGCCTGCCGCGCTCGTGGCGGACGATGGACGGCTTCGGCTCGCACACCTACCAGTGGATCAACGCGGCCGGCGAGCGGTTCTGGGTCAAGTACCACTTCAAGTCCCAGCAGGGCATCGACAACCTGACCGCCGACGAGGCCGCGCAGCTCGCCGGCTCGGACGCCGACCACCACATCCGCGACCTGTTCGAGCACATCGCCGACGGCGAGTTCCCGCGCTGGACGCTCTCGGTCCAGGTCATGCCGTACCAGGACGCGAAGACCTACCGGTTCAACCCCTTCGACCTCACGAAGGTCTGGCCGCACGCCGACTACCCGCTGATCGAGGTCGGCGTGATGGAGCTCAACCGCAACCCGGAGAACTACTTCGCCCAGATCGAGCAGGCGACGTTCGCGCCGAGCAACTTCGTGCCGGGCATCGCGACCAGCCCGGACAAGATGCTGCTCGCGCGGATCTTCTCCTACGCGGACGCCCACCGGTACCGCGTCGGCACGAACCACGCGCAGCTCCCGGTGAACGCCCCGAAGTCCGAGGTGCACTCGTACTCGAAGGACGGCGCGGCGCGGTACCACTTCAACGCGCCCGAGGTCCCGGTCTACGCGCCGAACTCGGTCGGCGGCCCGGCGGCCGACCCGGCCCGCGCGGCGGAGTCGGCCGGCTGGGAGGCGGACGGCGAGCTCGTGCGCTCCGCCGCGACCCTGCACCCCGAGGACGACGACTGGGGCCAGGCCGGCACGCTGTACCGCGAGGTGTTCGACGACGCCGCGCGCGCCCGGTTCCTGGAGACGATCACCGGCCACGTCGGCGCGGTGAAGAGCGACGTCATCCGCGCCCGCGCGATCCAGTACTGGACCAACGTCGACGCCGGCCTCGGCGCCGCGCTGGCCGCCGCGCTCGCCGGCACGGCGCCGGTCGAGAACGGCGAGCCCGCCACCGCGAGCACGCCCGTCGCCTGATCCAGGCGCGGGGCGGGCCGGTCCCCCAGCCGCCC
>NZ_JAANNB010000028.1 GCF_011603975.1 Cellulomonas sp. IC4_254 | reverse complement strand
CCGCCGTAGCCGCCCGACCCGGACCGCCCGCCGCCGGGGCGACCGCCCTGGCCCGCGCCGCCGCGCCCGGCTCCCCCGGACCGACCGCCGGACCCGCCGGCCCCGCCGGCCCCGCGGGCACCGCCGCCCGCGCCACCGCGTCGGCCGCCGCCCTGTCCTGCTGCACTCATCACACGTCTCCTGTCGTCACTGCGGCCCCGTCCAGCCCGTCGAACGCGTCGATCTCGGGCAGGTACGGGGCGAGCGGGGGCAGCTCGTCGAGGCTCGTGAGGCCCATCCGCTCGAGGAAGTATCCCGTGGTCCGGTACAGCAGCGCACCAGAGGCCGGGTCGGTGCCCGCCTCCGCGACCAGCCCGCGGGCCGTCAGCGTGCGCACCACGCCGTCCACGTTGACCCCGCGCACGCCCGAGACCTGGCCGCGCGTGACCGGCTGCCGGTACGCGATCACGGCCAGGGTCTCCAGCGCCGCCTGGGTCAGCCGGGCGGTCTGCCCGTCCAGCACGAACTGGCCGACGACCTGGTGGAACGCCGGCGCGGAGTAGATCCGCCAGCCCTCGCCGGCCTGGCGCAGCTCGAACCCGCGGGGGCGGCCGCCGTGCTCGCCGCGGTACTCCTCGGCGAGCGTCCGGAGCAGGTCGACGACCTCGCCGGTCGGCAGGCCGAGCACCGTGGCGAGCCGCACGGCCGGGATCGGCTCGTCGGCGACCATGAGCACGGCCTCCAGCGCCGCGAGGGCGCCCCCGGGCAGGTCGTGGACGTCGGGCGCGTCGGTCTGCGGCTCGGGGGGCAGCTCGCCCTCGGCCAGCCCGTGCGCGCGCTCGTCGCCGGGCCGGTCGGGCGCGTCGGCCCGGGCGGTCGTCGGGTCGTCGGTCATGCGTCCTCCCCCTCGTCGGGTGCGGCCGGCAGCAGGTCGTCCGCCTCGTCGAAGTCCGACGCGACGGCCACGTCGCCGTCCTCGGCACCGGTCCACCGCACGGTCAGCTCGCCCAGCGGCGTCACCTGGTCGAACGCCACCGCGCCCTCGCGGAACAGCTCCAGCAGCGCCAGGAACCTCGCCACCACCAGCAGCGTCGAGTCGGCGTCGGCGGTCAACGCGCGGAACGACGCCGCGCCGCCGTGCCGCAGCCGGTCCGCGAGCACCGCGGCCTGCTCCCGCACGCTCACGGCCGGGGCGTGCAGGTGGCTGAGGTCGACGCCGGGCGGCGGGGGCGGCGGCGCGAGCGCCTTCGCGGCCAGCGCGGCGAGCTCCTGCGGCCCGATCTGCCAGATCAGCTCCGGCAGCATGGCGGCGAGGTGCGGCTCGAGCTGCACGGTGCGCGGCAGCCGCCGGCCCTGCTCCGTGAGGCGGGTGCCGATGTCGGCGGCCACGACCTTGTACGCGCGGTACTGCAGCAGCCGCGCGAACAGCAGGTCCCGGGCCTCCAGCAGCTCGAGGTCCTCGGCGTCCTCGACCTCGCCGGCGGGCAGCAGCCGCGCGGCCTTGAGGTCGAGCAGCGTCGCCGCGACCAGCAGGAACTCGGACGCCTGCCCCAGGTCCCACGGGCGCCCGCCCTCCGCCTCGGCCCGCTCGGCCGCGCGGATGTACGCGATGAACTCGTCCGTGACCGCGGCGAGGGCGACCTCGGTGATGTCGAGCTTGTGCTTGGAGATCAGCCCCAGAAGCAGGTCGAACGGCCCGGAGAAGTTCTCCAGGTGGACCTCGAACGCGCCGGACCCGGCCCGGGGCGCGTCCTCGGGCGCAGCGGGCGCGGCGGGCGCGGCGTCGAGGACCTCGGCGGTCGGCGCCGGCTCAGGCGGCGTCGCCACGGGCGACGAGCTCCCGCGCGAGCTGCCGGTACGCGTGCGCCCCGGCGTGCGTCGGCGCGTACGTCGTGATCGGCTCCGCGGCCACCGACGCGTCCGGGAACTTCACGGTGCGGCCGATGACGGTGTGCAGCAGGGTGTCGCCGAACGCCTCGTAGACCCGGGCCACGACCTCGCGGGCGTGCAGGGTGCGCGGGTCGTACATGGTGGCCAGGATGCCGTCGACCTCCAGGCGCGGGTTCAGCCGGTCCCGGACCTTCTCGATCGTCTCGACCAGCAGCGCCACGCCGCGCAGCGCGAAGAACTCGCACTCCAGCGGGATGAGCACGCCGTGCGCCGCGGTCAGCGCGTTGACGGTGAGCAGGCCCAGCGACGGCTGGCAGTCGACCAGCACCACGTCGTAGTCGTCGAGCACGGGCCGCAGCACGCGGGACAGGATCGACTCGCGGGCGACCTCGCTGACCAGCTGCACCTCGGCGGCCGACAGGTCGATGTTCGCGGGCAGCAGGTCGAGCCCGGCGATCTCGGTCGGCCGGATCAGGTCCTGGACGCGCGCGTGCCGGTCGACCAGCAGGTCGTAGACCGTGCGGTCCAGCTCGTGCGGGTTGGCGCCCAGGCCGACCGACGCCGCGCCCTGCGGGTCGAAGTCGACGATCAGCACCCGGCGGCCGTACTCGGCCAGCGCGGCGGCGAGGTTGATCGTGGTGGTCGTCTTGCCGACGCCGCCCTTCTGGTTGCACATCGCGATGACGCGGGCGGGACCGTGGGCGGCGAGCGGCGCGGGGACGGGGAAGTCGGGCAGGGGCCTGCCCACCGGGTCGGTTGCGATCTCGGTCGTCTCCTCGCGTGCCACCCGCACAACCTACCGGAGCGGCACGGCGGTCAGCCGTCTCCCGCGCCGGTGCGCGCGGCGCCCGTCCCGGCCCGCGCGACGCTCCCCCGCCTGGCGCGCGGGTGGCTGGTCGCGTACACCTCGCGGAGCGTGTCCGGCGTCACCTTCGTGTAGATCTGCGTGGTCGTCACCGACGCGTGCCCCAGCAGCTCCTGGACGACCCGCACGTCCGCGCCGCCGGCCAGCAGGTGGGTCGCGAACGAGTGCCGCAGGGTGTGCGGGGACACGTGCTCGGCGCCCGGGAGCCCGGCGCGCTCGGCGGCCGTGCGGAGCACCGCCCACGCGCTCTGCCGGGACAGGCGGGCGCCGCGCGTGTTGAGGAACACCGCCGCTCCCCCGCGCCCCGCGGCGGCCAGGGCGGGCCGGGCGCGCACCAGGTACGCCTCCAGCGCCTCGACGGCGTAGGCGCCCACCGGGACGACCCGCTCCTTGCTGCCCTTGCCGAACAGCCGGACCGCCGCGCGGCCCTCGGTGAGGTCCAGGTCGTCGACGTCCAGCCCGACCGCCTCGGAGATCCGCGCACCGGTCGAGTACACGAGCTCCAGCAGCGCCCGGTCCCGCAGCGGGACCGGCCCGTCGCCGAGGGAGGCCGCCTCCAGCAGCCGCAGCACCTCGTCGGTGCCGATGGCCTTGGGCAGCACCTGCGACTGCTGGGGCGGCCGCACGGCGCGGGCGGGGTCGGCGGCGGTCAGCCCCTCGAGCACCGCGAACCGGTGCCAGCCCCGCACGGCGACGACGGCGCGCTTCGCGGACGACGCCGACAGCACGGCCCGGCCGTCCGAGCCGGTCCGCACGGCCGTGAGGAAGTCCTCGACGTCGGCCTCGGTGACCTCGGCCACCGACGTGCGACCCGCGGCGGCGAGGTGGTCGACGTACCGGGTGAGGTCGCGCCGGTACGCGGCCAGCGTGTTCGCCGACAGCCCGCGCTCGACGGTGAGGTGCGCGAGGTAGCCGTCGAGGGCGGCGCGCAGCGCGGGGGCCGGCTGCTCGTCCGTCATGCCGGGCGCCTCCCCGCGGTTCCTCCGGTCGGTCAGAGCGGGAGGAACACGTCGACCGCCACCGCGACCGACAGCAGCGACAGGTACGTGATCGACCCGTGGAACACCGACATCGCGCGGAGCTTGCCGCGGCGCGGGTCCTGGGCGCGACGGTACAGCGCGATGTTCGACCAGAGGAACCACACGCCGAGCACGGTCGCGACGACCGCGTACACCCAGGTCATCCCGGCGACCGGGACCAGCAGCAGCGAGCAGGCGATCATCGCGACGGTGTACGCGATCATCTCCTTCGCGACCTTCGACTCGGCGGCGACGACCGGGAGCATCGGGACGCCCGCGGCCGCGTAGTCCTTGCGGAACTTCATCGACAGCGGCCAGTAGTGCGGCGGCGTCCAGAAGAAGATGACGCCGAACAGCAGCACCGCGGCCCAGGACAGCCCGCCGGTCACCGACGACCAGCCGATGAGCACCGGCATGCAGCCCGCGGCGCCGCCCCAGACGATGTTCTGCGGCGTGCGTCGCTTGAGGATCATCGTGTAGCCGACGACGTAGATGAGGATGGCGCCGCCCGTGAGCAGCGCGGACGGCACGTTGACCAGCAGCGCGAGCCACAGCAGCGAGCCGACGCCGAGCGCGAGGCCGAACAGGAGCGCGGCGCGCGGGGTGATCTCGCCCGTGACCAGCGGCCGCCGCTTGGTGCGGTTCATCACCTGGTCGATGTCGCGGTCGATGTAGCAGTTGAGCACGTTCGCCGCGCCGGCCGCGGCCGCGCCGCCCACCAGGGTGGCGAGCACGAGCCCGATCGGCGGGAACCCGCCCTGCGCCAGGATCATCGTCGGCAGCGTCGTGACGAGCAGCAGCTCGATGACCCGCGGCTTGGTGAGCGCCACGTAGGCGGCCAGCCGGCGGCGCAGCGCGCTCCGGCCGTCCTGGGCCGGGACACCCGGGGCCCGCGACGAGGCCCCGGCGGGAGCGGCTGGGCTCATCGTGCGCACGCTCCGGTCCTCCGCCCGTCGCTCGACCGCGCCGGCCGGACGGCCCCGCGGATGATCGGTGACCATCGTACGGCCCCGCCGGCGGCAGATGCGGCCCCGAACCGCCTGGGACCTCGGTCCCGGTCGTGTGACGTCCGTCGCCCCGGGCCGCCGCGGGGCGGGCCGGACGGCGCTCCCCCGCCTCGCGGGTCTAGGCTCGAAACGCACGCCCGGCCCCGGGGGAATCAGGACCGGGCGTGAGCGGCGCCCGGCCTGGTCAGGACGGGCCCGACCGTCGACGCCCCGGCCCGGAGTCCGGGGCGAGAAGTGAGGTGGCACGACGATGACAGAGGGCATCACGCCGCTCGACCAGGTGGCCGACGCGGGCGTCGCGGTATGGCTGGACGACCTGTCCCGGGAGCGGCTGCGCACCGGGAACCTGAAGGACCTCGTGGCCGAGCGCCGCGTGGTCGGGGTCACGACCAACCCGACGATCTTCGCGAGCGCGCTGGCCAAGGGCGAGTCCTACGACGAGCAGCTGAAGCAGCTGCGGGCGCAGGGCACGGACGTGGACGGCGCGGTCTTCGCGATCACGACCGACGACGTGCGCGAGGCGGCCGACGTGCTGCGTCCCGTCTACGACGCCACCGACGGCGTGGACGGCCGCGTGTCGATCGAGGTCGACCCGCGCCTCGCGCACGACGCGCAGGCGACCGTCGACTCGGCGCGCGCGCTGTGGTCCACCGTCGACCGGCCGAACCTGTTCATCAAGATCCCCGCGACGCTCGACGGCCTGCGGGCGATCACCGAGGTGCTCGCCGACGGCATCAGCGTCAACGTCACGCTGATCTTCTCGCTCGAGCGGTACCGCGCCGTGCTGGACGCGTTCCTCGAGGGCCTGGAGCGCGCGAAGGCCAACGGCCACGACCTCGCGCCCATCGCCTCCGTCGCGTCGTTCTTCGTGTCCCGGGTGGACGCGGCGATCGACCCGCGCCTGGACGAGATCGGCTCGCCCGAGGCCGCCGACCTGCGCGGCAAGGCCGCCATCGCCAACGCCCGGCTCGCCTACGGCGTGTACGAGGAGGTCGTCGCCGGGGACCGCTGGCAGGCGCTCGCCGCCGCCGGCGCCAAGCCGCAGCGGCCGCTCTGGGCGTCCACCGGGGTCAAGGACAAGGCCTACCCCGACACGCGCTACGTGGACGAGCTCGTCGTGGCCGGCGTGGTCAACACCATGCCCGAGGCGACGCTGCAGGCCGTGTTCGACCACGGCGACTTCCGCGGCGACACCGTCACCGGCACCCAGGCCGAGGCGCAGGACGTCATCGACCGCCTCGCCGGCCTCGGCATCGCGATCGACGAGGTCACCGACCAGCTCGAGCGCGAGGGCGTCGACAAGTTCGAGAAGTCCTGGGCCGAGCTGCTCGACACCGTCCGCGGCGGCCTGGAGCAGGTGGCCGAGTGAGGCCCGCGAAGGTCACGGCGGAGCACAACCCGCTCCGCGACCCGCGGGACCGCCGGCTCCCCCGGATCGCCGGGCCCTCGGGCCTGGTGATCTTCGGGGTCACCGGCGACCTCGCCCGCAAGAAGCTCATGCCCGCGGTGTACGACCTGACCAACCGCGGCCTGCTCCCGCCCGGCTTCGCGCTCACCGGGTTCGCCCGGCGCGACTGGGAGGACCAGGACTTCGCGCAGATCGTGCACGACTCCGTCAAGGAGCACGCGCGCACCCCGTTCCGGGAGTCCACCTGGCGCCAGCTGTCCGAGGGGATCCGGTTCGTCCAGGGCACCTTCGACGACGACGACGCGTTCGACCGGCTGCGGCAGACGGTCGAGGACCTCGACGTCACCCGCGGCACCGGCGGCAACCACGCGTTCTACCTCTCGGTGCCGCCGAGCGCGTTCCCCGTGGTCTGCAAGCAGCTCGCCCGCTCCGGCCTGTCCGAGTCCGTCGAGGACGCCTGGCGGCGCGTGGTCATCGAGAAGCCGTTCGGCCACGACCTGCAGTCGGCCCGCGAGCTGAACGACGTCGTGTCCTCGGTGTTCCACCCGGACGACGTGTTCCGCATCGACCACTACCTGGGCAAGGAGACGGTCCAGAACCTGCTGGCGCTGCGGTTCGCCAACCAGCTGTTCGAGCCGATCTGGAACGCCAACTACGTCGACCACGTGCAGATCACGATGGCCGAGGACATCGGCGTCGGCGGCCGCGCGGGGTACTACGACGGCATCGGCGCGGCCCGCGACGTCATCCAGAACCACCTGCTGCAGCTCCTGGCACTCACGGCCATGGAGGAGCCGGTCACGTTCGACGCGCACGACCTGACCGCCGAGAAGATCAAGGTCCTCTCCGCCGTCCGCGTGCCCAAGGACATCGGCAAGCACACCGCCCGCGGGCAGTACGCCGAGGGCTGGCAGGGCGGCGAGAAGGTCGTGGGCTACCTGGACGAGGGCGGCTTCGACCCGAACTCCACCACCGAGACCTTCGCCGCCATCCGCGTCGACGTGGACACCCGCCGCTGGGCCGGCGTCCCGTTCTACCTGCGGACCGGCAAGCGCCTCGGCCGCCGCGTCACCGAGATCGCCGTCGTGTTCAAGAAGGCGCCGCACCTGCCCTTCGAGTCGACCGCGACCGAGGAGCTCGGCAAGAACGCGCTGGTCATCCGGGTGCAGCCCGACGAGGGCGTCACCCTGCGGTTCGGCGCCAAGGTGCCGGGCACCGCGATGGAGGTCCGCGACGTCACGATGGACTTCGGCTACGGCCACGCGTTCACCGAGTCGTCCCCCGAGGCCTACGAGCGCCTCATCCTCGACGTCCTGCTGGGCGACCCGCCGCTGTTCCCGCGGCACGAGGAGGTCGAGCTCTCCTGGAAGATCCTCGACCCCATCACGTCCTACTGGGCGTCGAAGGGCAAGCCGGAGCCGTACCGCGCCGGCACCTGGGGGCCGGAGTCGGCCGACCGCATGATGGAGCGCGACGGACGGACCTGGAGGCGACCGTGATCATCGACCTGCCCAAGACGACCACCCGCGACATCAACAAGCGGCTGGTGCAGGAGCGCGAGGAGGGCGGCGCCGTCGCCCTCGGGCGCGTGCTGACGCTCCTCATCGACGTCGGCGCCAACGACCCCGAGGACGCCATCGCGGCTGCGAACGACGCCAGCCGCGAGCACCCCTGCCGCGTCATCGTGCTCACCGAGTCCGGCCCCGAGGCCGCCGACTCCGAGCTCGACGCGCAGATCCGGCTCGGCGGCGACGCCGGCGCGTCCGAGGTCGTCCTGCTGCACCCGTCGGCCGCGCAGGCCCGGCACCTGGACACCCTGGTGCTCCCCCTGCTGCTGCCGGACGCCCCGATCGTCGCCTGGTGGCCGTACCAGGTGCCCGACGACCCGTCGCAGCACCCGCTCGGCCAGCTCGCCCGGCGCCGGATCACCGACACCACCGAGTGCAGCAACCCGTCCGACGCGCTGCACCGGCTCGCCGGCGGCTACGCCGAGGGCGACACCGACCTCGCGTGGACCCGCACCACCCTGTGGCGCGGGCTCATCGCGGCGACGCTGGACCAGCCGCCGTTCGAGCCCGTGACCCGCGCGGTCGTGGCCGGCGAGAGCACCCACCCGTCGGTGGACCTCATGGCGGCGTGGCTCGGCTGGGCGCTCAACTGCCCCGTCGACATCGAGCGCCAGGCCGACGCCCCGGCGATCACCCAGGTGCGGCTCGAGCGGAGGTCCGGCCCGATCGTGCTCGACCGGCCCGACGGCAAGACCGCCGCGCTGCGCCAGCCCGAGCAGCCCGAGCACCGGATCGCCCTGCCGATCCGCCAGCTCCGGGAGTGCCTCGCCGAGGAGCTCCGCCGGCTGGACGCCGACGAGGTCTACGGCGAGGTGCTGCGCAAGGGCCTGACCAAGGTGGGCGCGTGACGGGCGCGCCGCGGACGGTGCTCGTGCACCCGGACGCGGACACCCTCGCCGAGGCGACGGCCGCGCGGCTCATCACGCGGCTCGTCGACCTGCAGTCGGCCGCCGCCCCGGTGCACGTCGTGCTGACCGGCGGCACCGTCGGGATCAAGACGCTCGCCGCGGTGGCGTCGTCCCCGGCCCGCGCGGCCGTCGACTGGACCGGCGTGCACCTGTGGTGGGGCGACGAGCGGTTCCTCGCCGACGGCGACGCCGACCGGAACGAGACCCAGGCGCGGTCCGCGCTCATCGACCCGCTCGGCGACGCCCTCCCGGCGGCGAACGTGCACCCGATGCGTCCTCGGGACCCCGAGGCGGGCGTCGCGACCCCGGAGGACTCGGCCGCGGCCTACGCCGCCGAGCTCGCCGCGTTCGCGCCCGAGGGGGCCGACGTGCCGACGTTCGACGTGCTCATGCTCGGCATGGGCCCGGACGGGCACGTGGCGTCGCTGTTCCCCGGGCACGAGGGCGTCGGCGTCACCGGCGTCCCGACCGTCGGCGTGCACGGCTCCCCCAAGCCGCCGCCGGAGCGCGTCTCGCTGACGTTCGAGTCCATCCGCGCGGCCCGCGAGGTGTGGGTCGTGGCGGCCGGCGCCGAGAAGGCCGGTGCGGTCGCCTCCGCCCTCTCCGACGCCGACGTGACCGTCACCCCCGCCGCGGGCGCCCGCGGCACGGAGGCGACGCTCTGGCTCGTCGACGCGGCCGCGGTCGCGGAGGTCGGCGCGGAGCCCGGCGCGGCGTAGCCCGCTCCGCTCCCCCGGCGAGGGCCCTGCAGCCACGGTGCTGCGGGGCCCTCGCCGCGTCCGGCGCCGGCGGGGCCGCCCGGCGCCGGCCGAGGTCGTCGGTTCTGGCCGCCCGAGGGGTGGCGCAACCGGCGACCTCGGGCGGAACCGGCGACGTCGCCGCGTCCCCGGCCGCGAGGTGGGCGGCTGGGTCGGGTGTCGGCTGGGTCTCGGTTGCGCAACGGGTCCGCATCGCCGCGCCGAACGGCCGCGCGGGGGTGCCCGGACCTGCGAAGGTGCGGCTGCCGGACCCGCCGGCGCGGAGGGAGGGCGCGTGGACCGCACCACGTGGCGCACGGCACGCGACTGGGTCGCGCACCCGGTCACCTGCCTGGCCGTGCTGCTCCTGCTGCTCAACGACCACGTCCTGAAGGCCGCGTACGGCACCTGGTGGACCGGGAAGCTCTCCGACGTGGCCGGCCTCGTCCTCGCGCCGCCGCTGCTCGCCGTCGCCGCCGCGTGCACCGGTCGCCCGGTGCGCGCCGGTCGTCTGGTCGCCGTCCCGGCGCTCGTGGTCGGCGTCGGCTTCGTCCTCGCCAAGGCGACGGCCGTCGGCGCGGAGGTCGCCTCCGCGGCGTGGTCGGTCGTCGCCGGCCCGTCCCTGGTCCGCCAGGACGCCACGGACCTGCTCGCCCTGCCGGCGCTGGCGGTCGCCGCCCTGGTCGGCCGGCGGGCGGCGGCCGGTGCGTCCCGGCCGGAGCCGGAACCCGCGCGGCGGCGCGTCCCGCCCCGGTGGCTCCTGGCGCTGCCGCTCGCCGTGCTCGCGACCGTGGCCACGTCGGCCGCCGACGTGCGGTCCGCCGACGTGGCGAAGGTGGTGGACGGCGTCGCGTACGTCGACGGGCGCGAGGGCTGGTACCGCTCCACCGACGGCCTCACCTGGACCGCCGTCGACGAAGCCACCGGCGACACGGCCACCGATCGTCCCGAGGACCCGCCCACGCAGGTGCTCCCCGACCCGTGGTCGGAGGACGTGCCGTCGGACGACGCGCCGCCCGCCGCACCCGCGCCACGCGCGCAGGACCGCGACGGCGACGGCTGGGCGGACGAGGTCGAGGAGCCGGCCGTGGTCGTCGTCGCGTGCACGCCCGCCGGCAGCACCTGCTTCCGGCCGGTCGACCAAGGCCTCGGCGTCGAGCGGAGCGACGACGGCGGACGCACGTGGCGGCCCGAGTGGTCCGTCCCGGCCGACGACCTGGCCGCGCTCCGCGCGCGCAGCGGTGACGTCGGCGTGCTCGGCACGCGGGACGTCGCCGTGCTCCCGGTCCCCGGCGGCTTCCGCGTCCTCGCGGCCAACGGGGGCGACGGGCTGGCCGTCCGCGACGTCGACGGGACCTGGACGCGCCTCGACCACGTCTACGAGGACCCGACCGCCACGGTCGTACCCCTGCCCGGCGAGGACTCGGTCCGGCCGACGTACCCCGTGCCGGAGGGAGTCGTGGTCGCCGTCCTCGCGATCGGCCTCGTCCTGCTCGCCACCGGCCGCTCACCGGTGCGGAGCGGGACGACGCGCTCGATGGTCACGGCGGCGACCGGGGTGAGCCTGGCCGCGCTCGGCGCGGCGGTCCTCGCGGTCGTCCGCGTCGAGGCCGCCGCCTACCCCGGGCACATGCGGGTCGTGTGGTACCTCGTGTGGGTGCCGCCGGTCGTCGCCGCCCTCGCGGCCGCACTCTCCGTCGCCGCCGGGATCACCGCCGCGGCGGTCAGCGGCCGCGCCCGGGCCATCGCCCCGGCCGTCGTCGCGGGCGTCGCGGCCGGCGTCGCCTGGGACCTCGCGCCGGCGCGGCCCGTCGCCGTCACGACCGCGCTCCTCGCGACCGCGCTCGGCGCCGGGGCGGCGCGCACCTGGGTGCGCCGCGCCCCCGGGCACGACCCCGAGCCCCCCGAGTACGTGTGGGGCCCGTTCCCCCGCTGACCGGCTGCCGAGGTCGGCGGTTCCGTCCGCCGGGGCGCGGCGCAACCGGCGACCTCGGGCGGAACCGGCGACCTCGCCCCCGGGGGTGGCCGCCGAGTTCGCCGGTTGCGCGCTCAGCGGGCTCGGGGAACCGGCGAGCTCGCGCGGAACCGGCGAACTCGGCGACGGCCCTGCCCGCCCGCGACGCGACGAGGGCCCCGCAGCGCGTGCTGCGGGGCCCTCGTCGGTGCTGCGGTGCTGCGGTGCTGCGCCGGTGCGGGTCAGCGCACCCCGCCGCGGCGGCGCGCACGGAGCGCGGCCAGCGCCTCGTCCAGGATCGCCTCGCCGTCCTCGGCGGAGCGGCGCTCCTTCACGTAGGCCAGGTGGGTCTTGTACGGCTCGTTGCGCACGGGCGACGGCGGGTTCGCCTCGTCCTGGCCGGCCGGGAAGCCGCAGCGCGGGCAGTCCCAGGTCTCGGGCGCCTCGGCGGCGGCCTCCTCGGCGAAGGACGGCCGGGTCTCGTGGCCGTTCGCGCACCAGTAGGAGATCCACACGCGGGGCGCGGCGTCACCGCGCTCGGCCTCGCCCATGGGGCCCGCACCGACGCGGGACCCCCGGATCGCACTTCCGCTCGCCATGAGGTCTCTCCCTCAGCTCACGCGCTCGATGAGACCGAGCAGCACGATCACGACCGCCCACACGAGGCTGACGCCCACGGTGATGCGGTTGAGGTTGCGCTCGGCCACGCCGGAGGACCCGGCGCTGCTGGTGATGCCGCCGCCGAACATGTCGGACAGACCGCCGCCCTTGCCCTTGTGCAGCAGGACGAGCGGGACGAGCAGCAGGCTCGTGACCACCAGGAGGACCTGGAGGGCGATGGTGAGGGCTGTCACGGCGGGTCTGGCTCTTCTCGCTGTCGGGGACCCCGGACGGGGTCGGTCGGGTGGACCGCGGTCCAGGGTAGGCGACGCGCCGCGCAGGAATCCAGCACGACAGGCCGGATCGGGCCGCGGGTCGCCCGGTCGGCCGGGGTGGCTCAGGCGCCGACGTGCTCCTGGAAGCGCGCGATCTTCGCGAACTCCTCGGCGTCGAGCGACGCCCCGCCGACGAGCGCGCCGTCGACGTCGGGCTTGCCGATGATCTGCGCCGCGTTGCCGGACTTCACCGAGCCGCCGTAGAGCACGCGGACCGCGTCGGCGACCTCGGCCGAGTACAGCTCGGCGAGCTTGCCGCGGATCGCCGCGCAGACCTCCTGCGCGTCCTCGGGGGTCGCGACCTCGCCGGTGCCGATGGCCCAGACGGGCTCGTAGGCGATGACGACGGTCGGCGCCTGCTCGGCGGTGACGCCGGCCAGGGAGCCCTCGAGCTGGGTCAGCGTGTACTCGACGTGGGTGCCCGCCTTGCGGATCTCCAAGCCCTCGCCGACGCAGACGATCGGGGTGATGCCGGCGCCGAGCGCGGCGACCGTCTTGGCCGCGACGACCGCGTCGGACTCGCCGTGGTACTCGCGGCGCTCCGAGTGGCCGGTCGCCACGTAGGTCACGCCGAGCTTCGCGAGCTGCGCGGCGGAGACCTCGCCGGTGTACGCGCCGGACGCGTGCTGCGACACGTCCTGCGCGCCGTAGCCGATCTCCAGCTTGTCCGCGTCGACCAGGGTCTGCACGGAGCGGATGTTGGTGAACGACGGCAGGACGACGACCTCGGCGGTGCCGAAGTCGTGCTTGGCGTCCTTCAGGGTCCAGGCGAGCTTCTGCACCAGGTGCACGGCCTCGTGGTGGTCGAGGTTGAGCTTCCAGTTGCCCGCGATGAGGGGGGTACGTGCCATTCGGATCAGTCCTCCAGGACCGCGATGCCGGGGAGGGTCTTGCCCTCGAGGAGCTCCAGCGACGCGCCGCCGCCGGTCGAGATGTGGCCGAAGCCGGCCTCGTCGAAGCCGAGGCGACGGACGGCCGCGGCCGAGTCGCCGCCGCCGACGATGGAGAAGCCCTCGGTGTCGACGAGCGCCTGCGCGACGGCCTTGGTGCCCTCGGCGAACGCCGGGAACTCGAACACGCCCATCGGGCCGTTCCAGGCGATGGTCTTCGCGTCGAGGATCGCGGCGCGGAACAGCTCGCCGGACTTCGGGCCGATGTCCAGGCCCATCTTGCCGGCGGGGATCTTGTCCGCGTCGACGGTCTCGTGCGGGGCGTCGGCGGCGAAGCCGTCGGCCGCGACGATGTCGACGGGCAGCACGATCTCGACGCCGGACTCCTGCGCCTGCGCGAGGTAGCCCTTGACCGTCTCGACCTGGTCCTCCTCGAGCAGCGAGGAGCCGACCTCGTGGCCCTGGGCCTTGAGGAAGGTGAACACCATGCCGCCGCCGATGAGCAGCTTGTCGGCCTTGGTGAGCAGGTTCGCGATGACGCCGAGCTTGTCGGAGACCTTCGAGCCGCCGAGCACGACGACGTAGGGGCGCTCGGGGTCCTCGACGGCCTTGCGCAGCGCCTCGACCTCGGTGAGCACGAGCTGGCCGGCCGCGTGCGGGAGCCGCAGCGCGACGTCGTAGACCGACGCCTGCTTGCGGTGCACGACGCCGAAGCCGTCGGAGACGAACGCGTCCGCGAGGGCGGCGAGCTCGTCGGCGAGCGCGCCGCGCTCGGCCTCGTCCTTGGAGGTCTCGCGCGCGTCGAACCGGATGTTCTCGAGCAGCGCGATCTGGCCGTCCTCGAGCGCCGCGACCGTGTCCTTGGCGGACTCGCCGACGACGTCCTCCGCGAGGGCCACCGGCTGGCCGAGCAGCTCGCCCAGGCGGGCGGCGACGGGGGCCAGCGAGTACTTCGCGTCGGGCTCGCCCTTCGGCCGGCCGAGGTGCGCGGTGACGACCACGCGGGCGCCGGCGTCGAGCAGGCCCTTCAGCGTGGGCAGCGCGGCGCGGATGCGGCCGTCGTCGGTGATGGTCGTGCCGTCGAGCGGCACGTTGAAGTCGGAACGGACGAGCACGCGCTTGCCGCGCAGGTCGCCGAGGTCCTCGATGGTCTTCATGCTTGCCTACCTTGCTCCGCGGGGCCGTCGGGACCGACGACCGGGGCTGTCCATGACGGCGCCCGCGACACGCCGGGGTCGGAGGCCGACCCCGGCGTGCGCGGGCGCATGTGCGTCGCTACGGACGGCTGAGGGTCAGAGACGCTCGCCGACGTAGGAGGTGAGGGTGACGAGGGAGTTGGAGTAGCCCCACTCGTTGTCGTACCAGGACACGACCTTCACCAGGTCGCCCGACACCTTGGTCAGCTTCGAGTCGAAGATGCTCTGGTGCGGGTCGGTGACGATGTCGGAGGACACGATCTCGTCCTCGACGTACGCCAGGACTCCCTTGAGCGGGCCCTCGGCGGCAGCCTTGACCGCGGCGTTGACCTCGTCCACCGTGACCTCGCGCGAGGCGGTGAAGGTGAGGTCGGTCGCCGAGCCGGTGATGGTCGGGACGCGCAGGGCGTAGCCGTCCAGCTTGCCCTTGAGCTCCGGCAGCACGAGCGCGACGGCCTTGGCGGCGCCGGTCGAGGTCGGGACGATGTTCTGCGCGGCGGCGCGGGCACGACGGAGGTCGCGGTGCGGGCCGTCCTGCAGGTTCTGGTCACCCGTGTAGGCGTGGATCGTGGTCATGAGGCCACGCTCGATGCCGATCGAGTCGTTGAGCGCCTTCGCCAGCGGGGCGAGGCAGTTCGTGGTGCACGACGCGTTCGAGATGATGTGCTGCGTGGCCGGGTCGTACGACTCGTGGTTCACGCCGACGACGAAGGTGCCGTCCTCGTTCTTCGCCGGGGCGGAGATGATGACCTTCTTGGCACCGGCGGTGATGTGCGCCTTGGCCTTCTCGGCGTCCGTGAAGAAGCCGGTCGACTCGATGACGATGTCGGCGCCCAGCTCGGCCCAGGGGAGGTTGGCCGGGTCGCGCTCGGCGAGGGCGCGGATGTTCTTGCCGTCGACGATGATGTTGTCGTCGTCGAAGTCGACGCTCAGCGGGAAGCGGCCCAGCACGGTGTCGTACTTGAGCAGGTGAGCCAGCGTCTTGTTGTCCGTCAGGTCGTTGACGCCGACGATCTCGATGTCGGCGCCCGACGCCACGATGGCCCGGTAGAAGTTGCGCCCGATGCGGCCGAAGCCGTTGATGCCGACCTTGATGGTCACTTGCCCTCCTCGGCACGCGCCGGCACAGGCCAGCGCACACTGTTGCGGTGATGGACTGCGCACGCCGGTGTGCGCTCCGGAAACGCCGCGGTCACAGGAACTTGACCCTCAGAACATCTCCGGATGGCCTAGAGCCTATACCCGAGCGCAGGGTGGCGCAGGGACCTAGGTCTGGCCGACGGGCGGGCCGTCCGTGGTGCGGACGGAGCTTCACCCGCGGCCCGCGGCCTGCTAGAGGTCCAGCAGGTCGGGGCTCAGCCCGGACTCGGTGTCCGGGATGCCGAGGTCGGCCGCGCGCTTGTCGGCCGTCGCCAGCAGGCGGCGGATCCGGCCCGCCACCGCGTCCTTGGTGAGCACCGGGTCGGCGAGCTTGCCGAGCTCCTCCAGCGAGGCCTCCTTGTGGGCGAGCCGCAGCTCCCCGGCCTCCCGCAGGTGCTCGGGCACGTCGGCGCCCAGGATCTCGAACGCCCGCTCGACCCGCGCGCCCGCGGCGACCGCCGCGCGCGCGGACCGGCGGAGGTTCGCGTCGTCGAAGTTGGCCAGGCGGTTGGCGGTGCCGCGCACCTCGCGGCGCACCCGGCGCTCCTCCCAGACCAGCAGCGTGTCGTGCGCGCCGAGCCGGGCCAGCATCGCGGCGATGGCGTCGCCGTCGCGGATCACCACCCGGTCGACGTTGCGCACCTCGCGGGCCTTGGCGGGGATCTGCATCCGCCGCGCGGCGCCGACCAGGGCCAGCGCCGCCTCGGGGCCCGGGCAGGTGACCTCGAGGGCCGACGACCGGCCGGGCTCGGTCAGCGAGCCGTGCGCGAGGAACGCCCCGCGCCAGGCCGCCTCGGCCTCCTGCACGCCGGCGGAGACGATCTGCGGCGGCAGCCCGCGCACCGGGCGGCCGCGGTTGTCCAGCAGGCCGGTCTGCCGCGCGAGCGACTCGCCGTCCTTCACGACCCGCACGACGTACCGGTTGCCGCGGCGCAGCCCGCCGCCGGACACGACGATCACGTCCGACTGGTGCCCGTAGACCTCCGCGATCGCGGTGCGGAGCCGGCGGGCGGCCATGCCGGTGTCGAGCTCGGCCTCGATGACGATCCGCCCCGAGATGATGTGCAGCCCGCCCGCGAACCGGAGCGTCGCCGACACCTCCGCCTTCCGGCACGACGTCTTGTCGACCTGGAGCCGCGCAAGCTCGTCCTTCACCTGTGCCGTCAGAGCCATGCGGTCATCCTGCCATCCCACGGGGTGCCCCGACGTCGCCGAGGTAGCCCTCGACCACGTCGCTGATCGCGGCGGCCAGGCGCAGCGCGTCGTGCCGGGGCGTGCCGTCGCCGCGCCGCACCTGCCGCAGCAGCAGCCGGCCGCCCTGGGCGCGGGTGCGCTCCTCGAGCTCGTCGACGTCCTCCACCGCGCCGGGGTCCGCGATCACCGCGTCCAGCCGGAGCTCCGGGGCGTGCTGCCGCAGCGCGTCGAGGTGCTCGCACGGGCCCATGCCGGCGGTCTCCGCGTCCGGGCTGAGGTTGAGCAGCACGATCTTGCGGGCCGACGTCCGGTGCAGCGCCTCGGCGAGGTCCGGCACCAGCAGGTGCGGGATGACCGAGGTGTACCAGGACCCCGGGCCGAGCACGACCCAGTCCGCCTCCTCGACGGCCGCGACCGCCTCGGGCAGCGCCGGCGGGCGGTCGGGCAGCAGGCGCACGCCCTCGATCGGGTCCCGGGCGACCGCGACGTGGCTCTGCCCGCGCACCAGCTCCAGCGTGCCGTCCGCGCGCCGCACGTCGGCCTCGATCGCCAGCGGCACGGCGGCCATCGGCAGCACCCGGCCGCGGGCGCCGAGCAGCCGGCCGACCCAGTCCAGGCCGTCGACGGTGTCGCCCAGCAGCTCCCACAGCGCGACGATCAGCAGGTTGCCGACCGCGTGCTTGTCCAGGTCGCCGGCCGAGGTGAACCGGTGCTGCAGCACGTCGCGCCAGGTCCGGCCCCAGTCGGAGTCGTCGCACAGCGCGGACAGCGCCATGCGCAGGTCACCGGGCGGCAGCACGTCGAGCTCGTCGCGCAGCCGGCCGGAGGAGCCGCCGTCGTCCGCCACGGTCACGACCGCGGTGAGCCGGTCCGTCACCCGGCGCAGCGCCGACAGCGAGGCGGACAGCCCGTGACCGCCGCCCAGGGCGACGAACGCGGGGTGCCCGTCGCGGGACGGGCTCATTCCTTGCCGAGGTCGCGCGCGGCCACGGTGACGCGCTGCCCCCGGGACCGGAGCCGCTCGGCGATCGCCTCGCTGATCGCGACGGACCGGTGCTTGCCGCCGGTGCAGCCGACCGCGATGGTCACGTAGCGCTTCTCCTCCGCCAGGTAGCCCGCGAGGACGGGCTCCAGGGCGTCGACGTACCGGTCCACGAAGTCCACCGCGCCCGGCAGCCCGAGCACGTAGTCCCGCACGGGGGCGTCCCGGCCGGACATGTGCCGCAGCTCGGTGATCCAGTACGGGTTGGCGAGGAACCGGACGTCGACGACGTGGTCGGCGTCCAGCGGGATGCCGTACTTGAAGCCGAAGGACAGCACGTTGACCCGCAGCGCGTCCTCCTCCTGCTCCGACGACACCGCGGCCCGCACGATCCGGCCGAGCTCGTGCACGTTCGTCTCCGACGAGTCGATCAGCACGTCCGCGCGCTCCCGGATGTCCTGCAGCAGGCTGCGCTCGGCGGTGATGCCGTCGAGGATGCGGCCCTCGCCCTGCAGCGGGTGCGGGCGGCGCACCTGCTCGTACCGGCGCACCAGCACCTCGTCCGAGGCGTCGAGGAACAGGATCCGGTAGTCGATGCCGGACTCCCGCAGCTGCGCGAGCACCGCGAGCAGGTCCGCGAAGAACTCACGGCCGCGCACGTCCACGACCGCCGCGATGCGCAGGTCCGCGCTCGGCGGGCCGCCGTGGGTGAGCATCCCGACGAGGTGCGTGAGCATCTGCGCGGGCAGGTTGTCGACGACGTACCAGCCCATGTCCTCCAGCACCGCGCCGGCGCGGGTGCGACCCGCCCCGGACATGCCGGTGATGATCAGGACGTGGGGCTGCCGGACACGGGGCGCCTGGGTGGCCGCCTCGATCGCGGGGATGCCGTGGGGGACGGTGATCGGCGAGGTCTCGTCGCTCATGAGCCCAGCATGCCAGGCGTGTCGGCGGTCGGCTGCGGCGCGTCGGCCACCGGCTCGGCCGGTGCGGGCACCGTCGCGTCCCCGGGACCGGCCAGCGCCGCCACCACGGCGGCCGCGGTCCGGGCGCCCATGCCGGGCACGGTCGCGATCTCCTCCGCCGAGGCCGCCTTGAGCCGCTTGAGCGAGCCGAAGTGCTTGAGCAGCGCCGCGGACCGCGCGGGGCCCAGCCCCGGGACCGTGTCGAGCGCCGAGACCGTCATGCCCTTGCTGCGCTTCTTGCGGTGCGCGGTGATGGCGAACCGGTGCGCCTCGTCGCGGACGCGCTGCAGCAGGTACAGCCCCTCCGAGGAGCGCTGCAGGATCACCGGGTAGTCCTCCCCCGGCAGCCACACCTCCTCGAGCCGCTTGGCCAGGCCGCACAGCGCCACGTCGTCGATGCCGAGCTCGGCCAGCGCCGCCGCCGCGGCCGCGACCTGCGGCGGGCCGCCGTCGACCACGACCAGGTTCGGCGGGTAGGCGAACCGCTGCGGGCGGCCCGTCGTCTCGTCGATCGGGCCGGACCGCACCGGGCCGGCGTCCGCGTCCGCCAGCGCCTCGGCGACCTGGTCCTCCCCCAGCCCGAGCTCCAGGTCGCCGGCCTGCTCGCGCTCGGCGAGGTAGCGGCGGAACCGGCGGGTGATGACCTCGTGCATGGCCGCGGTGTCGTCGCGCGCGCCCGTGCCCTCCGGCCCGCGGATGCCGAACGTCCGGTACTCGCTCTTGCGCGCGAGCCCGTCCTCGAACACCACCATCGACGCGACCTGGAACGTGCCCTGGTTGTGCGACACGTCGTAGCACTCGATGCGCAGCGGCGCGGAGTCCAGGCCGAGGGCCTCCTGGATCTCCTGCAGCGCCTGGCTGCGGGTCGTCAGGTCGCCGGCACGGCGGGTCCGGTGCAGCGCCAGCGCGTGCTCGGCGTTCTTACGGACCGTCTCGGCCAGCTCGTGCTTGTCGCCGCGCTGCGGGACTCGCACGTGCACCCGACCGCCGCGGAGCCCGGACAGCCAGGTCTGCACCTGGTCGAGGTCGTCCGGCAGCACCGGCACCAGGACCTCGCGCGGCACGGAGCCGGCCGCCGCACCCGACGCCGCGGCGCCGGCGTCACCCGCGGGCGCGTCGCCGTAGACCTGCTGCAGCAGGTGCTCGACGAGCTGGGCGTCGGTGACGTCCTCGACCTTCTCCACCACCCAGCCGCGCTGGCCGCGGATCCGGCCGTCGCGGACGTGGAACACCTGGACGGCGGCCTCGAGCTCGTCGCCGGCCAGGGCGAAGATGTCGGCGTCCGTGCCGTCGGAGAGCACGACGGCGTTCTTCTCCGTCGCGCGCTTGAGGGCGCCGATGTCGTCCCGGAGCCGGGCCGCGCGCTCGAAGTCGAGCTCGGCCGACGCCTCCTGCATCCGCTGGGTCAGCCGCCTGGTGAACCGGGCCGTGTCGCCCGCCATGAAGTCGGCGAACTCCTCGGCGAGGACGTGGTGGTCCTCCTGGGAGATCTTCCCGACGCAGGGCGCGGAGCACTTGTCGATGTAGCCGAGCAGGCACGGCCGGCCCTGCTGCCGCGCGCGCTTGAACACGCCCGCCGAGCAGGTGCGGACCGGGAACACCCGGAGCAGCAGGTCGACGGTCTCCCGGATCGCCCAGGCGTGCGCGTAGGGGCCGAAGTACCGGGTGCCGGGCCGCTTCGCCCCGCGCATCACCTGGACCCGCGGGAACTGGTCCGCCAGCGTCACCGCGAGGTACGGGTAGGACTTGTCGTCGCGGTACTTCACGTTGAACCGCGGGTCGAACTCCTTGATCCAGGAGTACTCCAGCGCCAGCGCCTCGACCTCGGTGCCGACGACGGTCCACTGCACCGACGCGGCGGTCGTCACCATCTGCTGGGTGCGCGGGTGCAGGCCGGCGACGTCCTGGAAGTACGAGTTCAGGCGCGACCGCAGGCTCTTGGCCTTGCCGACGTAGATGACCCGGCCGTCCTTGTCGCGGAACCGGTAGACGCCGGGCTGGTCCGGGATCTCTCCCGGTGCGGGGCGGTAGGTGGCGGGGTCAGCCATGCGTGCCACCGTAGTTCGCCCGACCGACAGCCGCGGACCTTGCGGCGGGCACCGAGGTGCCCGCGCCCCCGGTCCGGCGCGCCGGTACCGTCGGCCGCATGGGACTGCTGCACGAGTACGCCGCCGACGTCGTCTGGACGGGCGCCGGCGCCACGGGCACCACCGGGTACGCGGCGTACAGCCGGGACCACGAGGTGCGGGTCGCCGGCAAGCCGGTCGTCCTCGCGTCGGCCGACCCCGCGTTCCGGGGCGACCCGGCGCGGCACAACCCCGAGGAGCTGCTCGTCGCCGCGCTGGCCGAGTGCCACATGCTCTGGTTCCTCCACTTCGCCGCCACGTCGGGCGTGGCGGTCGTCGGGTACGCGGACCGGGCCGGCGGGACCATGCGGGTCGAGGCGGCCGGCCACGGGCAGTTCACGCAGGTCGTGCTGCGCCCGCAGGTCACGGTGCGACCGGGCGGCGCCGCCGCGGCGGACGGTGCCGCGCTCGACGCGCAGCTGGCGGACCTGCACCGCCGGGCGCACGAGCACTGCTTCATCGCGCGGTCGGTGACGTTCCCGGTGCTGACCGAGCCGGCGCCCGCGGTGCTGGAGACCGCGGGCGCCGGCTCGGCGGGCTGAGGCGGGACCTCAGGCGCTGACCCGCTCCGTCGCCGGGTCGGCCAGCACCTCCGCCAGGAACGTCCCGGTGTGGCTGGCCTCGACCCGCGCGACCTGCTCGGGCGTGCCCTGCGCGACGACCGTGCCGCCGCCGGAACCGCCCTCGGGGCCCATGTCGACGACCCAGTCGGCGTTCTTGATCACGTCGAGGTTGTGCTCGATGACGATCACGCTGTTGCCCTTGTCGACCAGGCCCTGCAGCACGCCGAGGAGCTTCCGGATGTCCTCGAAGTGCAGGCCGGTCGTCGGCTCGTCCAGCACGTAGACCGTGCGGCCGGTGGACCGGCGCTGCAGCTCGGTCGCGAGCTTCACGCGCTGCGCCTCACCACCGGACAGGGTCGGCGCGGGCTGGCCGAGCCGGACGTAGCCCAGGCCCACGTCGACGAGCGTCGTGAGGTGCCGGGCGATCGCGGGCACCGCGGCGAAGAACTCCGCGGCCTCCTCGATCGGCATGTCCAGCACGTCCGCGACCGTCTTGCCCTTGAAGTGCACCTCGAGCGTCTCGCGGTTGTACCGCGCGCCGTGGCAGACCTCGCACGGGACGTAGACGTCCGGCAGGAAGTTCATCTCGATCTTCAGCGTGCCGTCGCCCGAGCAGGCCTCGCAGCGGCCGCCCTTGACGTTGAACGAGAACCGCCCGGCGGTGTAGCCGCGGACCTTCGCCTCGGTGGTCTCGGCGAACAGCTTGCGGATCCGGTCCCACACGCCGGTGTAGGTCGCCGGGTTCGACCGCGGGGTGCGGCCGATCGGGCCCTGGTCGACGTGCACGACCTTGTCGAGGTGCTCCAGGCCGCTGACCCGCTTGTGCCGGCCGGCCACCCGCCGGGCGCCGTTCAGCTCGTTGGCCATCACCGTGTAGAGGATCGAGTTCACCAGCGTCGACTTGCCGGAGCCGGACACGCCGGTCACCGCGGTGAACGTCCCGAGCGGGAACGACACGTCGACGTTCTTGAGGTTGTGCTCGCGGGCGCCGTGCACGGTGACCTGGCGCTTCTTGTCGACCTTGCGGCGCTGCGCCGGCATCGGGATCGAGCGGCGGCCGGACAGGTACGCGCCCGTCATCGACTCGCGCGACGCCAGCAGGCCCTCGAGGTCGCCGGAGTGCACGACCTTGCCGCCGTGCTCGCCCGCGCCCGGGCCCACGTCGACGATCCAGTCCGCGGTGCGGATGGTGTCCTCGTCGTGCTCGACGACGATCAGCGTGTTGCCGAGGTCGCGGAGCCGGGTGAGCGTGTCGATGAGGCGCCGGTTGTCCCGCTGGTGCAGGCCGATCGACGGCTCGTCCAGGACGTACAGCACGCCGACGAGGCCGGAGCCGATCTGGGTCGCGAGGCGGATGCGCTGGGCCTCGCCGCCGGACAGCGTCGCCGCGGCGCGCATGAGCGACAGGTAGTCGAGGCCGACGTCGAGCAGGAAGCCGAGCCGCGCCTGGATCTCCTTGAGCACCTGCTCGGCGATCTGCCGCTCGCGCACCCCGAGCTCCAGGGCGTCGAGGAACTCCTTGGCCTCGCGGATGGGCAGCGCGCACACCTCGGCGATCGACTTGCCGCCGACGCGCACGGCGAGCACCTCGGGCTTGAGCCGGGTCCCGTCGCAGACGGGGCACGGCACCTCCCGCATGTACGCCTCGTACTTCTCCTTGCTCCACTCCGACTCGGTCTCCCCGTGCCGGCGCTCGAGGAACGTCACCACGCCCTCGAAGCCGGTGGAGTACTGCCGCTCGCGCCCCCAGCGGTTCTTGTACTTGACGTGCACCTTGTGGTTCTCGCCGTACAGCACCGCCTTCTTGGCGCGCTCGGGCAGCGCCCGCCACGGCTGGTCCATCGAGAACCCGAGGTCGTCCGCCAGCGCGGTCAGCACGCGCTCGAAGTACTCGGAGGAGATCTGCGCCCAGGGGGCCACGGCGCCGTCGCGGAGCGACAGGTCGTCGTCCGGGACCACGAGCTCCGGGTCCACCTCGAGGCGCGAGCCGATGCCGGTGCACTCGGGGCAGGCGCCGTAGGGGGCGTTGAACGAGAACGTGCGCGGCTCGATCTCGTCCAGCGTGAGCTGGTGGTCGTTCGGGCACGCGCGGTTCTCGGAGAACCGGCGCTCGCGCTCCGGGTCGTCCGCGTCGAGGTCGACCATGTCGACCAGGATCAGGCCGCCGGCGAGGCCGAGCGCGGTCTCGACCGAGTCGGTCAGCCGGCGCTGCACGCCCTCGCGCGACACCAGGCGGTCGACGACGACCTCGATGTCGTGCTTGAGCTTCTTCTCCAGGGTCGGCGGCTCGGCCAGCTGGACGACCTCGCCGTCGACGCGGGCGCGGGCGAAGCCCTTGGCCTGCAGCTCCTTGAACAGGTCGGCGTACTCGCCCTTGCGGCCGCGGACCACCGGCGCGAGCACCTGGTACCGGGTGCCCTCGGGCAGCTCGAGCAGCCGGTCGACGATCTGCTGCGGGGTCTGCGCGGTCACGCGCTCGCCGCACACCGGGCAGTGCTGCGTCCCGGCGCGCGCGAACAGCAGGCGCAGGTAGTCGTAGACCTCGGTGATGGTGCCGACGGTCGACCGCGGGTTCCGGTTGGTCGACTTCTGGTCGATCGACACCGCGGGCGACAGGCCCTCGATGAAGTCGACGTCGGGCTTGTCCATCTGACCGAGGAACTGGCGCGCGTACGCGGACAGCGACTCGACGTAGCGGCGCTGGCCCTCCGCGAAGATGGTGTCGAAGGCCAGCGACGACTTCCCGGACCCGGACAGGCCCGTGAACACGATGAGCTTGTCGCGCGGGAGGTCCAGGTCGACGTTGCGCAGGTTGTGCTCGCGGGCCCCCTGGACCACCAGACGATCATTCACGCGCAGCATGCTACGGCGCACCACCGACATCCGCACATGTGTTCGAACCGTAAAGGTGGTCCGACCTGCGCCGTCGCCGCTGGTCGACGCATGATGAGGACCGTGACCGACCACGCCGCCGTGACGGACCCCACGCCCGGCACGACCCCCGCGCCCGGCTCCGCGCCGACCCCGATCGGCGACTACGCCGTCCTCGGCGACGGCCGCACCGCCGCCCTGGTCTCCCGCGCCGGGTCCGTCGACTGGCTGTGCCCCCCGCGGTTCGACTCCCCCGCGTGCTTCGCCGCCCTGCTCGGCGGCCCGGAGCACGGCCGCTGGCTGCTCACCGCGCCGGACGCCACCCGGGTCACGCGCCGCTACCTCGACGACTCGTTCGTGCTCGAGACGACCTTCGAGACGCCCACCGGCACCGCGGTGCTGCTCGACGCCATGCCGCTGGGCGACGGCCGGTGCGACCTCGTCCGGCGCGTCACCGCGGTGCGCGGGTCGGTGCGCATCCGGCACGAGTGGGTCGTGCGGTTCGGCTACGGCGCCGTCGTCCCCTGGCTGCACCGGGTGCCCGAGGCCGACGGGCACGGCGAGGTCATCCGCGCCGTCGCGGGGCCGGACAGCCTGGTGCTGCGCGGCGACCGGCTCCCCCGGCCCGGCCGCGGCCCGCACCGCGGGCACGCCGACGACCTCGTCCTCGCCGAGGGCGAGAGCCTCGGGCTCTCGCTCACCTGGGTGCCGTCGTGGCAACCGGTGCCGCGCGCGCCCCGGCTCGCGCACCGGGTCGAGGCCACCGAGCACCAGTGGGCGCACTGGGCGCGGTCCGCCCGGTACCGGGGCACGTACCGGGACGCCGTCGTCCGCTCGCTGCTGGTGCTCCGGCTGCTCACCGACTCCGAGACGGGCGGCATCGTCGCCGCCGCGACCACCTCGCTCCCCGAGGACCCCGGCGGCGAGCGGAACTGGGACTACCGGTACTGCTGGCTGCGGGACGCCGCGATGACGCTGGAGGCCCTGCTCGAGCACGGGTACCGGCACGAGGCGCAGGCCTGGCGGCAGTGGCTGCTGCGGGCCGTCGCGGGCGACCCCGCGCAGGTGCAGATCATGTACGGCGTCGACGGCTCGCGGGAGCTGGCCGAGCGCACGCTCGACCACCTGCCCGGGTACGCCGGGTCGCGCCCCGTGCGGGTCGGGAACGCCGCCGTCGGGCAGGTGCAGAACGACGTCCTCGGCGAGGTGATGGCGGCGCTGCACCTCGCGCGGACGTCCGGCGTGGCCGAGAGCGGCGACTCCTGGTCGCTGCAGAGCCACCTCGTCGAGCACCTGTGCCGCACCTGGCGGCGGCCCGACAGCGGCATCTGGGAGGTCCGCGGCGACCCGCAGCACTTCACGCACTCCAAGGTGATGGCGTGGGTCGCCCTCGACCGGGCCGTGCGCGCCGTCGAGGAGCACGGGCTGCCCGGGCCCGTCGACCGCTGGCGCCGGGAGCGCGACGCCGTGCACGCGGACGTGCTCGCCCACGCCTGGGACGCGGGGCGGGGCACGTTCGTGCAGCACTACGGCGCGACGCACACCGACGCGTCCCTGCTCCAGCTGGTGCTCGTCGGGTTCCTGCCGCCCGACGACCCGCGGCTGGTCGGCACCGTGGCCGCGATCCGCGACGAGCTGGAGGTCGCGCCCGGCCTGCTGCTCCGCTACCGCACCGACCGCACCGACGACGGGCTGCGCGGCTCCGAGCACCCGTTCCTCGCCTGCTCCGGCTGGCTGGCCGACGCGCTCGCGCGCCAGGGCGACGTGGACGGCGCCACCGCGGTGCTCGACGTGCTGGACGGCCTGCGCACCGACGTCGGGCTGCTGGCCGAGGAGTACGACCCCGCGACCGGGCGGATGATCGGCAACGTCCCGCAGGCGCTGTCCCACCTCGCGCTCGTGCGCGCCGTGCACAGCCACGACGAGGCGCTCGGGCGCGGCGCGCACGAGCGCGAGG
>NZ_JAANNB010000288.1 GCF_011603975.1 Cellulomonas sp. IC4_254 | reverse complement strand
CGGGTGCCCCGTCCACCCTCCGCCCCGCCGGCCTGTCCCGCCGCGGCTTCCTCGCCGGCCTCGGGGCCGTCGGGCTGGGCGCCACCGTGGCCGCCTGCTCGAGCGGCAGCCCGTCGGCGTCCGGCACGTCCGGCGGCGGCGCCGTCGAGCTGCGGTTCTGGAACGGCTTCACCGGAGGCGACGGCCCGGTCATGCAGGACCTGGTCGACCGGTTCAACGCCGAGCACGAGGGCGTCGCGGTGCGCATGACCACGATGGAGTGGGCCGACTTCCACGCCAAGCTGCCCGCGGCGCTGACGTCGGGCCAGGGCCCGCACATCGCGATCCAGCACCTCGACTCGCTGCCGACCTCGGCCGCGCGCGGGCTGCTGCTGCCGCTGGACGACCTCGCCGACGACCTCGCGCTCACCGCGGACGACTTCATCCGGCCGGTGTGGGACGCGGGGATCTACGCGGGGGAGCGGTACGGCATCCCGCTGGACGTGCACCCGCTCGGGTTCTTCTACAACACCGCCGTGATGGCGGACGCCGGCCTCGACCCGGCCGCGCCGCCCATGGACCGCGCGGCCTACGAGGCGGCGCTCGACGCGCTGCTCGCCAACGGGGTCGCGGGGCACTGGATGAGCCCGCACACCTTCACCGGCGGCCAGACCCTGCAGTCGCTCATCTGGCAGTTCGGGGGCGACCTGCTCGACGCGGACGGCGCCCGGGCGGCGTGGGCCGAGGACGCGGGGGTCGAGGCGCTGACCTGGATGGTCGACGCGGTGCACAAGGGCTGGAGCGCCCGGGACGTCGGGCAGGACGCCGACATCATCGCCCTGCAGAACGGGCAGGCCGCGTTCAACTGGAACGGCATCTGGTCCGTCAACACCCTCGACGAGATCAGCGGGCTGGAGTGGGGCGTCCGCCGGCTGCCGCGGATCGGCAGCGTCGACGCCGCCTGGGCCGGGTCGCACAACTTCGTGCTGACCAAGCAGCGGGGCACGACGGACGACCAGCTCGAGGCCGCCCGCACGTTCGTGAACTGGGTGTCGCAGCAGTCCGCCGCGTGGGCCGTCGGCGGGCAGGTCCCGGCCCGGCGCTCGGCGCGCGAGTCCGCCGAGTTCGCGGCGCTGGCCCCGCAGGCGGCCATCGCCGAGCAGGCCGACGACCTGCGGTTCCCGCCGTCGATCCCCGGGATCGGCGACGCGGTCGGCGAGCTGTACACCGCGCTGAACGAGGCCGTCCTGCTGGTCAAGGAGCCGCGCGAGGCGCTCGCCGACGCGGCGGCCCGCGCCGACCAGGTGCTGGCCGACAACCGCGACCGCTACGGCGCATGAGCACCGCGACCGCGCCGCCCCGGCGCCCGCTGCGCCGGGGCTCCTGGTGGACGCCCTACCTGTTCCTGGCCCCGTTCCTGGCGATCTTCGGCACGTTCGTCGCGTTCCCCGCCGTCCGCGGCGTCTGGATGTCCCTGCACGACTGGGACTACCTCATGCCGAGCCGGCCGTTCGTCGGGCTCGACAACTACGCCGCCCTGTTCGACAGCACGAGCGTGCTGTTCCCGCGGTTCTGGGACGGCATGGCGGCCACCGGCATCTTCGTCGTGGCGTCGGTCCCGGTGCTGCTGACGGTGCCGCTGCTGCTCGCGATGGCGCTCAACCGGAGGTTCCCCGGCCGCACGTTCCTGCGCGCCGTGGTGTTCCTGCCGTACGTGCTGGGCGTGGCGGTCGTGGGGGTGCTGTTCCGGTTCGTCCTCGACCCGAACCTGGGCATCCTCAACCACCTGCTCCAGGTGACCCGCCTGGACCGGCTGCTGCACGCCGTCGGGGCCGGGGACCCGGTGCCCTGGCTGACCGCGCAGCCGTGGGCCTGGGTGTCCCTGGTGGGGGTGACCGTCTGGTGGACCCTCGGGTTCAACATGATCATCTACCTCGCCGGGCTCCAGGACGTGCCGGCGGAGCTCTACGACGCCGCGAAGGTGGACGGCGCGTCGTCCCGGCAGCGGTTCCGGCACGTCACGCTGCCGGGGCTGCGCCCGGTGCTCGCGTTCGTGCTCACCATGACCGTGCTCGCGTCGGCGAACATGTTCGGCCAGGCCGACCTGATGACCGGGGGCGGCCCGGGCACCTCGACCCGGACCGCGCTCATGGTCATCCTCGACACCGGCCTCGGGCAGTACCGGATGGGCGCGGCCGCGGCCATGGGGTACCTGCTGTCGATCGGCCTGGGCATCGTCTCGATCATCAGCTTCCTGGCGCTGCGGGAGCGCGACGGCGGCCGCAGGCGGTCGCGCCGGGCGCGGAGGGCCTCGTGAGGCGCCGCGGCCTGGGCGCCGCCGTCACATGGGCCCTGCTGGTCGTGCTCGCGGCGACGTTCATCGGCCCGCTGGTCTGGATGGCCCTCACCTCGGTGAAGTCCTACGGCGAGGCCACCGCGTCCCCGCCGACGCTGTGGCCGGCCGAGGTGGACCTCTCCGCCTACGAGCGGCTGCTGAGCCTGGACGGCCCGTACCCGGTGCTGCGGTGGTTCCTCAACTCGCTGCTCGCCAGCACGCTGCACACCGCACTGGTGCTGGTCGTGGCGTCCACGGCGGCGTTCGCCCTGGCGCGGATGCGGTTCCGCGGCCGCGGGCTGGTGTTCGGCGTCATCGTCTCGACGCTGTTCCTGCCGTCGTTCGTGTTCCTCATGCCGAACTACCTCACGATCGACCGGCTGGGCTGGATCGACTCGGTGTGGGCGCTCGTGGTGCCCGGGGCGGCCGGCGCGTTCGGGGTGTTCTTCCTCCGGCAGTTCTTCGTGGCGCTGCCCGCCGAGCTGGAGGAGGCCGCGGCGCTCGACGGCGCGAACCAGTGGCACGTGTTCACGCGCGTGATCCTGCCGAACACCCGCCCGGCGCTGGCGACGCTCGCGGTCCTGGCGTTCCTCGGCAACTGGAACGACTACATCTGGCCCGTCTACGTGCTGTTCAGCCCGGAGCGCCTCACGCTGCCCGCCGGGCTCAAGCTGCTGCAGGGCGCCTACGTGACCGACTACCCGTCGATCATGGCCGGTGCCGTCGTCGCGTCCGTCCCGGTGATCGTGCTGTTCGTGCTGACGCAGCGCTTCATCATCGAGGGCGTCGCCCGCAGCGGGCTCAAGGGGTGACCGCCGTGCGACCCCGACGACCGGCGCGACCCGCACGGCCCGCGCGGCCCGCGCGGCCCGTGGCGGCGGCGTTCGCGGCCGCCCTCGCGGTGGTCCTCGCCGCCTGCGCCGCGCCCG
>NZ_JAANNB010000287.1 GCF_011603975.1 Cellulomonas sp. IC4_254 | reverse complement strand
CCACGGCCGATCACCCGCCGAGCCGCGCACCGCGCTGCACCACGCCCCGCGCACGTCGTCCGTCGCACGGTGCGGGTGCAGCAGCGCGTCGGCTCGGCGGTACGTCGCCCACGCGGCGCGGCGCGATGCCGCGCTGCGCGCCGAGCGGGCCGCGACCTGGGCGCGGCGCAGCAGCTCGAGCCCGGCGGGCAGCGCGCTCAGTGGTGGACGCGCGACGACGGACGGGTCGCGGACGAAGGTACGGAGCGACGGGTGGCGCGGGTCGCTGTGGAAGACCGGAGGCATGGCCGGGACGCTAGGTCGGGACCGAGGTGCGCCACGTTTCGGCCTCGGCCGTCCTGGGGACGACGCACCGCCGCCCCGCCTGTGGAGGACTCGGTGGCCGCCCGAGGGCGCGCGGCCTCGAGAGCCTCAGGCGATCCGCGCCTCCAGCAGCGCGTCGATCGCCACCGGCGACAGCACGTGGTCGACCGCCATGGCGGACGCCCCGAGGATGCCCACCTCGGACCGCGCCTGCGAGGTCACGATCCGCAGGTGCTGCGTCGCGAGCGGCAGCGACCGCTGATAGACGACCTCGCGGATGCCGGCGATGAGGTGCTCGCCGGCCTCGGCGACGACGCCGCCGATGACGACGAGCGACGGGTTGAGCAGGCTGACGCAGGCGGCGAGGACGCCGCCGATCTCGCGCCCTGCCTGCCGGACGGCCCGTCCGGCGGCGAGGTCGCCGGACCGGACGAGGGCGACGACGTCGGCGCCGCCGCGCGCCTCCGCCCCGTCCCGGCTGAGCTGCTCGGCGAGCGCCCGCCCGGAGGCGACGGCCTCGAGGCAGCCGAGGTTGCCGCAGCGGCAGGGCACGTCCTCGGCGCCGGGGACGGCGATGTGGCCGATGTCGCCGGCGGCGCCCTGCGCCCCGCGGCGGAGCTCGCCGTCGGAGATGATGCCGGAGCCGATGCCGGTGGCGACCTTGACGAACAGCATGTCGTCGACGTCGGGCCAGGCGGACCGGTGCTCGCCGAGCGCCATGAGGTTCACGTCGTTGTCGACCAGGACCTCGGCGCCGCCGAGCTCGGCGGAGAGGATGCCGCGCACGTCGGCGTCGTCCCAGGAGGGCATGATCGGCGGGTTGATGGGCCGGCCGGTGGCGTGCTCGACGGGACCGGGCAGGCCGACGCCGACGGACACGAGGTCCTCGAGCGTGCGGCCGGCCTCGGCGACGAGCTTGCGGCCGTGCTCGGCGACCCAGGGGAGCACGACGTCGGGCCCGTCGGCGATCGCCAGCGGGGCCTCGCCCTCGACCAGCACCCGCGACGCGAGGTCGGTGATGGCGAGCCGGACGTGCGTCGCACCCAGGTCGACGGCGAGCACGACCCGCGCGCTGGGCTCGAACGCGAAGGTGGCGGGCGGCCGCCCTCCGGTGGAGGAGGCCTCGCCGGCCGGTGCGATGAGCCCGGCGGACATGAGTGCCTCGACGCGGGCGCTGATGGTGGACCGCCCCTGGCCGGTCGCGGCGGCCAGGTCGGCGCGGGTGCGCGGTCGGCCGTCGCGGAGGAGCTGGAACAGGTCTCCCGCGCCGGAGTGCCGCGGCGGGAGCTTCACGACGTCCTGCATGGCGCCTAGTGAACCAGAAAGTCCCAGGACTTGTGTTCGTCACGATCGGGTAACTCGGACAAACCCGGAGCAACTTTTGCTTGACCCGGGACGAAAGTCCCTCATAGGTTCCTCACATGGTCACCGTGGACCCACCGAACCAGCCGCCGCTGCTCCAGATGCGCGGCATCGTCAAGCAGTTCCCCGGAGCCCGCGCCCTGGACGGCGTCGACCTGGACGTCCTGCCGGGGGAGGTGCACTGCCTGCTCGGGCAGAACGGCGCGGGCAAGTCGACGCTCATCAAGGTGCTCGCCGGGGCGCACCAGCCCACCGAGGGCGAGGTGCTCGTCGACGGCGAGGTCGTCACGATCGCCACCCCGGTCGCGGCGCTGAAGCTCGGCGTCGCGACGATGTACCAGGAGCTCGACGTGGTCGCCGGGCTCACCGTGGCCGAGAACGTGTTCCTCGGCCACGAGCTCGCCACCGGCGGGGTGTCCCGCCGCCGCGAGGCGCACCGCCGCACGAAGGAGATCCTGGCGCGGCTCGGCCACCCGGAGATCTCCCCGCACCGCGAGGTCGGCTCGCTGCCGGCCGCCGCGCAGCAGATCGTCTCGATGGCCCGCGCGCTGTCCCACGACGCCCGCGTCATCGTGATGGACGAGCCGTCGGCGGTCCTGGACTCGGACGAGGTGGCGAACCTGTTCCGCGTCGTGCACGAGCTGACCTCGGCCGGCGTGGCGATCGTGTACATCTCGCACCGCATGGAGGAGATCCGCGCGATCGGCGACCGGATCACCGTGCTCAAGGACGGCCGGACGGTCGCCCGCGACCTGCCGGCCCGGGACACCCCGACCCGCGAGCTGATCCGCCTGATGACGGGGCGGAACGTCGAGTACGTCTTCCCGCCGAGCCAGGAGCTCGCGGCCGACGCGCCGGTCGTGCTCGACGTGCGGGGCCTCGGGCTGCGCGGGGCGTTCACCGGCGTGGACCTCCAGGTCCGGGCGGGGGAGATCGTCGGGCTCGCGGGCCTGGTCGGCTCCGGCCGGTCCGAGATCCTGGAGACGATCTACGGGGCCCGGCGGGCGAGCAGCGGCACGGTCGCGGTCGGCGGGAAGCGGCTCCGCGCCGGCGACGTCACCGCGGCCGTCCGCGCCGGCATCGGCCTGGCGCCCGAGGAGCGCAAGGCCCAGGGTCTGCTGCTCGACGAGCCGGTCTACCGCAACATCACGCTGTCGACGTTCGGGCGGTTCGCCAAGGGCGGCCTGCTCGACGAGCGCACGGAGCGACGCACCGCGCAGGAGCAGGCCGAGGCGCTCGACCTGCGGCCGACGGGCGTCGACCGTGCGATCCGCACCCTGTCGGGCGGCAACCAGCAGAAGGCGATGCTCGCCCGCTGGCTGGTGCACGGCTGCCGGGTGCTGCTGCTGGACGAGCCCACCCGCGGCGTCGACGTCGGGGCGCGCGCCGAGATCTACGCGCTCGTGCGCCGGCTCGCCGACGAGGGCGCCGCCGTCGTCGTGGTCTCCAGCGAGATCCCCGAGGTGCTCGGTCTGTCGGACCGGGTGCTGGTCGTGTCCGAAGGCCGGGTCGTCCACGAGGGCCCCGCCACCGCCATCGACGAGCACGCCGTGCTCGACCTCGTCATGGAAGGAAGTGCCGCGTGAGCGAGCACCAGCTCTCCGCCCCGC
>NZ_JAANNB010000286.1 GCF_011603975.1 Cellulomonas sp. IC4_254 | reverse complement strand
TCGGCCGGTGCCGTGGGCTCGGTCGCCGACGCTGTCGTGGAGGCCGTCCCGGTCGCGAGGGACGGGGCGGACCCGGCGTGCGGGGGGCGCGGGACCGCGCCGCGCGACGACGCCTCCGCCACCCGCAGCGCCGGCGGCGACGCGAGCACGGCCACCCCGACGCCCGCGGTCAGCACGCCGACGAGCGCGATCACCCCGGCCGCCGACCACCGGCGCGGTCGACCGAGGGGCCGACGCGTCACACCCGGCGCCGGCGGAGCACCAGGCCGGCCGCCACGGCCACCGCGAGGACGCCGGTGCCGAGCAGCGCGAGCCCGAGCGCCTGCGACGAGGACGCCGCCTGCCCGCCCGTGCCGGCCGGTACGGAGGTCGGCACGCCGAGCTCCTGGGCGGTCGCGAGCAGCCCGTCGAGGTGGCGCTGCACGACGGGCGCCGCGGCGGCCGCCAGGTCCTTGACCGTCTGCTCGGACCCCTGCGCGAGCTCCTGCTCGCCGGCCGCGAGCGTGGCGCGGTGCCCGGCGATCTGGGACTCGACCCATGCGCGGTCGAACGCCTCGCCGCTCTGCGCGCTGACCTCCGCGAGCGCCTGCTGCTGCTCGGGCGTGGGCTCGGCGGGGAGCGTGACCCCGAGCTGCTGCGCGACCGGCGTCAGCGAGGCGTCGAGCGCCGTGTGGTCGTCGATCAGCATCTGGCCGTGCATCCGGACGTCGTCGGTCGTGGCCTTCTGGAGCGCCGCCTGGCCCGCGGCGATCTCCGCGAGGTTGCTCTGGTGGGCGGCGACGAGCCAGGCCTGGTCCTGCTCGTTCGGCTGGGCGGCGGCGGTCCCGGCGGCGAGGCCGAGAGCGGCGGTGGTGGCGGCGAGCGCCAGGGCGGCGCGGTGGAGCAGACGCATGGCGGTCCCCCTCGGGGGTCGTGGCCCCGCTCCGGACCGGTGCCCCCATGATGGGTGGCTCCGGCCGGGTCGCGCATCCGCAGCGGGCCGCGCTACGCCCGTCGGCGGCGACCGCGCGCGCCCGCCCGCACCGCGACCGCGCCCGCCCCCGCGACCAGCAGTCCCAGCGCGACGGCGAGCGCCGCGCCCGCCTCCGACCCGGTGCGCGGCAGCGCCCGAGCCGGGGCAGCGGGCGCCGAGGCGACGGCCGGAGCCGCGACCGACGCGCCGGCCGGCGGGACGGCGACGGGCGCCCCGGGCGCGGCCGGCACCCCGGGCACCGTCGGCACCACGGGCGCGCCGGGCGCCTCGACCGCGAACGGCACCGTCAGCGCCGCCGCCACCCCGGTGTTGCCCGCCAGGTCGGCCACCCCGGCCAGCGCCAGCCGGATCGTCGCCGCCCCGGCCCGCGCGCCCGCGTCCGGGGTGTACGTCGCGGTCCAGGTCAGCCCGCCGTCGACGGTCGTCAGGCCGGAGAGCGTGCCCGCCTCGGCGACCAGGTCGGCGAGCGCGAGGGCCGCCACCGGCTCCGAGAACGTGATGGTCAGCGTCGTCGGGCCGGTGACCCGGGTGGCCGCGAGCGCGAGCGTCGCCGTGGGGCGCACGGTGTCCACGGCGTACGTGCCCGACGTGGCGGTGCCGACCCCGGCGTTGCCGTCGGCGTCGGTCACCAGCGCGAGGTCGACCGTGACGGCGGTCGGCCCGGAGTCGGTCCCGGCCGCACCCGTCAGCGGGGCCGTCCAGGTGCGGCCGCCGTCGGACGACGACAGCGTCCCGACGGTGGCACCCGGCGCGGTGACCGCCGCGCTCGTGACCCCGGTGACCGCCTCGGAGAACGTCAGCGTGAGGACGCCGGACGTGGCGGTGCTGAGCAGCGGCTCGGAGACGGTGACGACCGCCGTCGGGCGGACGGTGCGGACCGCGAGCGTCGTCGGGGCGGTGGTCCCGGTCCCGGGGTTGCCGGCCAGGTCGGCGACCGTCGCGAGGTCCAGGACCAGCTCCGCGGTGGCGCGCGCGTCGGGGTCCGGGGTGAAGGTCGCGGTCCAGGTCCGGCCGCCGTCGACGGAGGTCGGCGGCGTGAGGGTGCCGCCGCCCGTGGCGAGCGTGAGCCCGGGGCTGGCTCCGCCCGCCCCGAGGACGGGCTCGGAGAACGTGATCGTCACGGTGGCGGTCTCGCCGGCGCGCACGACGCTGCGGTCGGTGGTGACGACGCCGGTCGGTCGCTGGGTGTCGACCGTGTAGACGGGGGAGGCGGCGGTGCCCCTGCCGACGTTGCCGGCCTGGTCCATGACGCCGGCGAGGTCGACCGTGACGACCTGGTCGGTCGGGCCTGTCCCGGCCGCCGGCACGATCGTCGCGGTCCAGGTGGTGCCGTCGGTCGTGGCCAGGTCGCTCGCCGTGCCCCCGGGGACGGTGAGGTCGGCCAGGTCGAACCCGACGACCGGCTCCGAGAAGACCACGGTCAGCGTCGCGGAGTCGCCGATGGCCAGCCGCGCCGCGCTCAGGCTGACGGCGGCCGCGGACGGCCGGACGGTGTCCACGGCGTAGGCCGAGGAGGACGCGGTGCCCTGGCCGGGGTTGCCCGCGAGGTCCCGGACGCCGGCGAGGTCCAGCGCCACCACCGCACCGGCGGCCTCGGTGCCGGCCGCGGGGGTGAGCGTCGAGACCCAGGTGCGCCCGCCGTCGCTGCTGAGGGGGGTGCTCGCGCTGCCGGCACCCACGGCGAGGTCCGCACCGGTCAGACCGGTGACCGCCTCGGAGAACGTCAGGGTGACGGTCGCGGTGTCCCCGTCGCGGAGCGCCGCCCGGCTGACCGCGACGGTCGCGGTGGGCCGCACGGTGTCGACGGAGAAGTCGTTCGACTGGGTCGTCCCGGATCCCGGGGTGCCGTCGAGGTCGGTGACGCCGGTGTTGTCGAGCACCAGCCGCAGCCCGTAGGCGGTAACCCCCGCCTGGGGGGTGAGCACCGCGGTGAACACCTGGTTGTCCGAGGTGGACACGGCGGACAGCGTGCCTCGGGACACCGTCATGTCCGCCGCGGTGAAATACAGGACCGGCTCGGAGAACGTGATCGTCACCAGCGACGTGTCGCCGATCGCAAGCCCGGTCTTCTCGACGACGACCGTGGCGGTCGGCGCCGCGGCCGCGGCGGGCGAGGCGGCGGGAAGGACGGGCGCGGCCGCGAGGGCGAGCGCGAGGGTCACGGCGGCGAGGGTGCGGCGCATGCGGCGGGGGTCCCGTTCGGGGTCGTCGCAGGCCGCGGGGCGGACCCGAGTGGGTCGCGGCGGCGTGCGGGGAGGCCGTCACCGTACGTCGGCGGGCGCTCCCGTGAGCAGGTGCTTCCCCCTATCGGAC
>NZ_JAANNB010000285.1 GCF_011603975.1 Cellulomonas sp. IC4_254 | reverse complement strand
CCTCGCATGGTGATGTTCCTGGTCAAGCGCGTCGCCGCCACGGTCGGCGTCCTGCTCGCGCTCACCATGGCGCTGTTCGGCCTGCAGGAGGTCAGCGGCGTCGACCCCGCCAAGGCGTACGTCGGCGCCAACGCCTCCGCCGACGCGGTGGCCGCCGCCCGCGAGCGCCTCGGCCTCGACGAGCCCCTGGTGCAGCGCTACCTCACGTACCTGGGGGGCCTGCTGCACGGGGACCTGCAGAACTCGCTGCGCAGCCGCACCCCGGTCGCGGACAACCTGGCGCAGGTGCTGCCGGCCAGCCTCGAGCTCGCCGCGTGGGTGCTGGGCATCGCCCTGGTGCTCGGGGTGGCGTTCGCCGCGCTCACCACGCTGCGCTGGCGCGGGGCCGGGGTCGTGCGGGTCGTCCTGCTCAGCGGCGCCGCGGCACCGACCTTCCTGCTCGGCATGGTCGCCCTGCTCGTGTTCTACGGGAACCTCGGCTGGCTGCCGTCCGGCGGCCGCACCGGCCTGCGGGACGCCCCCGCCGGGCCGACCGGGTTCCTCGTGCTCGACGGGCTGCTGGCCGGCCGGTTCGACGTCGCCGGCGACGCGGTCGTGCACCTGGCGCTGCCCGCGCTGTGCGCCGCCATCTCCCCCGCCGTCGCCATCGGCCGGGTGCTGGTCGACGGGCTCAAGGCCAACATGGCCGCCGACCACGCCCGCACCGCCCGGGCCGCCGGCATGGGCGAGCGGCAGATCCTCGTCCGGCACGCCGTCCGGAACTCGCTCGGCCCGACGCTGTCGATGGTCGGCATCCAGGCGGGCATGCTCCTGGCCGGCCTGGTGGTCGTCGAGAAGATCTTCGACTGGCCCGGCGTCGGCTCCTACCTCGACAAGTCCGTCGCGGCCTCCGACTTCCCCGCCATCGCGGGCGTCGCCCTGCTGCTCGGCGTCGTCTACGTCCTGCTCAACACCGTCGTCGACGTGCTCCAGGCCGCCGCCGACCGCCGCATCGCCCTCGCCTGACCCGCCGAGCTCGGCACTCCCGTGCCGAACGCGGCACCCCCAGCTGCCGAACTCGGCACCGAACTGCCGAAGTCGGCCCCCGCACCACCCTCGGAAAGGTTCCACCATGAACGTCACCGGCAACGCCGTGCTCATCGTCGTCGACATCCAGGGCGGCGACGTCGAGCGCGCCGAGTCCCGTACCGAGATCCCGTACATGCCCGGCCGCACGGAGCGGGCGCCGCGGGTCCGGCAGATGATCGCCACCTGCCGCGAGCAGGGCATCCCGGTCGTGTGGATCCAGGAGGTGCACAAGCCGTCGCTCATCGACATCGGCCGCGAGCTGGACGGCGCCGAGGGCCCGCACTGCGTCGAGGGCTGGCCGGAGACCGAGCTCGCGCAGGGCCTGGACCCGCGGCCCGACGAGTTCCTCATCCGCAAGCGCCGCTACTCCGCGTTCTTCGGCACCGAGCTGGAGATCGTGCTCAAGGCGTACCGGGCCGACACCGTCATCCTCATCGGCGGCCTCACCGACGTGTGCATCCACTACACGGCGGTCGACGCGCACCAGCACGACTACCGGGTCCGGGTCGTCACCGACGCGGTCGGCGGCTCGTCCCAGGAGGCGCACGACGCCGCGCTGCGCGCCATCGACTACCTGCAGCGCGACGCGCTGGTCACCGCCGAGGAGGTCCAGGAGTGGCTCGCCACCGCCACCCCGAACCCCGAGGTGCAGCGCGCGCTCGCCACCACCGCCCAGGCCGTCTGAGGGAGGACGCGATGACCAGCATCTCCACCGCCTCGCCGCTGGGGGCCCGCGACCACGCGCGCGCCCAGGGCGGCACGGTCGTCGACACGATGCCGACCGTGCCGGCCGCCGACGCCCCGGACTGGCCCGCCGAGGTCGCGCCGGAGGACCGGCTGCACGCCGAGACGGTCGCCGGCGGGAACTACACGACCGTGGTCCTCGCCCGCGGCACGGTGCTCGAGCTGACCGACCTGGAGGGCGACGCGTGCGCCCACCTCGTGCTCACCAACGCGGCGCAGGTCGACGAGCGGCTCAACGTGGCCGACACCGTCAAGATCCAGTGGCAGGCGTACCTCGGTGCGGGCTCCATGCTGCTGTCCGACCGCGGCCGGGTGCTCGCGACCGTCGTCGAGGACACCTCCGGGCGGCACGACACGTTCGCCGGGACGTCGTCGCGGGCCGCCAACGAGGCCCGGTACGGCGACGGGTCCCCGCAGGGCGGCACGCCCGCCGGGCGGGAGCTGCTGCTGCTCGCCGCGCTGAAGAACGGGCTCGACGCGCGCGACGTGCCGCCGAGCCTGTCGTTCTTCCAGGGCGTGCGCATCGCCGACGACGGGACCACCGAGTTCACCGGGTCGGCCGGCGCGGGCGCGCGGGTCCGGCTGCGGCTCGAGCTGCCGTGCGTCGTCCTGCTCGCGAACGTGCCGCACCCGGTCGACCCGCGCGCGGAGTACGTCTCGACGCCGCTGCGGGTGCGCGCGTGGCGCGGGGCGCCCGCGGGGCTCGACGCGCCCGAGGCGACCGTCGGCCCGGAGGCGGCGCGCGCCTTCGCCAACACCATCGACTACGCCCGTGCGAGGGGACTGTGACCATGACCGCTGCACCCACCTCCCCGGCCCCCTCGACGGACGCCGTCCCGCCGCGCCTGGCCGGCGCCGCCGTCGTGCTCGACGAGGTCGTCCCCCGCCGGTCCGCCTGGTCGACCGTCGTGCGCGCCGGTCAGGAGCTGACGATCGTCGACCTGGAGGGCAACCAGGCCGTCGACTGCCTGCTCTACGACGCGCACGACACGTCCGTCCGGTACTCCGCGTCCGACACGATCGGCGCGCAGCGCAACGTGTACCTGGTGCAGGGGTCCGTGCTGCGCGCGGGCACCGGCGACGCGCTCATGACCCTGGTGCACGACGAGGTCGGCCGGCACGACACCATCGGCGGGGCGTGCTCCAAGGAGTCGAACTCCCTGCGGTACGGCCACCACACCGTGCTCCAGCACGCCTGCGTGGAGAACTTCCTCGCCGAGGGCGCCCGCCGGGGGCTCGGCAAGCGCGACCTGGTGTCGAACATCAACTGGTACATGAACGTGCCGGTCGAGGCGGACGGCGCGCTGGGCATCGTCGACGGCATCTCCTCCCCCGGGCTGTCGCTCACGCTGCGCGCCGAGCGGGACGTGCTGGTCCTGGTGTCGAACTGCCCGCAGATCAACAACCCGTGCAACGGGTTCGACCCGACGCCGGTGCGGATGATCGTGACGGAGGGAGCGGCGTGAGCGTGGGGGTCGGGGTC
>NZ_JAANNB010000284.1 GCF_011603975.1 Cellulomonas sp. IC4_254 | reverse complement strand
GCGGGCGGCGCTGCGAGGGGGTGGGCGCGATGGCCGAGCAGCGTCCCGCGCCGGGGACGGCCGGGGACCTCACCGCGCGGATCGCCGCGCTGGAGGCGGAGAACGCCCAGCTGCGTGCCGCCGCGACCGCGCGCGCCGCCGCCGACGCGGCCGCCGGGCCCGCCGCGACCGGTCCGGGTGCGCCCCCGCCGGCGCCGCGGCAGCGCCACCGCACCCGCGCGACGGCGGCCGTCGTGCTGATCGTGCTCGGCGCGCTGCTCGCCCCGGTGGCGGTCGTCGCGGTGTGGGCCCGGGACCTGGTGACCGACACCGACCGCTACCTCGCCACCGTGGGCCCGCTGGTCGACGACCCGCAGATCCAGGGGGCCGTGACCAACCGGGTCACCGGCGCGATCGTGGACGCCGCCGACCTGGACGGGCTGGCGTCCGACGCGGTGACGGCGATCGAGGGGCTCGGGCTGCCGCCGCGGGTGACCGCGCTGGTCGGCTCGCTGCAGGGCCCGCTGGTCGACGGTGCGACCACCGTGATCCGCCGCGCGGTCGACGCGGTCGTCACCTCGGACGTCTTCGAGGCGGTGTGGGACGAGGCCAACCGCACGGTGCACGACCAGCTGAACGCGGTGCTGCGCGGCGACCCGGACGCGATCGCGAGCATCGACGCCCAGGGCACGCTCGTGGTGGACCTGACGGGCGTGGTGGACACGGTCCGCAGCTCGCTGTCGGACGCCGGGTTCACGGTGGTGGACCGGCTGCCCGCCATCAGCGCGAGCTTCCCGCTCATGCAGAGCCAGGACCTGGTCCGGGCGCAGAACGCCTACCGGGTGCTGGACGTGCTGGGCACCTGGCTGATCTGGCTGTCGCTCGGCCTGCTGGCCGCCGGGGTGCTGGCGGCGGTGCACCGGGCGCGGGCGCTCGTGATCGCGGGGCTGTCGCTGGCCGGGGCGATGCTGCTGCTGGGCGCGGCGCTGACGATCGGGCGGTCGGTGTACGTCGACGCGCTGCCGCCGGGGGTGCAGCGGCCCGACGCGGCCGTGGTGGTCTACGACCAGGTGGTGGCGTTCCTGCGGGTCGCGCTGCGCTCGGCGTTCGTGCTGGGCGTGGTCGTCGCGCTGGTGGCGTTCGTGGCGGGCGGGACGTCGGCGGCGCGGTCGCTGCGCGCGTCCTGGACCCGCGGCGCGACCTGGCTCCGGACGGCGGGCGAGCGGCGCGGGATCAGCACCGGCCCGGTCGGGGTGTGGTTCGCCGAGCAGCGCGTGCTGGTGCGCGTCGTGATCGGGGCGGGCGCGGCGCTGGCGCTGGTGCTCGCGGGGCACCTGACGCCGGCGTACGTGGCGGGCGTCGCGGTGGTGGCCGTGGTGCTGCTGGCGGTGACCACGCTGGTGGCCCGGCCGACGCCGCCCCCGGCGGGCCCGCCGCCGTCCGACGGCGCTCCCGCGGCCGGGTGACCGCGGGCCGGGTCAGTCGCGCGTGGCGCGGGGGTGCGGGACCGCGCCGGGCGCGGCCGGGTCCTCGGCCGCCCGCGCCTCGTGGCCCACCTCGGCCAGCGCGACCGGCAGCCCCGCCGAGCCGGTGAACACGAACATCTTGTAGCCCACGTACCGCACGACCGTGCCGAGCGCGATGCCGATGATGTTCGCGACGTTGTCCGCGAACGGCCCGGAGTGCCCCAGCACGTAGTGCGAGAACCACAGCGTGCCGACGGTGAACCCGATGCCGACGACGTTGATCGCCGAGAACAGCAGGAGCTCGCGCCCGCCGCGGTGCTTGCTCTGGCCGGCGAACGTCCAGTGCCGGCTGCCGAGCCAGGACACGAGCGTCGCCAGCACGACGGCGATGATGCGCGCGGTCAGCGGCTTGCCGTGCAGGGCGTCGACGGGGCCGAACCGCAGCAGGTTGTACGTGCCGAGGTCGACGACGAACGCGACCGTGCCGACCGAGCCGAACCGGACCAGCTCCAGGGCCCGGTCGCGCAGGGACCGGCGCGGCATGCGGTAGAGCAGGCCGTGCAGCAGTCCGGGACGGGCCTCGGGGGCGGGTCCCGGTGCGGCCGCGAGGCGGGGCGCACCGGAGGGAGTCACCCCGACAGGGTACGGCGAGACGCTGGGGGACCGCTGTGCGAGGTCGGTTAGGCTCACGGCTCGTGGCAGCACCCGTGGTGGCAGTGGTCGGTGGTGGGCAGCTCGCCCGCATGATGGCGCCCGCGGCGACGGCGCTCGGCGTGCACCTGCGGGTGCTGGTCGAGGACGCCGTGTCGTCGGCGGCGCAGGTGGTGGTCGACGCGCCCGTGGGCGCGGCGGCGGACCCGGTGGCCGTGGAGGCGCTGGTGGTCGGCGCGGACGCGCTCACGTTCGAGCACGAGCACGTGCCGAACGGCCTGCTCACCGAGCTGGTGGACCGCGGCGTCGCGGTGCGCCCCGGCCCGGACGCGCTGGTGCACGCGCAGGACAAGATCGTGATGCGCACCCGGCTGACCGCGCTCGGCGTGCCGTGCCCGCGGTGGGCGCCGATCGACTCGGCCGAGGATCTGACGGCGTTCCTCGCGGCGGGCGACGGCACGGCCGTGGTGAAGACCGCCCGCGGCGGCTACGACGGCAAGGGCGTGCGGGTCGTGCGGTCCGCCGACGAGGCCGCCGACTGGCTGGCCGCGGCCGCCGAGGGCACCGGGGCCCCGCTGCTGGCCGAGGAGCGGGTGCCGTTCATCCGCGAGCTCGCCGCGCTGGTGGCGCGCACCCCGTCCGGCGAGGTCCGCACCTGGCCGGTCGTCGAGTCGGTGCAGCGCGACGGCGTGTGCGCCGAGGTCGTCGCCCCGGCCCCCGACCTGGACGCCCGCACGGCCGCCACGGCCGAGCGGATCGCCCGCGAGGTCGCCGAGGGCCTGGGCGTGACGGGCGTGCTGGCGGTCGAGCTGTTCGAGGTCGCCGACCCCGACGGCGGCGCGCCGCGCGTGCTGGTCAACGAGCTCGCCATGCGGCCGCACAACTCCGGCCACTGGACGATCGACGGCTCCGTGACCAGCCAGTTCGAGCAGCACCTGCGGGCCGTGCTGGACCTGCCGCTGGGCGGCACGCAGGCCCGCGCGCCCTGGACCGTGATGGCGAACGTGCTCGGCTCGACCCGCGCCGCGCTGACCGACGGACTCGCCGAGGTCGCCGCGCTCGACCCCGGCGCGAAGGTGCACCTGTACGGCAAGGGCGTGCGCCCGGGCCGCAAGCTCGGGCACGTCACCGTGTCCGGCGACGACCTCGCCGACGTGCGCCGCCGGGCGGTCGCCGCGGCCGCCGTGCTGCGCGGCGACGCCCCCGCCTGACC
>NZ_JAANNB010000283.1 GCF_011603975.1 Cellulomonas sp. IC4_254 | reverse complement strand
GCCGCCCTGCTGGGCACGCTCGTCGCACCCGCCGCGTCCGCGCACGGCTTCACGTCCGTGGCGTTCGCCGACGTCACCGCGCCCGAGCACGGCGTCGTCCGCACCGAGCTCGGGCTGGAGTACGACCTGCTCGTCGTGTCCGCTGCCGACGCGCAGGGCGACGACCCGCTGTTCCAGGACGGCACCGACGCCTTCGACAGCGGCGACCTCGCCGCGCAGGCCGCCGCGCTCGAGGCGCACGCCGACACCGTGCTCGCCTACGTCGCGGACCGGTTCACGGTGTCCGCCGCCGGCGACGTCTGCACCCCGGCGCTCGTCGGGGACGTCGTCGTCGACATCCAGGAGGACGTGCCCTACGCGAACCTCACCGTCGACCACGCCTGCGCGACGTCGGACGGCGCGCACGCGATCACCAGCACCCTGTTCGCCGACGACGAGGGCTACGTCCGGGACACGAAGACCGTCGTGACCTTCGAGCTCGACGCCCGGTCCGGCAGCGCCGCGCTCGACGCGGAGCACCCGACGTTCTCGACCGACCAGTCCTGGACCCAGCGGTTCGCGGAGTTCTTCGTGCTGGGCGCGGAGCACCTGCTGTTCGGGCTGGACCACGTCCTGTTCCTGCTCGCCGTGATCGTGGGCTCGCGCCGGCTGCGCGAGATCGTGCTGACCGCGACGGCGTTCACCGTCGCGCACTCGATCACGTTCGTGCTGGCGGCGACCGGTGTCGTGCACGTGGCGGGCGCGGTGGTCGAGCCGATCATCGCGCTGTCGATCGCCGTCGTCGCCGGCTGGCACCTGTGGCGGCTGCGGGCCGGGTCCGCCGCGGACCTGCCCGACCGGGGCGGGCCGCTGGGCCTGGACCGGTCCGGCTGGGTGCGGATCGCCGTGGTGCTGGTGTTCGGCCTGGTGCACGGGCTCGGCTTCGCCGGCGCGCTCGGCATCGACGAGCCGTGGTCCTGGACGCTGCTGTGGTCGCTGCTGGTGTTCAACGTCGGCATCGAGGCCGTGCAGCTCGCGATCATCGCGGTGGTGTTCCCGCTGCTGGCGCTGCTGCGCCGCCGGGCGCCGGCCGTCGGCGCGTGGGCGACCGGGACGGTCGCGGCCGGGGTCGCCGCCATGGGGCTGCTCTGGTTCGTGCAGCGGGTCGCGGGTCTGTAGCCGCCGCGTGCCGGCTACCGGCGCGCGGGTTGCCTGTGCTGACCAGGTGTTCCGGCCGGGGTCGGCCCGCGGACGGGAGCCGTTCATCCGGCCGTCACCGGCTGGGAGGAAGTTGTGCGTCGCCTCCCCGGTACGTCCCATTTCTCCTTTTTCTCACCCGCAGAGAACGGACGACTTCATGTCCCCCAGCACGACAGCTCCGCGCGAGCGCGCCCGGCGCGTGTCCGCACGGATCGCCGCGGCGGCGCTCGGCGCGTCGATCGCCCTCGGCGGCTTCGCGGCCGTCCCGGCGACCGCGGCCGACGACACCTCCGGCCTGACCGGCATCGTCCTCGGGATCGGCGCCGACGAGACCCAGCGCATGGTCACCTGGTACTCCAGCACCGACACCGACCAGGTGGTGCAGCTCGCGCCGGCCACCGCCGTGGTGGACGGGCAGTTCCCCGCCGACGCGAAGACCTTCGCCGCGACCGGCTCGGCCAACATCGCCACGTCCGGCGGCTACAACCGGCACGCCACGATCACCGGCCTGCAGGAGAGCACCGCCTACACGTACCGGGTCGGCGCCGCCGGTGCCTGGTCGACGGCGTACACCTTCACCACGCAGTCCTTCGAGGGCGACTACGACTTCCTGTTCCTCGGCGACCCGCAGATCGGCTCGTCCGGCGACGTGGCCCGCGACCAGGCCGGGTGGCAGGACACCCTCGACGTCGCGCTCGCCGCGAACCCGCAGGCCGAGATCCTGGTCTCCGGCGGCGACCAGGTCGAGACCGCGAACACCGAGTCGCAGTGGGACGCGTTCCTCGCGCCCGACCAGCTGCGCCAGTACCCGTTCGCCGCGACCATCGGCAACCACGACGTCGGCGGCAAGGCCTACGAGCAGCACCTGGCCACCCCGAACACCGACCGGTCCGCCGCGCTCTACGCCAACGGGCAGCCGACCTCGAACACCTCGGGCGGCGACTACTGGTACATCTACAAGGACGTGCTGTTCATCGACCTGAACAGCAACTCCTACGCCACCACCCAGGGCGGCGGGGGCGACGCGGCGCACGTCCAGTACGTGACCGACGTGATCGACCAGCACGGCGCCGACGCCAAGTACACGGTGCTCGTCTACCACCACTCGATCTACTCGGCCGCGGCGCACGCCAAGGACGCGGACAACAAGGTGCGCCGGGTCGACTTCCCGACGACGTTCTCCGAGCTCGGCGTCGACCTGGTGCTCCAGGGCCACGACCACGTCTACACCCGCAGCTACCTGATCAAGAACGGCGAGAAGGCCGACGCGGCCGAGCAGCCCGGGCAGGACGAGGTGTTCGCCGGCCCCGGCGGCGTCCTCTACGTGACGGCCAACTCCGCCTCGGGCTCGAAGTACTACGACATCACCAAGCCCGACACCAGCGGCACCTCCGGCGCCGGCAACGGGGCGGACCCGCTCGACCCCGACTCCTACTGGTACAACTCGGTCCAGAACCAGGAGCACGTCCGCTCCTACGTCAAGGTCCAGGTGCGCAGCGACAAGCTGGTCGTGGAGAACATCCGCTCCGGCACGTGCGACGCCCCGAACGCCGCCGTCGAGCGCGGCAACGTCTCGTGGTGCGGGCCGGACAGCGGCGCCACCGCGGCGCAGCCCGTCGGCTCCGTCGTCGACGCCGTGACCGTGCACCCCTACCAGGGCGAGGGCCAGGAGATCCAGGTCGCCGTGCCCGACGCCGCCCCGGGCGAGTTCGGCTGGACCATCGACGGCTACAACGGCCTGGTCGACCTCGGCACCGCTGTCGACAACGCGGGCGCCTACTTCGAGGCGACGGGTGCGATCAACCCGATCGCGGTCACCGACACCCGCCGCACGCAGTCGCCGTGGTCCATCTCGGCCTCGGTCGGCGACTTCCACGACGGCGACAAGACCTTCGACGGCTCGGCCCTCGGCTGGACCCCGAAGGTCGTCGAGGCCGGGGCGGGCGCCCGCGCCGGCGCCCCGGTGGCGTCCGGCTACGACGGCGGCACCGGCCTGTCGGTCTCCCGCGCCCTCGGCGCGGCCGACCAGGGCCACGAGACCGGCACCGCCAAGCTCGGCGCCGACCTCGACCTGAAGATCCCCGGCGACGTCGCGAAGGGCACCTACCGCGCGACGCTCACCATCACGGCCCTCAGCAGCTGACCCTGCCCGGACCGACCCGGCCGGCGGGGTGGGCGTCCTGCG
>NZ_JAANNB010000282.1 GCF_011603975.1 Cellulomonas sp. IC4_254 | reverse complement strand
CGCGGCCGCCCGCTCCTCACCGGTGGCACCCGCCGAGCCGGTCGCACCGGACCGGCTGTCGGTGCCGAGCGCACCGGAGCGGCCGTCGGTTCTGGGCGCACCGGGACGACCGTCGGTGCCGGCACGTCCGGCGGCGGCGCTCGTGCCGTCGTCGCCCGGCCGACCGTCGGCGCCCATCCGACCGTCGGCGGCAAGTCCGCCGTCCGCATCCGCGCGGCGCGAGGCGTCCGTGTGGGCGGACGAGGGCGCGTCCCGGTCGGCCTGCGCGGAGCCGGGACCGTCACCAGCACGCGCGCCGGCGTCCGACGCGGCGGGGGTCTCGGTGGTGGACGCGGCGCGCGCACCGCCGAGCGGTGCCACCACGGGCCAGCCGTCGTCGGAGACGGCGACGACCGGCGCGGACGAGCGCGCGTTCTCCCGACCCGAGGGGGTCTCCCGACCCTGGTCGCGCGCGGGCCCCGACTCGCGGGCCGGGGCGGAGTCGCGAACCGGGCCGGACCCGCGGGCCGGCGCGGACCCGCTGGCCGCGGGCCCGGCCCCCCGGGCCGGCTCGTGCGCCGGTGCCGCGTCGTGGTCCGTCTCGCCCACGGGGCCCGTCTCACGCACGGGGCCCGTCTCACGCACGGGGCCCGACTCGCTCGCCGACGCGTCCGCCGTGCCGGCGGGGCCGGGACCGCCGTCGCCACCCGACCTCGGACGGTCGACGTCGTCGTCGCCGTCGCGAACCTCCTCCCCCGTCGGCACCGACGACGGGCCGTCCGGGCGACCGGTCAGGTCGTCGGACGCGTCACCGGCCTGGTCCGCGCCGGCGCCCGCGGGCGTCACGGTCGCCGAGGACCACGGGTCCGCCGCGTCGGGGTCGTCGTCGGCGGGCGCGTCGACCGCGGAGGGGCCGGAGGCGGCCTCGTGCGGTGCACGCGCCGACTCCGCCGGGCTCGGCACCGGGGCCGGAACGGGCGCGGGCCGAGCCGCGGGGGTGTCCCAGGACGCGGCGGCCTCGGCGGCCGACGGCGCTCCCCCGCCACCGCGGGGCGCGGGTGCGGGACCGGCGGCCGGGCGCGCCGCGGCGGGTCCGCCGTCGCCGGAGAGCACGGGCTCGACCTTGACGGTGAAGCCGAGCGTCTCGCGCACCGCCTGCTGGACGAGGTCGGCGTGCGGCCCGGCGCGGAACGCCGACGCCAGACCGGGGGCGCCGAAGCCGAGCCGGAGGGTCGTGGCGTCGAGCTCGACGACCTGGGCGTTCTGGCTGATCAGGACCCAGGTCGTCTTCTTCATCCGGCCCAGGGTGTCCAGCACCTCGGGCCAGCGGCGGCGCAGCATCTCCGTGTCGCCGCCACCGGGGGCGCCTGCGGGGCGCTCGACCGGGGCGACCGGCTCGGCGGTGGGCACGTCGTGCGGCTCCGCCGCACGCTCGACCGCGGCGACGGCTGCGGGAGCGGGCTCGACAGGCCGGTCCGGCTCGGCGGCTCGGCCCGGGCGGTCAGCCGCGTGCCGCTCGTCCGGTGCGCCCGCGTCGTCGACCGAGGCGTCGTCGGCACCGGGGTGCACGGGACGCGCGGCCACGTCGTCCGCCGCGCGCCCGTCGCCGGCCTCGGCCTGACGGTCACCGCCCGCGGGCAGCGGTCCGGCCGCGGCGTCGTCGTCGGCGCGCGAGCCGGCGGACCGCAGGGTCTCCTCCGCCGCCCGCACCTCGGGCGCCGGCGCGGGCGGCGGGGTCACGACGGCCTCCCGCTCGACGGACGCGGCGGGGGTGAACGCCGGGGCGGCGGCCGGCGCGGCGGACCCGACCGGCGCACCCGGGGCAACCCGGACCCCCTCGCGCTCCAGCCGGTCGACCCGGGCGCCGAGCCCGGACGCGGAGTCGTCGAGCGCCGGCAGCAGCAGCCGGGCCATGAGCAGCTCGAGGTGCAGCCGGGGGGAGGTCGCGCCGGTCATCTCGGACAGCGCGGCGTTGACGAGGTCGGCGGACCGGGACAGCTCGGCGGCGCCGAGGTGCGCGGCCTGCTGCTGCATCCGCGCCATCTGGTCACCGGGCACGTCCCGCAGCACCGCCGCGGCGGCGTCACCGGAGGCGGCGAGCACGATGAGGTCGCGCAGCCGCTCGAGCAGGTCCTCCACGAACCGGCGGGGCTCGTGGCCGGTCGAGATGACGCGCTCGACGACGCGGAACGCGCTGGCGCCGTCGCGGGCGGCCACGGCCGCGACCAGGTCGTCCAGCAGGGAGGCGTGGGTGTAGCCGAGCAGGGCGACGGCGTCCTCGTACACGAGGCCGTCCGGGCCGGAGCCGGCGATGAGCTGGTCGAGCACGGAGAGCGAGTCCCGGACCGAGCCGCCGCCGGCGCGGACGACGAGCGGCAGCACGCCCGACCCGACGCGGACGCCCTCGGTGGTGCACAGCTGGTCCAGGTAGCCGACCATGACGTCCGGCGGCACGAGCCGGAACGGGTAGTGGTGCGTGCGGGACCGGATGGTGCCGATGACCTTGTCGGGCTCCGTGGTCGCGAAGATGAACTTCACGTGCTCCGGCGGCTCCTCGACGATCTTGAGCAGCGCGTTGAAGCCCTGCGGCGAGACCATGTGCGCCTCGTCGAGGATGAACACCTTGTACCGGTCGCGCGCGGGCGCGAACGTGGCGCGCTCGCGCAGGTCGCGCGCGTCGTCGACGCCGCCGTGGCTGGCGGCGTCGATCTCCACCACGTCGAGGCTGCCGGGGCCGCCGCGGGCCAGCTCGACGCAGGACTCGCACACCCCGCACGGGGTGTCGGTCGGCCCCTCGGCGCAGTTGAGGCAGCGCGCCAGGATGCGGGCGGACGTCGTCTTGCCGCAGCCCCGGGGGCCGGAGAACAGGTAGGCGTGGTTGGTCTGCCCCGAGCGCAGCGCCTGCCGGAGCGGCGCGGTGACGTGGTCCTGGCCGACGACCTCCGCGAAGGTCTCGGGCCGGTAGCGGCGGTACAGGGCTGTCGTCACCCCAGAACTGTAGAGGGGGCGGCCGACATCCCGGGACCCCGCCGGCGCCACCTGGGGACGGGCGCGCGTCGGGGGCCGGATCCGCTCGTCCGGCCGGGCTCGGAGCCCTCGGCACGGCACCCGCCGGACACCGCGTCTCATATGCCGGTCGCGGTGTTCCATCACGCGAGACACACCGCTACGTTCGCCCCATCGCGGACCGCCCGGGTCCGCCCCCGCGACCCGAGGAGGAGGCAGCACGATGCGCCAGCACGCGACGACCACCTGCCGCCCCTCGATGTGCGCGCCCGCGCAGGCCCTCGCCTGTCGCTGTACCGCCACGGCCTGACCGCGAGCGGCACCGGCGGACGCACGGTCCGCCACCCCGGCCCCGGCCACGCCGCGCGGCCCGCGCCGGCCCCGTACGGCGACCCGCA
>NZ_JAANNB010000281.1 GCF_011603975.1 Cellulomonas sp. IC4_254 | reverse complement strand
CCGGGCGCGGGGGCAGGGGTCGGGCGCTCGGAGGGGATCACGCCTCCATCATCACCCGGCGGCGCACCCGACCGCGCCCGGGGTGGCGCGGATCACCCGCTGGCCGCTCGCGGCCGCGGACGGCTGGACCCGGCCTGTGGACAACCGGTCCGGGGGCCTCCGGCGCACCTAGGGTCGAGGAGGTGAGGAACCCGATGCTCGCCGACCTCGACCCGGACCAGCGCCCGCGCGAGCGGATGCTGCGCCTGGGCGCCGACGCCCTGTCCGACGTCGAGCTCGTCGCGCTGCTGCTCGGCTCCGGCCGGCGCGGCGCCAGCGCCCTCGACACCGCCCGCGACCTGCTGGTCGCGCACGGCGGCCTGACGGGCCTCGCGCTCGCGGACCCGCCCGCCCTGCTCCGCTCCCCCGGCGTCGGCCCGGCCAAGGCGACCCGCGTCGTCGCGGCGCTCGCGCTGGCCCGCCGGTTCGGCACGTCGACCGACCGCCGCGCGAGCGTCCGCACCCCGGCCGACGTCGCGCGGCTGGCCGCGCCGCTGCTCGCCGGACCCGCCGACGGGCGGGTGGTGGCGGTCGCCGGCGACCGGGCGGCCCGGCTGCTCGGTGCCGTCGTGGTCCCGGGCGCCGCCGCGCACGCCGAGCCGTTCGCGGTCCGGGAGGTGCTCGCGGAGACGCTGCGCCGCGGCGGGGTCACGCTCGCGCTCGCGCACCGGCACGACCCCGAGGACCCGGAGGCCTACCCGGGCGACGCCCGGACCGCCGCGACGGTGGCAGAGGCGGCCGCGCACTGCGGCGTGCGCCTGCTCGACAGCGTCGTGCTGACCGGCGACGCGTGGACGTCGGCCGCGCCCGGGCACCGGACGGGGGCAGGATGAGCGCCGTGACCGACGCACAGCCCGTCCTCCGGATCGCCGCGGCGGTCATCGTCGACGACGCGGGCCGGTGGCTCCTCGTCCGCAAGCGCGACACCACCGCGTACATGCAGGCCGGCGGCAAGATCGAGCCGGGCGAGCACCCGCGCGCCGCGGTGGTGCGGGAGATCGGCGAGGAGCTCGCCGTGGTCGTCGACCCCGCGCGGGTCCGGGACCTCGGCCGCCGGGACGCGCCCGCCGCCAACGAGCCGGGGCACCACCTCGAGGCGCACGTGTTCGCGGTGGACGGGGTGACCGGCGCGGTGCCGACCGCCGAGATCGCCGAGGCTGTCTGGGTGACGCCCGCCGAGGCCGCGCTGCTGCCGCTCGCGCCCCTCACGGTGGACCTGCTGCGCGAGGCGGGCGCACCCCGCCCGGCCTAGGGTCGGGTCATGGCCCGCTCCATCGCGTCGAACACCACCGTCGACCTGCCCGGTCTCCTGGACTTCGTCCGGACCCGGCACCACCTGCTGCTCGCGACCACCCGGCGCGACGGCCGCCCGCAGATCTCCCCGGTGAGCGGCGGCGTCGACGACCAGGGCCGCATCGTCATCTCCACCTACCCCGGCCGCGCCAAGACCGTGAACGCCGAGCGCGACCCCCGGGTGTCCGTGCTGGTGCTGTCGGACGACTGGAACGACGCCTGGGTGCAGGTCGACGGCGACGCCGAGGTGCTGCACATGCCCGAGGCCGAGGACGCCCTGGTCGACTACTACCGGTGCATCGCCGGCGAGCACCCCGACTGGGACGAGTACCGCGCGGCCATGCGGGTGCAGGGCAAGAGCCTGATCCGCGTCACGCCGACCCGCTGGGGCCCGGTCGCCACCGGCGGCTTCCCGGCGGACGTGGCCGCGCGCCTGGACGGCTGACCTCCCGCCGAGCGCGCGGCCCGGCGCTCAGCCCCAGACCAGCGCCTGCGCCGGGTCCTCCAGCACCGCGGCGACGTCCGCCAGCACCATCGAGCCGAGCGCGCCGTCCACGAGGCGGTGGTCGACGCTGAGCGCGAGCTGCGTGACGTGCCGGACCTTGATCTTGCCCTTGTGCACCCAGGGCTGCTCGCGGATGGCGCCGAACGCCAGGATCGCCGCCTCGCCCGGGTTGAGGATCGGGGTGCCGGTGTCGATGCCGAACACGCCGACGTTGGTGATCGTGATCGTGCCGTCGGCCATGTCGCGCGGCGTGGTCTTGCCGGCCCGCGCCGTGGAGGTGAGGTCCGCGAGGCCCTGCGCCAGGTCGTGCAGCCCGAGCCGGTGCGCGTCCTTGATGTTCGGCACGACCAGCCCGCGCGGGGTCGCCGCGGCGATGCCGAGGTTCACGTAGTGCTTGTAGACGATCTCCTGCGCGGCCTCGTCCCAGGACGCGTTCACGTCCGGGTGCCGGCGGACGGCGAGCAGCAGCGCCTTCGCGGCGATCAGCAGCGGGGTGACCCGGACGTCCGCGAACTCCTTGTCCTGGCGCAGCCGCTGGACGAGCTTCATCGTGCGGGTCACGTCGACGGTCTGGAACACGGTCACGTGCGGTGCGGTGAACGCGGAGGTCACCATCGCCTCGGCGGTGCGCTTGCGGACCGACTTCACCGGCACGCGGGTCTGCCGGCCGTCGGGCGAGACCGTGCCGGACGCGAGCCACGGCTGGTCGTCGGCCGGGTAGGTCGCGAGGACGCGCGCCTCGGCGGCGGCCTGGTGCGCGAGCACGTCCTCCCGGGTGACGATCCCGCCGGGGCCGGTCGGCACGACGGAGTCGAGGTCGACGCCGAGGTCGCGGGCGAGCTTGCGCACCGGCGGCTTCGCCAGGGCCCGGCGGCCGGAGACGGCGGCGGGCTCGCCGGTCGGCACGGCGCCCGGGCGGACGGTGGGCATGGCGGCCGACGGGGCGGGGGCCGGGGTCGTGCTGCCCCGGGAGGCGCCCGGCCCGGCGGTCGCGGGCCGCACCGGGGCGGCGCCCGCGTCGGTGGCCTCCGGCCCGGCGGCGCCCGCGTCGACGTCGCCCTCGGCGGAGGTGAACCGGGCGCGGCGCGCGGTCGGGGCGGCGGCCGTGCCGTAGCCGACGAGCACCGCACCGCCCGGCTCCTCGGCCTCGGCGCCGTCACCCTCGCCGGGTGCCGACGCGTGCCGCGCCACCGGGGCGCCGGCCTGCACCGGGTCGGCGTCCGACGTCGGCCCGTGCACCGGCACCTCGGGCCCGACGCCGGGGGCGGCGTCCGCCGGGGCGTCCCCGGTCGGGTCGGTGTCGATCTCGATGATCGGGGTGCCGACCTCGACCGTCGCGCCCTCCTCGACCAGCAGCCGCGACACGACGCCCGCGAACGGGCTCGGCAGGTCGACGAGCGACTTCGCGGTCTCGATCTCCACGATCGTCTGGTTGATCGCCACGGTGTCGCCGACGGCGACGTGCCAGGCGGCGATCTCGGCCTCGGTCAGGCCCTCGCCGGCGTCGGGGAGGCGGAACTGCTGGAAGGACGGCACGGGTGGTGCT
>NZ_JAANNB010000280.1 GCF_011603975.1 Cellulomonas sp. IC4_254 | reverse complement strand
CGGCGCACCGGACCGCCGGGACCGCCGACCCCGCCGCCGACCTGCCCACCCAGGCCGACCTCCGCCGGTTCGAGGAGCTGCTGGCCGCCCTGCCGCTGAGCCCGGCCGTCGTCGTCGACCTGCCCGGCCGCCGCCTGGTGGTCGACGGGCAGGACGTCGACCTGACCCGCCAGGAGTTCGACCTCGTCGCGTACCTGGCGCGGTCGGCCGGCCGGGTCGTGACCCGGGACGAGCTCTACGACGGCGCCTGGCGCAGCCAGGACCTGTCCGACCGCACCCGCACGGTGGACGTCCACGTCCGCCGGGTCCGGGCGAAGTCGGGCCTGGACGGCCTCATCGCGACGGTGCGCGGCGTCGGCTACCGGCTCAACGCCCTGGACGGCCTGCGCGTCGTGGCCTGAGCGGCCACCGTCGCCCGTTCCTGTGGCGGACCGGGCGCGCGCGGGTGACGCTGGCGATCGGAACACGCCCGCACCGCCCTGGAGGTCCCCGTGGCCCACGCCGACGACGAGCAGACGAGCACCGCGCGAGCCGACGCACCCGCGCCCGACGACCCGCGCAAGCCCGACTCCCCCGACGACCTCACCAAGCGGTCGTGGAAGTACGTGCTGCGCACCACGATCCGCGAGTTCAACCACGACCAGTGCACCGACCTGGCCGCCGCGCTGACCTACTACGCGGTGCTGGCCATCGCGCCGGGTCTGCTGGCCGTGGTGTCGATCCTCGGCCTGGTCGGCGACGGGCAGCAGCTCGTCGAGGACCTGGTGTCGACCGCCACCGGGCTGGTCGGCCAGGAGAGCGCCGAGAACACCCTGCAGCCGATCCTGGAGAACCTCACCAACTCCCCCGGTGCCGGGCTGACGTTCGTCATCTCGCTGGTCGTCGCGCTGTGGTCCGCGTCCGGCTACGTCAACGCGTTCAGCCGCGGCATCAACCGGGTCTACGAGATCGACGAGGGCCGGCCGATCTGGAAGCTGCGCCCGGTGCTGCTCCTGGTCACGCTCGTGCTGGTGCTGTTCGCCGTGGTCATCGTCGTGGCCGTCGTGCTGTCGGGCGGCATCGCCCGGACCGTCGGTGACGCGATCGGGCTGAGCTCCGCCGCCGTGACGGCCTGGAACATCGCCAAGTGGCCGGTGGTCCTGCTCCTGGTGATCGTCGCGATCGCGATCCTGTACTACTTCACGCCCAACGTCCGGCAGCCGAAGTTCCGCTGGATGAGCGTCGGCGCGCTGGTCGCCGTCGTGGTGTGGATCCTCGCCTCGGTCGGGTTCGGGTTCTACGTCGCCAACTTCGGGTCGTACGGCAGCACCTACGGCTCGCTCGCCGGCGCGATCGTGCTGCTGCTGTGGCTGTGGCTCACGAACCTGGCCCTGCTGTTCGGCGCCGAGCTGGACGCGGAGATCGAGCGCGGCCGCGAACTGCAGGGTGGCATCGAGGCCGAGCGCACCATCCAGCTGCCGCCGCGGGACACCCGCGCCAGCGACAAGAAGCGGGCCAAGGCCGAGGAGGACGTGCGGCGCGGCCGGCTGCTGCGCGAGTCCCGGCGCACCCGCCCGCCGCGCTGACCGCCCCGCCCCGCGCACGACCCGGGCCGGTACGCCGCGTGCGTGCCGGCCCGGGACGTGTCGGCGGGGCGGGTCAGGACGCGGTCACGCCCGCGATGTCGAGCAGGTCCGCCAGGCTGCCGATCGTCCGGGCGCCGTCGCCGCCGGGCATCACCGGCACGGGAGCGGTGCCCCACGCGGGCACGCTCGTGAGGAACGACTCCGGGTCGTGCCGCATGAGCCCGATGATCGTCTCGGCCACGAGCCGGCTGCCCACGGGCCCCAGCGAGTTGCCGGACGTCAGCACCTCGGCCTCCTTGAGCACGTAGTACCACAGCGGCGTGCGCCCGGTGAGCTCGGGGCTGGTCAGCGCGGACCGCACCCCGGCGGGCGCGCCGCGGAGCAGCTCGGCGCGGGTCAGCGGCCGGATGCGCAGCGCCCGCGCCACCGCCTCCCCCGTCGGCACGCCCAGCAGGTAGCCGCGCAGCAGGTTGCGCTTGGCGAGGTGCTCCTGGATGCCCGCGAGGTCGCGCGGCTCGTTGCGCATCACCGACAGGTCGTCGGCGAGCTGGGTGTCGATCGCCCGGGCGAAGTGCCGCGGGTCCGGGTCCGCCTTGTCGACGAACCGGTCCCACTCGATCGCCCAGTTCTCCGGCAGCGCCTGCGCACCGCCGATGAACCCGCCCCGCCCGGTGAACTGGAACAGCTGGTCCAGCGTCGCCCGCGGCGCGACGAAGCCCGGGTCCCCGAAGTTGCGGTTGTAGTCGTAGGCGTTGCGGACCTGGGAGTGCCCGAACCGGAACGCGGCGACCGAGAACTCCAGCGGCATCACCGGCGGGCGCTTCGCGGGGAACCGCGCCAGGTAGAGGCCCTTGAGCTCGGACAGCACCCAGTCGACCGTCCCCGGCACCGTCACCGTCCGCAGGTAGTCGTGCACGATCAGCCACTGGTGCGTGTGCCGGACCAGGTGCTGCGCCCGGGCGAGCAGCTCGGCGTCGGCCAGCCCCGGCTCCGCGGTGCGGATCGCGGTGACGACCGCGTTGTGGAACCGCAGGTAGGCGAGGTGCAGCTGCGCGACCACGAGGTTCTCGTCGTTGCGGGAGTCGCCGATCGTCGCCGGGAACTGGGTGCGCCCCGTCGCGGCGTCGGTCACCGGGTGCCGGCCGGGCAGGTCCCGCGCGGCCGGGTCCGCGGCGGCGGGCACCGGTTGGCCCGGGGCGGGCGACGCGAGCGTGCCGACGCGCAGGAACGGCCCGTCGTAGAACGCCGCCGAGCGGGCGCCCTCGGGGCCGTCGCCGTACACCGAGTCCAGGTTGAGGTAGGGCTGGCGCGCGTTGCCGAGCGCCGAGCGCACCGTGGCCGCGTCGACGGGCCGCAGCGCGGGGTCGGCGATCGCCGGCTGCTGCAGCCGCGGGTCCGCCGAGTCCTCGAGCGTGAGGTCGTGGTCGATGAACTGGCCCCAGTACGTGTAGGCGGCCGGGATCGTCGACGGCGGCGCGGGGCTCGCGGCCGGCTCGGCCATCGCGCCCCCGAGGCGCCGGAGCAGCGCGATGACCTGCGGCGGGTCGGCGGCCGGGAGGTGCGCCGCCTCGTCGCCGACGAGGTCCGCGAGCAGGTAGCCGAAGTCCGAGACGTGCGCCTGCCGGCGCAGCACCTCCCCGTGGCCGACGTTCTCGACCACCCTCCCGGCGACGGCGGGCGCGGCGGTCTCGGTCTGCGTGGCGTTCATGTGGGATCCCCCTGGGCGGTGCCGGGCCGCGGTCGCGCCCGGCCGGATGGCGGACCCGCGCCGCGCGGGGCGGCGGGGCGGGCGGTCCGGGTCGCCGCCGGGGGGTGCGGACGGCGCGGGCTGCGAGTCC
>NZ_JAANNB010000279.1 GCF_011603975.1 Cellulomonas sp. IC4_254 | reverse complement strand
CGCCGACCCGGCCGCCGTCGCCGACCTGCGGGCCCGCGTCGCCGCCGCCTTCCCGGCCGTCCGCGCCGACCTCGAGGCCGTCGTCCGCGTGCCCAGCGTCTCCAACGCGGACTTCGACCAGGCGCACGTCGGCGCCGGCGCGGAGCACGTCGCGCGCCTGCTCGGCGAGGCCGGCCTGCCCGAGGTGCAGATCCTGTCCGTCGAGCGCCCCGACGGCACGCCCGGCGCGCCCGCCGTCGTCGCGCGCCGCCCCGCCCCGGCCGGCGCCCCGACCGTGCTGCTGTACGCGCACCACGACGTGCAGCCCCCGGGTGCCCGCGAGGACTGGGACACCGAGCCGTTCGAGCCGACCGAGCGCGACGGCCGCCTGTTCGGCCGCGGCGCGGCGGACGACAAGGCCGGCGTGGTCGCGCACCTCGGCGCGCTGCGGGTGCTCGGCGACGAGCTCGGCGTGGGCGTGACGGTGTTCGTCGAGGGCGAGGAGGAGGTCGGCTCGCCGTCCTTCACCCGGTTCCTGCACACGTACGCCGACCTGCTGCGCGCCGACGTCATCGTGGTCGCCGACTCCTCCAACTGGAAGATCGGGGTCCCGGGCCTGACGACGTCGCTGCGTGGGCTGGTGGACCTCGAGGTCGAGGTGGCCGTGCTCGACCACGCGGTGCACTCGGGCATGTTCGGCGGCCCGGTGCTGGACGCCGTGACCCTGCTGTCCCGGCTCATCGCCACCCTGCACGACGACGCGGGCGACGTCGCGGTCGAGGGCCTGGTCTCCGCCGCCGACCCGACGGTCGACTACGACGAGGCCGCGTTCCGCGCGGACGCGAGCGTGCTGGACGGCGTGACGCTGGCCGGGACCGGCCCGCTCACCGCGCGGCTGTGGACGCGCCCGACGATCGCCGTGATCGGCCTGGACGCCCCGCGCGTCGCCACCGCGTCGAACACGATCGCCCCCAAGGCCACCGCGAAGCTGAGCATGCGGATCGCGCCCGGGCAGGACCCGGCCGCCGCGCTCGCCGCCCTGCGCGCGCACCTCGAGGGCCACGCGCCGTTCGGCGCCCGCGTCACCGTCCGCGACGGCGAGCTGGGCAAGCCGTTCCAGGCCCCGGCCGACTCGGCCGCGATGCAGGCCGCGCGGGCCGCGTTCGCCGACGCCTGGGGGACCGAGCCGGTCGACATCGGCATCGGCGGGTCGATCCCGTTCATCGCCGACCTGCTCGAGGTGTACCCGGACGCGGCGATCCTCGTCACCGGCGTCGAGGACCCGGACTCGCGGGCGCACGGCGCGAACGAGTCGGTGCACCTGGGCGAGCTGGAGCGCGTGGTGCTGGCCGAGGCGCTGCTGCTGGCCCGCCTGGCGGTCTGACCCCGCGGTCCGGCCTCGACCGGAGCGTCCTGCCCGACACGCCGCGGTGTGTCGGGCAGGACGCTCCTGTCATCTCCACTCGGGCGGGGCGGCGCGGGGCGTGGGTCAGACCGGTGGGGCCGGGTCGTACTGGATGCTCCGGCGGACGGCGCGCGCCACGTCGGCCGACTCCAGCCGCGCCACCAGGTGCAGGGCCATGTCGATCCCCGCCGACACGCCGGCGCTCGTCACGACGTCGCCGTCGTCCACGAACCGGGTCTCGGCGTCCACCAGGACGCTCGGGTCCAGCTCGACCAGCTCGTCGACCGCGGCCCAGTGCGTCGTCGCGGGCCGGCCGGCCAGCAGGCCCGCCGCGGCGTAGACCAGCGCACCGGTGCACACCGACGTCATCAGCGCGGTCTCCCGGCGCAGGTCGCGGACCCACGCCAGGTGCTCGGGGTCGCGCGCCAGCGCGCGGGTGCCCCGGCCACCGGGGTGCACGAGCACGTGCAGCGGGCCGACCTCGTCGCGCGACGTGTCCGGGACCAGCCGCAGCCCCTTGGCGCAGCGCACGCCCGACCCGTCGGCGGAGAACGTCACCACCTCGGGGTGCAGCGCCGAGTGCGCCGCCCACGAGGCGAGGACGTCGAACGGCCCGACCACGTCGAGCTCCTCGGCGTCGTCGAACACGACGATCCCGATGCGCAGCGGCTTCCCGGTGCCCACGAGCGTCCCCTTCCCTCGGGCGGGACCCGCTCGTCCGGGCGGGCCCGACCCCAGGGTGTCAGTACCCGGGGAGGGCGAGCATCTGGTCGAGCGCGACCCGGGCCCAGTGCGCGTCGTCGGCGTCCACGACGATGCGGTTCGGCACCCGGCCGGCGACGAGCGACTCCATGGCCCACACCAGGTGCGGCAGGTCGATGCGGTTCATGGTCGAGCAGAAGCACACCGTCGAGTCGAGGTACGAGATCTGCTTGTCCGGGTGCGCCTTCGCGAGCCGGCGGACCAGGTTGAGCTCGGTGCCGATGGCCCAGGCCGACCCGGCGGGCGCGGCGTCGAGCGCCTGGATGATGTACTCCGTCGACCCGACCAGGTCGGCGCCGGTGACGACCTCGTGCTTGCACTCGGGGTGCACCAGCACGGTGACGTCCGGCACCGCGGCGCGGACGTCGACGAGGTTCTGCGCGCTGAACCGGCCGTGCACCGAGCAGTGCCCGCGCCACAGGATCATCCGCGCGTCGCGGAGCTCGGCGACGCTGAGCCCGCCGTTCGGCTTCCGGGGGTCGAACACCACGCACTGCTCCAGCGGGATGCCGAGCGCGAGCACGGCGGTGTTCCGCCCGAGGTGCTGGTCCGGCATGAACAGCACCTTGCCGGTGCCGTCGACGCCGCCGACCTGGTCGAACGCCCAGCGCAGCGCGACGTGCGCGTTCGACGACGTGCAGACGGTCCCGCCGTGCCGGCCGGTGAACGCCTTGATCGCCGCCGTCGAGTTCATGTAGGTCACCGGGACCGTGTCCTCGGCGACGCCGGCCTCGACCAGCACGTCCCAGGCGTCCTCGACCTGGTCGATGGCGGCCATGTCGGCCATCGAGCAGCCGGCCGCCATGTCGGGCAGCACGACCTGCTGGGCGTCGGACGTGAGGATGTCGGCGGACTCGGCCATGAAGTGCACGCCGCAGAAGAGGATGAACTCCGCGTCGGGGCGCGCCGCCGCCTCGCGGGCGAGCTTGAACGAGTCGCCGGTGACGTCGGCGAAGTCGATGACCTCGTCGCGCTGGTAGTGGTGGCCGAGCACGAAGGCGCGGTCGCCGAGCGCGGCCCGCGCGGCGCGGGCGCGCTCCACCAGGTCGGGGTCGGAGGCGGCGGGCAGGCCGCCGACGCACTCGACGCCGCGCTCGGAGGCCAGGTCGCGGCCCTGGCCGAGCAGCAGCAGCGCGGAGGACGCGGGCTCGGCGAACGTGGTCCCGGGGGCGAGGAGAGTCACGCGCAGGATCATCCCACAGCGCTCCGGGCTCCTGACCAGGACCGGGGCGGGTGGGGGCGGGCGCCGGCGTGCGAGGATCGCGCCGTGCACGTGCTCGTCGC
>NZ_JAANNB010000027.1 GCF_011603975.1 Cellulomonas sp. IC4_254 | reverse complement strand
CCGGGGCGGAGCCGGGCACGGGCGCCCACGAGGACGCGGCCGGGGGCGTCGGACCGGCACCGCTCGGCGACGAGGCCGGGCCGGCCGGCGCGTCCTGGGGGGTCCCGGTGCCGGGCTCGGGGTGCGCGGCGCGGCCGCGCCGCCACGGCAGCCGGTCGGCGAGCGTGCGGCCCTCCCGGCCGGAGCCGGTGCGGCCGGCCTGGGCCTCCCCGGTCGCGTCCGCGTCGGGCTCGGGCTGCGCGGGGCGGGCTCCGGACGGCGCGGTCGGGGCCGCGGGCGTCACGGGCAGGGTCGTGGTGGCGTCCGCACGGGCGCCGCTGCCGGTCCCGGCGGCGGCAGCCGGGGCACCGGCGGGGGTCGCGGGCGCGGCCGGGGTCGCGGCGGTCGCCTCGGCACCTCGCGCCGGGGCGCCGTCGACCGGACGGGTCGCCCCGCCGGCCGTACGGGGTGCGTCGGTCCCGGGCGTCGCGGCGGACGTCCCGCCCGTCGCCGTCGTCGCGCCGGTCGGCGTCGCGGAGGTCACCGGGGGCGTCGCGCCGGTCGCCGGGGACGTCGCGCCGGTCACCGTCGGCGCGGGACCGGTCACCGCGGGCGTCGGCCCGGTCACCACCGGCGTCGCGCCGGTCACCACCGGCGTCGCGCCGGTCACCGCCGGCGTCACGCCGGTCACGACCGGCAGGGACCCGGTGGGCGTGCGTCCGCCCCGCTTGCGGGCCGCCGCCGCTGCGGCCTCGGCCTCCCGGAGCTGCCGACGGGTCGGCGGGACCCCCGGGGTCACGGTGCCCACCGGGATCGCACCCGTGGGGGTGCCGGCCCCGGCGGAGGCACCGGCCGCGTGCGTCGCGCCGGCGCCCGGCAGCGGCACGGTGGCCAGCGTCCCGGTGCTGACGTCGGTCCAGCCCGCGTCGGGGCCCTCGCGGCGCTGGCGCAGGATGCGCACCAGCAGGATCGCGGCGACCGCCAGCAGCAGCACGCCGAGCGCGACGCCGGGCCACAGCCACGGCGTGGTCACGGTCTGCGGCCACGACAGGTCGAGCACCGGCGCGCTGTCCCCCAGGCTCACGGCGAGCAGCGACCAGCGGCCCTCCTGGGCCGGCCACTCGAGCGTCGCGGAGCCGTCGCCGGTCACCTCGACGACCCACATGTCGTTCCCGGTCGGGTCCGCGGCCTGCACGGCGGTCGCGTCGGCCGCCCCGCTCGCCGACGGCGACGGCGACGCCCCAGCGGCGTCCGCGGTCGCCGAGGCGGACGGGTCGGCCGTCGGCTGCGCGGCGTCCTGGCCGGCCGTGGTGGCGAGCGTGTGCCAGTCGGACAGGCCGGTGACGCGCTCGTAGGCGTCGGTGCCGACCCAGGCGGTGACGTCGGTGTCCCGGCCGACGGCGAGCACCACGGGCGAGCCGTCGGCACGCACGGTGACGGTCACGGGGTCGCCGGCCAGCTCGAGCACGCCGGGGTCGGTCACGAGGGTCCGGGTGTCACCCCCGGGCGCGGCCGTGGCGACGAGCGGGTCGTCCGCCCGCCAGACCGTGGCGGAGGCGACGCCGAGCCCGATGGCCGCGACCCCGAGCACCCCGAGGACGGCGGCGATCAGTCGTTGGAGCACGCATCTTCCTCTCGAACGGGACGCCCCAGGATAGGCGGACCACCTCGGGGTCCGGGCAAATCGGGCCCGGTCCGGCCCCGCGCGACGGGTGTCCCGCGCCGTGGCGCTGCCGATACCCTGGACGGCGGACGCGGGCCGACCGACGCCCCGAGCCTCCCGCCCGGAGGCCGTCCCCACAAGCGCTCGCGCGCGCTCGCAGGAGGAACTTCGTGGCAGACGACCGTACGCCCTTCCCGGTGGTCAACTTCCGTGGCTACGACCGCGGACCCGTCGACACCCGGATGCAGGAGCTCGAGCGCGCGCTGCAGGACGCCCGCAGCCAGGTCGCCTCGATGGACGAGCGCGTGCTGCAGATCTCGGGCGAGCTGTCCGAGGCGCACCGCCAGCTCCGCGAGGCCGAGCGCCCGACCTACTCCGGCCTGGGCTCGCGGATCGAGATGCTGCTCCGCTCGGCGGAGGAGCAGTCGTCCGACGTCGTGCAGCAGGCGAACGCGCAGGCGTCCGACGCCCTGGCCCGGGCGCGGCTCGCGGCCGGGCAGCTGCGCGCTCGCGCGGAGAACGAGGTCGCCGAGATGCTCGCGACCGCGCGTCGCGAGGCCACCGAGGAGCGGTCGACGGCGCACACCGAGGCCGAGAGCGCGCTGACCGGCGCGCAGCGCCGCGCGGAGGAGCTGGTCGGGTCGGCGGAGCGCGAGGCCGCCCGGATCCAGACCGCCATCCAGACGGAGGAGAGCGAGCGCCGGGCGACGCTGGAGCGCGAGCTCGGCACGCTGCGGGCGACGGTCGAGCGCGAGACGACCGAGCTCCGGATCAGCACCGAGCAGGCCGCCGAGGAGCTGCGCAGCCGCACGGAGTCGGAGACGACCGCGATGCGCGCCGAGGCCGAGCGGTACGACCAGGACCTGCGCCAGGCGGCCGACGCCGAGACGACGGCGCTGCGCCAGCGGGTGACCGCGGAGCTCGCCGAGCTGCGCACCGAGGCGGAGCGCTGGGCCGCGATGCAGCGGTCGGTCGCCGCGACCGAGATCGCCGAGGCCCGGCAGGCCGCGGCCGAGGAGTCCCGCACCCTGCGCGCCGACGCCGCCGCGCACGCCGACTCGCTGCGGTCCGCCGCGGAGCGCGCCGCCGCCGAGGCGCAGCAGCGGGCCACCGCGGAGACCACCGCCCTGCGTGCCGAGGCCGAGCAGTACTCCGGCTTCGTGCGGGCGACCGCCGACCGCGAGACCGCGGAGCTGCGCGCGGCCGTCGCCGACGAGATCGCCGCGACCCGCCAGGAGGCCGAGCAGGCGCTCGCCGCGCACCGCGCGGAGTCCGAGCAGTACGCGAGCGAGCTCCGCGCCGCCGCCGAGCGCGAGACCACCGAGCTGCGCGAGCGCACGGAGCACGAGGCCGCCACGCTGCGGGCGCTGACCGAGCGCGAGACCACCGAGCTCCGCGAGCGGACCGAGCGGGACGCGGCCGAGCTGCGCGAGCGCACGGAGCGCGAGGTCGCCGAGCTGCGCGAGGCCACCCGCCTGGACGTCGAGCGCCAGCTCACCGAGGCGAACCGGGCCGCCGACGAGGTCCGGTCGACCGCCCGCGCCGAGGCCGACGCGCTCACCGCGCAGGCCCGCCAGCAGCTCGCCGACGCCGAGCTGCAGATCGCCGCGCAGCGCGAGGCCGCGGAGCGCGCGGACGCCGAGCGGCACGCCACCGCCCGGGCCGAGACGGAGAAGCTGGTCTCGGACGCCGAGGCGCACGCCGCGGACGCCGAGCAGCGCGTCGCCAAGGCGCTCGAGCAGGCGGAGAAGATCCGCGTCGACTCGCAGAACCACTCCAAGGAGCTGCTCTCGAACGCCCGGGCGAACGCCGACCGCGTCGTCGCGGAGGCCCGCGAGCACGCCGAGAAGACGCTGTCCGAGGCGATGGCCGAGTCCGAGCGCGAGCGCACCACGGCGCAGCGCCAGGTCGAGGACCTCAACCGGCAGCGCGAGTCGATCACGTCCTACCTGGACGAGCTGCGCAACCTGCTCGGGCACGACCCGGTCCCGAGCCGGCAGACGCTGGAGAGGGCCGACGCCGCGCAGGCGCAGTTCGACGCGAAGCAGACGGCCCGCCCGGCCGCGCGCCCCGCGCGGGGCAAGGGCCGGCCCGCCCCGGTGTCGGCCGCGACGCCGGCGGTGCCGGCGCCCGCCGAGGCGAAGGACGACGCGAAGGCCACCGGGGCGACGCCCGCGGGCGGTGCCGCGCCCACGACGGGCGGGACGCCGGGTGCCGCGGAGCCCGCCGGGGCGACGTCCGGCGGCACCGCCGGTGACGCCGCGCCCAGCGGCACGCCCGCGGACGCCGCGACCGACGCGGGTGCGCCGGCCGCCCAGGACGCCGAGCGCCCCGCCGCCGACCAGGCCGCGGCCGCCGCGGCGCAGCAGCCCGCCGACGGCGTCGAGACCGCCGGGGACGAGGCCGCGGCCGCGCCGGCCGAGAAGTGACCGAGCGCGACGCGCCGTCGGGCCCGGCCGGGTCCGACGGCGCGGCCGGGCACGGGGAGCCTGCGGCCGGGGCGGGCGCACCGGCCGACGCCGGCGCCGCGCCCGACCGCGCAGCCGACTGGCGCTCCCGCCGCCGCGAGGCCGCCGACGCGCACGAGGCCGCCCTGCGCGCCCGCCGCCAGGCCGAGTCGGCCCGCGCCCGCGAGCTCATCGCGCGGTTCGTGGCGGACGCCCGCACCCGCGGGGTGGCGCCCGAGCCGCTGCACGCCCAGGGCTACGGCGGTCGCGGTCGCTACCGCACGCCGCTGGAGGGCTGGTACCTGCGCCGGGACCGCACCGTCGCGGTCGGCACCGACGGCGGCTTCTACGTCCTCACCGTGCCGCCGTCGCTCGCGGCGCGGCTGCGTGGGGTGCGCCCCGAGCCGCAGGACCCGCCGCTGGTGATCGGGGCGGGCGGCAAGGACGGGGAGTCGCTGGACCTGCCGGTCGCGCTGGCCCGCGCGCTCGGGGACGACGGGGCCTGACGGCCCGGGCGTCCGACGTCTCGGGCCGCGGCCGTCCGGGCCTCAGCCTCGGGCCCGCTCCAGGAGGTCGCCCAGCGCCGACGCGACCGCGCCCGGCGACTCGACGGCGGTGAGGTGCCCCGCGCCCGGGACGACCACGGCCTCGACGCCCAGCGCGTCCGCCATGCCCCGCGCCTCGGTCACCGGGGTCGGCTGGTCCTCCGCGCCGACGAGCACGAGCGCCGGACCCCGGTAGCCCGCGAGCACGGCGGTGCGGTCCGGCCGCGCGGCCATCGCCCGCTGGGACCACGCGACGCCGGCCGGCGGCTGCGCGCCGATCAGCGCCTCGAGCCGGGCGACGAGCTCGGGCCGCTCGCGCGCGGCCTCCCCGATCAGGGCGGTCGCCATCGGCAGCACCTCGTCCACGGTGCCGGCCGACTCGACCGCGGCGGCGATCCGCAGCCGGTTCGCGCGCGCCTCGTCGGTGTCGGCGACCGCCTTGGTGTCGAGCAGCCCCAGCCCGGCGACGAGCCCCGGGTGCCGCTCGGTCAGCGCGAGCGCGACGTACCCGCCCATCGACAGGCCCGCGACGACCGCGCGGGCGTGCCCGGCCTCGGCGAGCACGGCGGCCACCGCGTCGGCGGCCGCCTCGAGCGACGGCTCCGGGAGCGCCACGCCCTGCGCAGCGCCGAGCCCGGGCAGGTCGACCGCGAGCACCGGTCCGTCGACCAGCGCGGCGACGTCGGCCCACATCCGGGAGTCGAGCGGGAAGGCGTGCAGCAGGACCAGCGGGAGCCCGGTGCCCGGGCGCAGCGCGCGCAGCGAGACGGTGGCGGTCATGCGTCCTCCTGGTCGGACCCGGCGAAGGCCTCGCCGTCGGGCGACTGCGGCACGGCGGGCGCCTCGGCCTGCTCGCTCGGACCGGCCCAGGTGGTCGGCAGCGGCAGCGGCAGGCCCGGGCGCACGTGCCGGACGATCTCGTCCAGCACCCGCCGCACGTACGGCTCCCCCACCCACAGGTGCTTCGCGCCGTCGACCGCGACGACCTCGGCCTGGCGCACGCGGGCGAACCGCTCGCGGGCCTCGGCGGGGCGCAGGTAGTCGTCATGCTCCGGGACCAGGACCACCAGCGGCTTGCCGTCGGCGTCCCAGGCGTCGAGGTCGGCGTCGGTCGCGCGGTGCAGCGGCGGGGACAGCAGGATCGCGCCCTCGACGGCGGGGTCCAGGCCGTGCATCAGCGCGAGCTCGGTGCCGAACGACCAGCCGACGAGCCACGGGTGCGGCAGGTCGCGGAACTCGGCGAGCTCGATCGCGGCGTGCACGTCGAACTTCTCGGCCACGCCGCCGTCGAACGCGCCCTCGCTGGTGCCGCGCGGGCTGGACGTGCCGCGGGTGTTGAACCGCAGGACCGCCACGTCGGCGAGGGCGGGCAGCCGCCAGGCGGCCTTGCGCAGCACGTGCGAGTCCATGTAGCCGCCGTGCGTGGGCAGCGGGTGCAGCGTGACCAGCGTCGCCGCCGGGGTGCGCGGGGTGCCGTCGGGCTCGACCGGGAGCGCGAGCTCGCCGACGAGCGTGAGCCCGTCGGCCGTGTGCAGCTCGACCTCCTCGCGGTGCGCGGGCAGGACGGTCAGCGAGCGGATGGGCGTGGGGGCGGCTGCGGTGGTCATCGCGATCGAGCGTAGTCCGGGACGCGCGCCGGTCAGCGCCGGGTGGGCCCGCGCCGGTGCCGCGCGGACCAGCACGCGGGGTGCCAGTGCCGCCGGTCCGCGAGCGCGGAGTCGGCCCCGAACAGCCCGTCGGACCGCCAGGCGACGACGTGCGGCGTGCCCGGCGCGATCTCCTGGTCGCACCCGGGGCAGCGGAACGTGCGGTCGGACCCGCCGACGCGCTGCACGGTCCACGCGCCGTCGGCCGCCTCCTCGGTGGTGCGGCCGCCGCGCACCCGGTCGAGGTCGAGCGGGACGTGCTCGGCGGCGTAGGGGCGCTTGCCGGAGCGGCGGGAGGACGGCACGTGCCGATTGTCCCCCGGCGCGCCGGGGGGCGGCCACCGTGCGGCGGCCGCCCCCCGGGCGTGCGTGCGGTCCCCTGCGGGGTCCGGCGTCAGGACAGCCCGGCCGCCGACTCCGCCGGTGCGATGGTGCGGGTCGCCACCAGGTCGCGGTACCAGAGCGCCGAGTCCTTGGGCGTCCGCTCCAGGGTGTCGTAGTCGACGCGCACGATGCCGAACCGGCGGTCGTACCCGTAGGCCCACTCGAAGTTGTCCATCAGCGACCACACGAAGTAGCCGCGCACGTCGGCGCCGGCGTCCATCGCGGCGCCCACGGCGTCGATGTGGTCGTGCAGGTACTCGACGCGGTCGAGGTCGTGCACCCGGCCGTCGGCGGACACCTCGTCGGCGAACGCGGCACCGTTCTCGGTGACCGCGAGCGGCACCGACGGGTAGCGCTCGTGCACCTCGAGCAGCAGGTCGACCAGGCCCTGGGGCTCGATGTTCCAGCCCATCGCGGTGTGCGGGCCGGGCTGCGGCAGCCACTCGACGTCGTCGCAGCCGACCCACGGGCTGACGACGGACGACTTGTGGCCGTCGACGCCGGGGCTGCCGTCGCCCACGACCGGCTCGCCGTGCAGGCGCTGCACGCGGCCCGTCGAGTAGTAGTTGATGCCGAGCAGGTCGATCGGCTGCCGGATGATCTCGAGGTCGCCGTCCTGCACGAACGACCAGTCGGACACGGCGGCCGTCTGCGCGAACACGTTCTCCGGGTACCGGCCCTCGAGCAGCGGCTGCAGGAACACCTCGTTCGCGACGGTGTCCACCTGACGCTTGGCCTCGACGTCCTCGGGGGCGTCGGACGCGGCCCGGGTCACGTGCAGGTTGAGCGTGATCGAGACCTGGGCGGCGTCGCCGAGCACCTCGCGGATCGCGCGGGCCGCGAGGCCGTGCGCGAGGTTGAGGTGGTGCACGGCGGCCAGCGAGGCGGCGGGCTCGGTGCGGCCCGGGGCGTGCACGCCGGAGGCGTAGCCCAGGTACGCGGAGCACCACGGCTCGTTGAGCGTGGTCCACACGGTGACCTTGTCGCCCAGCACCTCGGCGAGCTTGCGGGCGTAGTCGGCGAACCGGTACGCGGTCTCGCGGTTCGCCCAGCCGCCCTCGTCCTCCAGGGCCTGCGGCAGGTCCCAGTGGTACAGCGTGACGACAGGCTTGATGCCGGCCGCGATCAGCCGGTCGACGAGGTCGGTGTAGAAGGCGATGCCCTCGGCGTTCCACTCCCCCGACCCGGTCGGCTGCACGCGCGGCCAGGCGATCGACAGCCGGTACGCCTGCAGGCCGAGCGACTGCATGAGCGCGACGTCCTCGGGGACCCGGTGGTAGTGGTCGGCGGCGACGGCGCCGGTGTCGCCGTTCAGCACGGCACCCGGGCGCGCGGAGAACGTGTCCCAGATGGACGGCCCGCGGCCGCCCTCGGTCGCGGCGCCCTCGATCTGGTAGGACGCGGTGGCGGACCCCCACAGGAAGTCGGCGGGGAACGTGCGCCCGGAGGGGCGAGAGGTGGTCATGGAGGTTCCTCGGTTCGGTCGAGCCGCGGGACGGCGATGTCGAATCGATACGATACACGACGGTGGGAGCGCTCCCGCCGCCCTGCGGTCCGCGCCGAGCGGGCAGTAGATGTCCCGTCCGGCCCCCGGGAGGCGACATCGACTGCCCACTCGGCGGGTGGGCTGGAGAAGGGGTGGGTCAGAGCGGGAGGGTGAGCTCCGCGCGGGGGCCCGTGGCCTCGACCGGGGTGCCCAGGGCCGCGGCCACCGACCAGGTCGACGGGACCGCGCCCGTGGCCTCGACCGTGACCGTCGACCCCGACCGGCGCGCGACGAACTCCACGTCGCCCGCCGTGCCGCGGACCGTGGTCCGGGCCTCGGCGCCGTCCGCCAGCCCGAACACCCGGAGCGTGACGCCGTCGGCGTGGTCGTAGTCCGGCCGGTCGGTGCGGGCGCCGACCGGCAGCAGCGTGCCGGGCCGGACGAGCACGGGCAGGGAGTCGAAGCCGTGCCGCTGCCGGTGCCACCGCGGGCCGGACACCGTCGAGCCGTCGAGCAGCGACGTCCACTCCCCCTCGGGCACGTAGACGTCCACGTCGCCCTCGGCGGTGAACACCGGCGCGACGAGCAGGGACGAGCCGAGCGCGTACTGGGTGTCGACCGTCGCGGCGCCCGGGTCGTCCGGGAACTCGAGGAACAGCGGCCGCATGACCGGCAGCCCGTCGGTGTGCGCCTCGCGGCCCACCGCGGACAGGTACGGCATGAGCGACAGCTTGAGCTCGGTGAACCGCTGGGTGACCTTGACCGACTCCTCGTCGAACGCCCACGGCACCCGGTACGACGACGAGCCGTGCAGCCGGGAGTGCGAGGACAGCAGGCCGAACGCGAGCCAGCGCTTGAACACCGCGGCGTCCGGGGTGCCCTCGAAGCCGCCGATGTCGTGCGACCAGTAGCCGAAGCCGGACGACGCGAGCGACAGCCCGCCGCGCAGGGACTCGGCCATGGACACGAACGTCGACTCGCAGTCGCCGCCCCAGTGCACGGGGAACTGCTGGCCGCCGGCGGTGGCCGACCGCGCGAACAGCACGGCCTCGCCCTCGCCCTTCACCTCTTCCAGCAGCTCGAAGACCGCCTTGTTGTAGAGGTGCGTGTAGTAGTTGTGCATCCGCTCGGGGTCGGAGCCGTCGTGCCAGACGACGTCCGTGGGGATCCGCTCGCCGAAGTCGGTCTTGAAGCAGTCGACGCCCATGTCGAGCAGCGCCCGCAGCTTGCCCTGGAACCACGCGGTGGCGTCGGGGTTGGTGAAGTCGACGAGGCCCATGCCGGCCTGCCACAGGTCCCACTGCCAGACCGAGCCGTCGGCGCGCTTGACCAGGTAGCCGAGCTCGGCGCCCTCGGCGAACAGGTGCGACCGCTGCGCGATGTACGGGTTGATCCACACGCACACCTGCAGGTCCCGCTCGTGCAGCCGGCGCAGCAGGCCCTCGGGGTCCGGGAACGTCGCCGGGTCCCAGACGAAGTCGCACCAGTGGAACCGGCGCATCCAGAAGCAGTCGAAGTGGAACACCGACAGCGGCAGGCCGCGCTCGGCCATCCCGTCGATGAACGACATGACGGTGGCCTCGTCGTAGTCCGTGGTGAACGAGGTCGACAGCCACAGGCCGTACGACCAGTCCGGCACGGCGGCCGGGCGCCCGGTGAGCGCGGTGTACCGGCGCAGCACGTCCTTGGGCTCGGGGCCCGCGATGACGTAGTACCGCAGCCGCTGCCCGGCGACGCTGAACTGGGTGCGGGAGACGACCTCGGAGCCGATCTCAAACGAGACGTGCCCGGGGTGGTCGACGAACACGCCGTAGCCCGCGTCGGTCAGGTAGAACGGCACGTTCTTGTAGGACTGCTCTGAGGAGGTGCCGCCGTCGGCGTTCCAGATGTCGACGGTCTGGCCGTTCTTCACGAACGGGGTGAACCGCTCGCCGAGGCCGTAGACGTGGTCGCCCACGCCCAGGCCGAGCTGCTCGCGGACGAACGGTCGGCCCTCCGCGTCGGTGATCACGCCGACGCCGCGCGAGGTGGCGCCGGTGACGACCCGGCCGTCGACCTCGACGTCGAGCGCCCACTCCCCCGTGGTGCTGACCCGGGCGGTGAGGTTGCCGGTCGTGAGCGAGGCCCGGGAATCGTCCTCCGTGGGCCCGGCGACCGTGACGTGCGGGGCCGCGTCGGCGAGTGCGAACGCCGGCCCGTGGTCGACGCCGCCCTGGTGGTGCTCGATGGTCACGCCGAGCACCCCCTCGGCGGGCGAGTCGAGGGTGATCGTGATGAGCGGGTGGTTCAGGGTGTCGCCGCGCGTGACGAGGCGGCCGGTGCCGGCGTAGGCGGTGAGCGACCGCTCGCCCAGCACGACGTCGTCGACCGCGCGCGGGCGCTGCACCGTGACGCCGGGGAGGGTCTGCCAGTAGCCGTCGGTGAACTTCATTCAGGTGCCCTTACTTGACCGCGCCCGCGGTGATCCCGCGGGTCAGCGTGCGCTGGAAGATGAGGAAGAAGACGATCGCCGGGATCATCGAGACGAGGGCGCCCGCGTTGGTCGTGGGGGCGTCCATCATGCGGTCGCCCTGCAGCGAGGCGAGGGCCACCGGGATCGTCTGGGTGGCGTTGGTCGTGAGCATGACCAGCGGGATGAAGAACTCGTTCCACGTCCAGATGAAGAAGAAGATCAGCAGGACGCTGAGCGTCGGCCGGACCACGGGGAACACGACGCCCCACAGCGTCCGCCACCGGCCCGCGCCGTCGAGGGACGCGGCCTCGAGCAGCGCCTTCGGGAACGTGCCGAGCACCGAGGACAGCAGGTACGTGCCGAACGCCGCCTGGATGACGGTGAAGATGATGATGACCGACCACTGGTTGTTCGACAGCCCCACCTCCTGCGCCATCTGGAACAGCGGGTAGACCAGCACCTCCTGCGGCAGCATGTTCGCGAGCAGGAACAGCGTGACGATCCACATCCGGCCCCGGACCCGGCCGACGCCGAGCGCGTACGAGCTGAACAGCGACAGCGTGACACCGAAGATCGCGACCGCGCCGGAGATCCAGACGGAGTTGACCAGCTTCTCGGGGAAGTTCACGCGGGTCCAGAAGTTGCGCAGGCCCTCGGTGTAGAACTCCACCGGCCAGGACAGCGGGCCGTTCTGGGAGTAGTCCGCCGGCGCCTTGAACGCGTTCAGCACCATGATGACGAACGGCACGAGCATGACCACGGCGACCAGCACGGCGGCGGCGAGCACGAACCAGCGCGCGGTGCCGCGGCGGTGCCGGCGGTCGGCGTCGGTGGCCTTCGCGCGCGGCGCGCGCGGGGGCCGGCCCGTGGCGACCGGGGTCGGCAGCGTCTCGATCGGGGCGGCCATCAGCGACCCTCCTCCTCACGGCGGGCGCTGCGGGCCTGCAGCACCATGATGACGACGGCGATCGCGATGATCAGGACCGTCAGGACGTTCGCGATCGCGGCCCCGTAGCCGACCTTCGACTTGTCGAAGAAGTTCAGGTACGAGTAGTAGGACGGCACGAGCGTCGAGGACTCCGGGCCGCCGCGGGTCAGCACGTAGATGGGGCCGAACACCTTGAGCGCGGCCACGGTGCAGGTGAGCGTGATGACGAACGTCTCGGGCTTGATCTGGGGGATCGTGATGGCGCGGAACCGGTGCCACCAGCCGGCGCCGTCGAGCTCGGCCGCCTCGTACAGCTCGGGGTCGACCCGCTGCAGCGCGGACATGAAGATGACGACCGGGTAGCCGATCTGGATCCAGATCAGCACGAGCATCACGGTCGGCAGCGCGGTGTCCGTCGAGCCCAGCCAGTTGGGCGGGTTTGCGACGCCGATCTCCCGCAGGACCACGTTCACCGCGCCGGTCTGGGAGTTGAGGATCCAGTTCCACAGCACGCCGGCGACGGCGACGGGCAGGATCTGCGGCAGGTAGTAGGTGGCGCGGAGCACGGAGGCCACGCGCGGGCCGAACCGCTTGCCGAGCACGTCGAACAGCGTGGTCGCGAGCAGCAGGCCGATCAGCGTCGGCACCACCACCATCGCGAGGATCATCGCGATCGAGTTCCGGAACGACGTCCAGAACTGCTCGTCCGCGAGCAGGTCGGTGTAGTTGCCGAGCCCGTACCAGCGCAGCGGGGCGTTGCCGCCCTTCCACTTGTGCAGGCTGTACCAGATGTTCATCCCGAACGGGATCAGGATGACGACGGTGAAGGCGATCAGTCCGGGCAGCAGGTAGGGCAGGTACCCGACCCAGTCGCGCGAACGGCGGCCGCGGCGGGTGCCGCGGGTGCGCGGCTCCGACGGGGGCGCAGCGCGGTCGACGGTGGTCAATGCGGCTCCTCGAGAGGTGGGGCGCCCGGGCCGGCGACGCGCGCCGGCCCGGGCGGGGGTGCGGGTGCTCAGCCCTCGAGCAGGTCCGTCTTGCCGTCCTGGTAGGCGGTGGACAGGCCGTCCAGCACCTGCGACGGGGTCTTCGACTGGTTGACCAGCGACTGGAGCTCGCTCACGATCACGTCGTAGTAACCGGGAACCGGCCAGTCGGGGTAGAACGCCAGGCCGTCCTCGTCGAGGATCGACTCGAAGTTCTCGGTCATCTCCTTGGTCTTGGCGTCGGTGATCGACGAGGAGTCGCCGGCGACCGGCAGGCCGCCCTTCTGGCCGAGGATCTCCTGCACCTCGGGGCGCAGCGTGATGTCGATGAAGTCGTACGCCAGGTCCTTGTTGGCGGCGTTCTCCGGGACGACCCACAGGTTGCCGGACGAGCCCGGGTGCATCGTGTTGTCCGGGAACAGCGCCTGGGTCCAGGTGAACGGGATCTCCTCGACCAGGCGGCCGAACCACCAGGAGCCGGAGACCATGATCGGGTAGGTGCCGTTGATGAACGACACGCCCATGTCCTCGGCGGTCAGCGCGGCGGAGTCGGAGGCGATGTAGCCGGCCTTGATCCACTCGTCGAGCTTCTCGGTCGCCTGCGTGAACGCCTCGTTCCGGAAGTCGACGTCGTCCGCGAACAGCTGGTAGTCGTCGATCAGGTCGCGGTCGCCGTAGTGCAGCACGAGCTCGTACCAGAGCTGGCCGAGCGGGTACTCCGCGCCGGCCTCGGCGAGCGGGGTGATGCCGGCCGCCTTGAACGTGGCGAGCGCGGCCTCGAACTCGTCGAACGTCGTCGGCTGCGCGATGCCCTGCGCGTCCAGCATGTCCTGGTTGTAGTAGACGCCGACGAACTCGCCGTAGTTCGGCACCCCGTACCAGTCGCCGGAGCCCATCAGGCCCTGCTCGTCGTACATCGCGGTGGTCTGGATCGAGTCGGGCAGGGTGTCCGCCCAGCCGCGGGAGTCGGCCTCCTCGGTCAGCGGCGTGATCAGCCCCTGCGAGGCGAGCTGGCCCGCGGTCGCGTTGCCCTTGTTGTACTCCATGACGTCCGGCACGTCGTCGCCGGTCAGGAAGATCTTGGCGTTCTTCTGGATCTGCTCGAACGTCTGGTTCTCGACGGTCACCGTGACGTCCGGGTGCTCGTCCTCGAAGATCTCGATGGCCTTGGCCCACGCCTGGCCCATCGCCGAGTCGTCGTTCTCGTAGTGCCAGACGGTCAGCGTGTCGCCGTCCGAGCCACCGCCCCCGCCGCTGCTGTCTCCGCCGCACGCCGCCAGGGCGAGCGGCAGGGCGAGCGCCAGGGCGCCGGCCACGTACCGCTTCCGCGCAGATGCCATCACACGTCCTCCTCGTCGAGTTCCTGCTGTGCTGGTCGGGGTCCGGCGGTCGCCGGCGCCCCGTCGTCGTTCGGTCTAGGGGGTCCCGGCCCCGGCGAGCGCGGCCGCCTCGGCGGGGCGCGGCGCCGGGCCGGTGCTGCCGAGGTCCACGAGCCGGCACGGCTCCAGGACGGGCGCCGGCACCTCGCCGGTGCCGAGCAGGGCGAGCAGGGCGTCGACGCCCGCCCGCCCGAGCTGCGCGCCGGGGGCGTGCAGCGTCGTGAGCGGCGGCACCGTCTGCCCGGCGACCGCCGGGGACGACACCACCGCGAGCACGGACAGCTCCTCCGGCACCGCCACGCGGCGGGCCGCGATCTCGGCGGCCACGCCGAAGGTCGCGTCCTCGTTCATGGTGATGACCGCCGTGGGCGCCGGCTCGGCGTCGAGCAGCGCGGCCAGGGCCGTCCGGCCGCCCGCCACCGACTCCTCGGCGTACACCTGCACCGGGTCGAGCCCGCGGGCGAGCATCTCGGCGGTGTACGCCGCGGCGGCGCGCACGGTCGGGCCGTGGCCCTCGGCGAGCCGGTGCTCGGCGTGGTTCACGAACGCGATCCGCCGGTGGCCCAGCCCCGCGAGGTGCGCGACCGCGTCGGCGAGCGTGGCGGCGAAGTCGACGTCCACGGTCGGCACGTCGGGGTCCGCGTCCTCGGCGGTCCGCCCGATGAGCGTCACCGGGACGCCGGCACCGCGCAGCGCCGCGACCCGGGCGTCCCAGGCGTGCACCTCCATGACCAGCACGCCGTCGGCCAGGCCGCGGCGGGCGACGTCGAGCACCCCGTCGGCGTCCTCGGCCGCGAACGGCCAGAGCACCAGCTGGTACCCGCGCTCCTGGGCGACGGCGGCCGCGCTGAGCACGAACTCGGCGGACGTCCGACTGAGGCCGGAGTCGGCGACCGGGTAGGTCAGCGCGAGCACCCGGCTGCGGCGGGTCGCCAGGCCGCGGGCCAGGGCGTTGGGCCGGTAGCCCAGCTCGTCCATCACGGACTCGACCCGGGCCCGGGTCGCGGCGGAGACGGGGCGGGCGCCGGTGAGCGTGGCCGACACGGTGGACAGCGCGACGCCGGCCCGGCGTGCCACGTCCTGCATCGTCACCATCGTGCAGCCCTCTCCCTCGACGGCCCTGTCTCGGCGACACCTCGTCCGTGAGGTGTCGAAGCGCTTCGCGCGGTCGTCACTGTAGGCCCGGTTCTGGGTAGGCGTCCAGCCCCTGAGGTCTCGAAACGGTCACGACGTTGATCGAATCGCTTCGATGGTAACGGCTGCCCGCGCGCGCACGTCAACGGCCTGGATCACGCGGGCGCGCCGGAGCAGATCGACACGACGGATCAGTCACGGGTCGCGGTTTGTCGAATCGCTTGCACAGTGCGAAGCGCTTCGTTCGCGCCGCCCGACCGACGCCGCGCCCAGCCGCACGGGCGCCGGTCGCCACGAGGCTCCGCCGACCTGCGTCGAGCGCCCCCGCACCCCCACTACCCTGGGCGGATGGCGACCATCGGGGACGTGGCCCGCGCGGCGGGGGTGTCCGTCTCGACCGTCAGCTACGTGCTGAGCGGCAAGCGCACGATCTCCGGGCCCACCCGCGACCGGGTGCAGCGGGCGATCGCCGACCTCGGGTACCGCCCGCACGCCGGGGCGCGGGCCCTCGCGTCCAGCCGCAGCAACGTGATCGCCCTGATGGTGCCGTTCCGGCCGGGGATCAACGTGCAGATCATCATGCAGTTCGTCGGGGGCGTCGTGACCACCGCGCGCGAGCACGACCACGACGTCCTGGTGCTCACCCAGGACGATGCGCAGGGCATCGACCGGGTCGCCGCGAGCTCGACCGCCGACGCCCTCATCGTCATGGACATCGAGTCCGACGACGCCCGGCTGCCCGCGCTGCGCGCCCTCGCGCTGCCCAGCATCCTCATCGGCGTCCCGGACGACACCACCGGGCTGAGCTGCGTCGACCTCGACTTCGCCGGGGCGGGGCGGCTCGCGGTCCGGGAGCTCGCCCGGCACGGGCACCAGCGGCTCGTGCTGGTCGGCGCGTCCCAGGACCGCCTCGACCACCGGGCGAACTACGCCGTCCGGATGCGGCAGGGGGTGCTCGAGCAGGCGGCCGCGACCGGTGTGGCCGCGGACGTCGTGCCGGCGGAGCCCACCTTCTCCGGCGGTGCCGCCGCGCTCGACGCCGTGCTGGCCGAGCACCCGGGCACCACCGGGCTCGTCGTGCACAACGAGGCGGCCCTCGGCGGCCTGCTCGCGCGCGCCGCCGAGCGCGGTCTACAGGTGCCGGACGACCTGTCGGTCGTCGCGGTCAGCCCCGCCGAGATGGCCGCCGGGCTGCCGGTGCCGGTGTCGCTCATCGAGGTGCCCGGCGAGCGGATCGGCCGGATCGCCGTCGAGATGGTGATGGCCCGGCTGTCCGGGGAGGAGCTCGCCGAGACCCGGCTGGTCTCCCCCGCGTTCACCGACCACGGCAGCGTCGCCGCGCCGGCGCCGGATCCCGTCAGGCCGTGACCAGCCGTCCCGCGCGGTAGACCGCCACCGGCGCCAGGTCCTCGTCCGTCACGACCACGTCGGCCCGCCGCCCGACCGCCAGCGCGCCCAGGTCGGGTCGGCCCAGGACCTCCGCCGGGGTCGTCGCCGCAGCGCGCACCGCCGCCACCAGCCCGATCCCCGCGCCGACGACGGTCCGCACGACGTCGAGCAGGTGCGCCGTACCGCCCGCGATCGCCCCCGCCGAGCCGTCGTCCGCCAGGATCCGGGCGACGCCGTCGCCCACCCGCACGGCCATCGGGCCGAGCCGGTAGTCGCCGTCCGCCATGCCGGCCGCGGCCATCGCGTCCGTCACCAGCGCGATCGACCCCGGGCCGACCAGGTCGAACACCGCGCGCACCGTGCCGTCCGCGAGGTGCGTGCCGTCCGCGACGAGCTCGACGACCAGGTCCCCGCGCGCGGCCGCCGCGAGGCACGCGGCGATCGGGCCCGGGTCCCGGTGGTGCAGCGGGCGCATGCCGTTGAACAGGTGGGTCGCCGTGGGCCGGGGCGACCGGCCCGGCGCGCCGAGGCGTCCGGTCAGCAGGGCGCGCGCACGGTGCACCGCGGCGTCCACCTGCTCGGACGCGGCGTCCGTGTGCCCGACCGACGGCACCGCGCCCCCGCGGACCAGCGCCGCCAGCACGTCCGCGCCCGCGCCCGCCCCGGCGGCACCGGACCCGTCGGCGACACCCGGGACCTCCGGCGCGACCGTCATCGTCACGAGGTGCCCGCGCGCGGCCGCCACGAGGTCCGCGACGAGCTCCGGGTCGCCGGGGAGCATGTCGGCCGGGTTCTGCGCACCGCAGCGGTCGGCCGACAGGAACGGGCCCTCGGCGTGGATGCCGACCAGGTCGCCCGACTCCACCAGGTCCGCCAGCAGCGCCGCGCGGGCCAGCAGCACGTCGCGCGGCGCGGTCACCAGCGAGGCGACCAGGCTCGTCGTGCCGTGCCGCAGGTGCTCGCGCACGGCGACCAGCGCCTCGTCGCGCGTCGTCGCGTCCGGGAAGCTCGACCCGCCGCCGCCGTGGTCGTGCAGGTCCACCAGGCCGGGCAGCAGGGTGGTCCCGGGAGCCGGGTCCGGCGGCAGGTCCGGCGCCCAGCGCCCGGGGACCTGGGCGGCGGGGCCGAGCCAGGCAATGCGGCCCTCGGCGAGCACGACGGCGCCGTCGGGCACGACCTCCGAGGGGGTCACCACCTCCCCGCGCAGGACGACGGCGGCGGGAGCGGTGTCGGCGGTGGTCACGGGCCCATCATGGCGCACGGCCCGGGCCGCGCGGGGCACCCGCGGGTCAGAACAGGCGCGAGTCCACGTCGTCGACGCCGCGCATCGCGTCGTAGTCGAGCACCAGGCAGGCGATGCCCCGGTCCGTGGCGAGCACGCGCGCCTGCGGCTTGATCTCCTGCGCCGCGAAGACGCCCCGCACCGGCGCCAGCAGCGGGTCGCGGTTCAGCAGCTCCAGGTACCGGGTCAGCTGCTCGACGCCGTCGATGTCGCCGCGGCGCTTGATCTCGATGGCCACGGTCGCGCCGGCGGCGTCCTTCGCGAGGATGTCGACCGGGCCGATGGCGGTCGGGTACTCCCGGCGCACCAGCGTGTGCCCGGCGCCGAGCACGTCGATCTGCGCGGCCATCAGCTCCTGGAGGTGCGCCTCGACGCCGTCCTTGACGAGCCCGGGGTCGACGCCCAGGTCGTGGTCCGAGTCGTGCAGGACCTCGTGCACCTCGATGACGAGGCGGTCGTCGCTCTTGGTGTGCTGGACGGTCCACACCTGGGAGACGCCGCGCTCGAGGGCCTCGCCCGCCGCGTCCTCGGTGCGCAGGGTGCACGGCGGGCTCATCCAGTTCAGCGGCTTGTACGAGCCGCCGTCGGAGTGCAGCAGCACCGAGCCGTCGGCCTTGACCACCACGAGCCGGGTCGCCAGGGGCAGGTGGGCGTTGAGCCGGCCGCTGTACCGGGCCGAGCAGCGCGCGACGAGCAGGCGCATCGAGAGGGTCCTTAGGGGGTCAGATCACGTGGTGCGGCACCGGCGGTGCGGCCTCCAGCCAGGACGTCAGCCCGGCGTACGCCTCGGGCGTCATGAGGAGCTCGACCTCCTCGGTGCCGGCCGCACCCGGCACCCGGCAGCGCACCAGGTACGGGCCGCCGACGACCGACGCGTCGACCGCGGTGCGCTCCAGCACCTCCATGCCGGCGCGCGGCCAGACCTGGCCGGGGCGCGGGGCGAGCGAGCGCAGCCGCCACCAGTACAGGTGCCGCGCGCCGTAGTGCGCGATGCCGCGGGACCAGCGGGTGCCGACCCGCAGCGAGCAGCGGAACGACCCCACCCGCCGGGTGAGGCTGCTCCACCGCGACAGCCCGAGGCCGACGACCACGAGCGCGGCCACGACGAGCAGCAGCGCGAGGAACGCGATCTGGTGCCCGGTCACGGCCTACCCGCCGGCGTCAGCGGCCGGACGTGCCGGAGGCCACCGCCTCGGCCGCGTCGACGACGACGGTCACCTGGTCGCCGTCGACGGAGAGGAAGCCCCCCTCGACCGACCACCGGTGCACGGTCCCGCCGGCCTCGATCACCCGGACCTCTCCGCGCCGGAGCACGGAGAGGACCGGGGTGTGCCCGGCCAGGATGCCGATCTCGCCGTCCGAGGCGGGCGCGCTCACCTGACGCGCGTCGCCGGACCAGATGGTGCCGTCGGTGTCGACGAGGTCGACCTCGAGCTGGGCCATGGGACGAGAACCTCCTGGAAGGGGGTGGATCGGGGTCGTGCGGGGTGGAGCGACGGACGTCTGCGTCAGACGCCGTACTCCTTCTGGATGCGGGCCCAGTTGCGCTCGAGGTCCTCGAGGCCGCCGATGTTGAAGAAGGCCTGCTCGGCGATGTGGTCGAACTCGCCGTCGGCGATCTTCGCGAACGCCTCGACGGTCTCGGACACCGGGACCGTGGAGCCCACGACGCCGGTGAACTTCTCCGCCATGTAGGTGTTCTGGGAGAGGAACTGCTGGATGCGGCGCGCCCGCGCCACGACCGTCTTGTCCTCCTCCGACAGCTCGTCGACGCCGAGGATCGCGATGATGTCCTGGAGCTCCTTGTTGCGCTGCAGGATCGACTTCACGCGGGTGGCGACGTCGTAGTGCTCCTGGCCCACGTAGCGCGGGTCGAGGATGCGGGACGTCGACGCCAGCGGGTCCACCGCGGGGTACAGACCGCGGGACGCGATCTCGCGGGAGAGCTCCGTCGTCGCGTCGAGGTGCGCGAACGTCGTGGCCGGGGCCGGGTCGGTGTAGTCGTCCGCCGGCACGTAGATCGCCTGCAGCGAGGTGATCGAGTGGCCGCGGGTCGAGGTGATGCGCTCCTGGAGCAGACCCATCTCGTCGGCCAGGTTCGGCTGGTAGCCGACCGCGGACGGCATGCGGCCGAGCAGGGTCGACACCTCGGAGCCGGCCTGGGTAAACCGGAAGATGTTGTCGATGAACAGCAGCACGTCCTGCTTCGCGACGTCGCGGAAGTACTCCGCCATCGTCAGGGCCGACAGGGCGACGCGCAGACGCGTGCCCGGCGGCTCGTCCATCTGGCCGAAGACGAGGGCGGTCTTGTCGAAGACCCCCGCCTCCTCCATCTCGACGATGAGGTCGTTGCCCTCACGGGTGCGCTCGCCGACGCCGGCGAACACCGACACGCCGCCGTGGTCCTGCGCGACGCGCTGGATCATCTCCTGGATGAGGACGGTCTTGCCGACGCCCGCACCGCCGAACAGGCCGATCTTGCCGCCCTGGACGTACGGGGTCAGCAGGTCGATGACCTTGATGCCGGTCTCGAACATCTGGGTCTTCGACTCGAGCTGGTCGAACGCCGGGGCCTTGCGGTGGATCGGCCAGCGCTCGGTGATCTCGAGCTTCTCGCCCTCGCCGAGGTTGAGCACCTCACCGGTCACGTTGAACACGTGGCCCTTGGTGACGTCGCCGACGGGCACCGAGATCGGCGCGCCGGTGTCGGTGACCTGGGCGCCGCGCACGAGGCCGTCGGTCGGCTTCAGCGCGATGGCCCGCACCAGCGAGTCGCCGAGGTGCTGCGCGACCTCGAGCGTCATCGTGAACCCGCCGGACTCCTCGCCCTCGCCCTGCGAGGACAGGTCGATGTGGACGGTCAGAGCGTTGTAGATGTCGGGGATCTGGTCCGCGGGGAACTCGATGTCCACGACGGGCCCGATCACACGGGCGACGCGGCCCACGCCGGGCGTGGCCGTGGTGTCCTTCGCGTCGACGGTGGTCGCGGTCATGTCTGCCTGCCTTCGGTCGTCCGCCGGTGTCCGGCGGGCTGGTTCGGGTCGTGCGGTCGGGCGGTTCAGGAGGCGAGCGCGTCGGCGCCCGACACGATCTCGCTGATCTCCTGGGTGATCTCGGCCTGGCGGGCCTGGTTCGCCAGCCGCGTGTACGTGCGGATGAGGTCCTCGGCGTTCTCCGTCGCGGTGTGCATCGCGCGCTGCCGCGCCGCGAGCTCGGACGCCGCCGCCTGCAGCAGGCAGGCGAAGATCCGGGTGCGCACGTACCGCGGGAGCAGCGCGTCCAGCACCTCGGCCGCGTCGGGCTCGAAGTCGTACAGCGGGAGCGCCTCGTGCTCGCCGGCGGGGGCGACGCCCTCGACGACCTCGAGCGGGAGCATCCGGATGACCTGCGGTCGCTGGCTCACCATGTTGACGAACTGCGTCGACACGATGTGCAGCTCCGCCACACCGCCGTCGGCCGGGTCGGCGTCGAAGGCCTCGAGCAGGGTGCTCGCGATCTCCTCGGCCAGCTCGGACGTCGGGGCGTCGGACTGCCCGGTCCACACCGCCGCGAGCTCGCGCCCGCGGAACCGGTAGTAGGACTCGGCGCGGCGGCCGCTGATGTAGAGCGCGACCTCCTTGCCCTCGCCCTCGAGCCGCTCGATCAGCCGCTCGGTCTCGCGGATGACGGACGCCGAGTAGGCGCCCGCCATGCCGCGGTCCGAGGCGATGAGCAGCACCGCGACGCGGGTGGTGTCGTCGCGCTCCGCCAGCAGCGGGTGCGAGACGTCCGAGTGCGTCGCGACCGCGGAGACGGCCCGGGTGATGGCGCGGGCGTACGGCGACGCCGACGCCATCCGGTCGCGGGCCCGCCCGATGCGGGACGCCGCGATCAGCTCCTGGGCGCGGAACATCTTCTTCAGCGACTGGGTCGACCTGATCCGCTGACGGTAGATCCGCTGCTGTCCGGCCATGCGTCAGGCCTTCTTCTGCCGGACGATCTGCTCCTGCTCGACCGGGGTGGCGTCCTCGGGCTGCTCGGCGCCGACCAGCGGCGTGCCGTCGCCCTTGAGGAAGCCGTGGCGGAACTCGTCGACGGCGGCGGAGAGCTTCTCCTCCAGGTCGTCGCCGAGCTTGCCCGTCTCCGCGATCGTGCTGAGCACGTCCGTGTTGCGGCGCAGGTGGTCCAGCAGCTCGGTCTCGAACCGGCGGACGTCCTCGACCGGCACGTCGTCCAGCTTGCCCTTGGTGCCGGCCCAGATCGACGCCACCTGCTCCTCGACCGGGAACGGCGAGTACTGGGGCTGCTTCAGCAGCTCCATCAGGCGGGCGCCACGGGTCAGCTGCGCGCGGGACGCGGCGTCCAGGTCGGACGCGAACATCGCGAACGCCTCGAGCGACCGGTACTGCGCCAGGTCGAGCTTCAGCGTGCCCGAGACCTGCTTCATCGCCTTGACCTGCGCGGCACCACCGACACGGGACACCGAGATGCCCACGTCCACGGCGGGGCGCTGGTCCGCGTTGAACAGGTCGGACTGCAGGAAGATCTGGCCGTCCGTGATGGAGATGACGTTGGTCGGGATGTACGCCGAGACGTCGTTGGCCTTGGTCTCGATGAACGGCAGACCGGTCATCGAGCCGCCACCGAGCTCGTCGGACAGCTTCGCGCAACGCTCCAGCAGGCGGGAGTGCAGGTAGAACACGTCGCCCGGGTACGCCTCGCGGCCCGGCGGGCGGCGCAGGAGCAGGGACACGGCGCGGTACGCCTCGGCCTGCTTCGACAGGTCGTCGAACACGATGAGCACGTGCTTGCCGCCGTACATCCAGTGCTGGCCGATGGCCGAGCCGGTGTAGGGCGCCAGGTACTTGAAGCCGGCCGGGTCGGACGCCGGGGCCGCGACGATCGTCGTGTACTCCAGGGCGCCGGCCTCCTCGAGCGCGCCGCGCACGGCCGCGATCGTGGAGCCCTTCTGGCCGATGGCGACGTAGATGCAGCGGACCTGCTGCTCCGGGTCGCCGGTCTCCCAGTTGGCCTTCTGGTTGAGGATCGTGTCGATCGCGATGGCCGTCTTGCCGGTCTGGCGGTCGCCGATGACGAGCTGCCGCTGGCCGCGGCCGATCGGGATCATCGAGTCGATCGCCTTGATGCCGGTCTGCAGCGGCTCGTGCACCGACTTGCGGGCCATGACGCCCGGGGCCTGGAGCTCGAGCGCGCGGCGGCCCTCGGAGACGATCTCGCCCAGGCCGTCGATCGGCTGACCCAGCGGGTCGACCACGCGGCCGAGGAAGGCGTCGCCGACCGGGACGGACAGGACCTCGCCGGTGCGGCGGACCTCCTGACCCTCCTCGATGCCGGTGAACTCGCCGAGGACGATGACGCCGATCTCGCGGACGTCGAGGTTGAGCGCGAGGCCCAGCGTGCCGTCCTCGAAGCGGAGCAGCTCGTTGGCCATCGCGCCCGGCAGGCCCTCGACCCGGGCGATCCCGTCGCCGGCCAGGGTGACCCGCCCGACCTCCTCGGCGGCGGCGCCGGTGGGCTCGTACGTCGTGACGAAGCTTTCCAGCGCGGCGCGGATGTCCTCCGGCCGGATCTGCAGCTCGCTCATGGCATCTCTCCTGTCGTGCAGCACGCCCGCGGCGTGCGGTACCACGTGGGTGGGCTGGTCTGTGGCGGCGGGCCGTCGGGCCCGTCAGCTGGCAAGTCGTCGGCGTGCGTCCGCCAGCCGTGCGAGCACGGTCGCGTCGATCACCTCGGGGCCGACCTGCACGCGCAGGCCGCCCAGGACGTGCGGGTCCACCAGGACCTGCACCTGGATCTCGCGCCCGTAGGCGCGGCCGAGGATGTCCGCGAGCCGGTCCCGCTGGGCGGGGCCCAGGTCGGCCGCGGTGGTGACCGTGGCGACCGTGCGGCTCCGGCGCTCGGCGACCAGGTCCCCGAGGAGCCCGAGGGTCGCCACGTACCGGCGGCCCCGCGGCGCCACGGCGGCCCGGCGCGCGAGCACCCGGGTGGCCGTCGCGCCGGTGCCGGCGGTCAGCCGGTCGACGAGCTCGCCGCGCACCTGGGCGTGCAGCGTGTCGTCGTACAGCCGGCGGCGCACCTCGCGCTGCCCGGCGAGCGCCCGGCCGAGCCGGAACAGCTCGGACTGGACCTGCTCGATCGTGCCGTCCGCCTCGGCCGAGGCGAGCACGGCCGAGAAGGCCAGGTGCTCGGCGGCGTCGGCGAGGTCGCCCTCCTCGGACCACCGCGCGCGCACCAGCCCCTGCGCGGCCTCGACCACGCGGGGGTCGGCACCGGTCAGCAGCCGGGTCGCGAGCGCGGCCTTGGCCTCGCCCGCGGCCGACGGGTCGGTGAGGGTGCGCCGCAGCGAGCCGGACGAGTCCAGCGCGTCGACCAGCGCGAACAGCTGCTCGCCGAGCAGCAGCCCCTCGGCGCCGGCCGCCCGCAGGACCGGCTCGAACCGGCCCTCCGCGGCGACCAGCGACGCCCGGCTCGTCCCTCGCATCAGTTCCCCTTACCCGCGGTGGCGGTGGTCTGCGCGTCCAGGTCGTCCAGGAACCGCTCGACGACGCGCGACCGGCGCGCCTCGTCCTCCAGCGACTCGCCGACGATCTTCGACGCGAGCTCGGTGGCCAGGGAGCCGACGTCCGCACGGAGCGACACGGCGGCCTGCTGGCGCTCGGCCTCGATCTGGCGCTGGGCCGTCTCGGCGATCCGGGCCGCCTCGGCCGAGGCCTTCTCGCGCGCCTCGGCGACGATCTGGCCGGCCTCGGAGCGCGCGTCCTCGCGGATGCGCGCCGCCTCGGCGCGGGCGTCCTGGAGCTGCTGCTCGTACTCCGCCTTGGCGGCGGCAGCCTCCTCCTGGGCGTGCGCGGCCTTGGCGAGACCGCCCTCGATCTTCTCCGTGCGCTCGTCGAGCACCGCCTGGAACTTCGGCAGCACGAGCTTGTAGAAGACGACGCCGATCACGATCAGCACGACCGACGACCACAGGATGTCGTAGCCGGCGGGGATGAGCAGGCGCCAGCCCTCGACCTCTTCGGTCTCGGCCGCGAAGAGGATGCCCGCAGTCCCCGGCATGGGAAGCGCGGCTGCGATCACGAGAAGAGGAAGCCGGTGATCAGGCCGAGGAGGCCGAGCACCTCGACGAAGCCGATACCGATGAACATGGTGGTCCGGAGCTGGCCGGCGACCTCGGGCTGGCGCGCCATGCCCTCGACGGTCTTGCCGATCAGGATGCCGAGGCCGATGCCCGGGCCGAGAACCGCGAGGCCGTAGCCGACGGTCGCGATGTTGCCCGAGATGGCGTTCTCGGCCGCAAGGATGACGCTGGGGTCCGCGAGAAGAGACACGCTGTGCTCGTTCCTTCCGTTTGGCCGCCGGCCGGTCGACCGGCGGTCGTGTGGTGACGAGGGCCCGTCGCGGCCCTCGTGGGGTGGTGCTGGTCAGATCAGGTCAGTGCTCGTCCTCGACCGACTGGCTGAGGTAGACGGCCGTCAGGACGACGAAGATGTAGGCCTGCAGCGCGGCGACGAACACCTCGAACAGGGTGATCGCGAAGCCGCCCGCGAGGGTCAGCGCGCCGAACGGCTTGAGGCCGCCGCTCGCCTCGAACAGCAGGAACTGGGTGGCCGAGAAGCAGAGCACCAGCATGAGGTGCCCCGCGACCATGTTGGCCATGAGCCGGATCGCCAGCGTGACGGGCCGCAGGACGAACACCTGCAGGAACTCCACCGGCGTCAGCAGCACGTACAGCGGCCACGGCACGCCCGGGGGGAACAGGCTGCTCTTGAGGAAGCCGCCCACGCCGTGCGCCCTGACGCCCGCGCCGATGTACATCACGTAGACCCAGAGGGCCAGCATGACCGGCAGGCCGATCAGCGAGGTGCCCGCGATGTTGAGGAACGGGATGACGCCCGTGATGTTGAACGCGAAGATCGCGAAGAAGATCGTGGTCAGGAGGGCGACGTACTTCGGCGCCTTCTCCTTGCCGAGGATGTCCTGGGCGACGTTGACCCGGACGAAGTCGAGCAGCATCTCGGCCATGTTCTGGCCGCGGCGCGGGACCAGCCGGGCCCGGCGGGCGGCGATGACCATGATGGTCAGCAGCACGGCGACCGCGACGAAGCGCACGAACTGGATGCGGTTGATCTCGAAGATCGTGCCCTCGAACCAGATGGCGGGAGGGAAGAACTCGGCGATCGACGGCTTGTGGAACCCGGACTCGCCTTCGGCAGCGAGCGGCAGGATCGTCGCAAGGCTGGACAGAGCAGTCTCCTGTAGGTCGAAGGCTCGCGGCGTCGGGTGCCTCGAGGTGCGGGTCACCGCGCCGGGACCCGGCCGTCGTGGGTGGTTCGGCTGGAAGCCTAGCCTACGGAACGCCCAGACCCGTCCGGCTCGTCCCCATTCGGGACCTTCGACCCAGCACCGGTGGGTGACACGTACGGCACCCTGCCCCGCGACACCGCCCGGTAGTCCAGCAGCGCCGACCCGATGACGGCCACCGCGACCACCACGGCGAGCACGTACCGGTCGTAGAAGTCCATGCCGCGCAGCACCGCGAGCACCACGATCACGACCACCAGCTTGCCCAGCCAGGTCCCCATGATCACGGCCATCATCCGGCCCGGTGCGGCGGTGTCGGTCTTCAGCATCGACAGCGTCGTGGTCCCGGAGAACACCAGGGCGATGGCCGCGCCGATCAGCGCGCCCCACACCCCGGGCAGGCCGGCGACGAGCCAGCCGACCAGCACCCCGACCACGGTCACGCCGGCGACGAGCCAGATCATGTCGCGCAGGGCGCGGCGGAACACGGCGGCCACCTCGGGGCTGTCCCCCGGGCGGGGGGTCGGCT
>NZ_JAANNB010000278.1 GCF_011603975.1 Cellulomonas sp. IC4_254 | reverse complement strand
GCGCGGTGCGGGGTTCCGGGGCGCGGGCGTCCGCTGCGCGGGGGTGCGCGGCGCCGAGCCGCGCCGGTCCGGGCCGCGGGTCGCGTCGTCGTCGGCGCCGGTGCGGGGCGCGGCGGGACGACGAGGGGCGGGCATGGTCCCGATTGTGCCCCGCGGCGCGCCCCCGGTCCGGCAGGCGGCCCGGCCGTGTCCGCGCGCGCACACGATCCGCACATGCCGGGGCCGGACGCGCCGGAGGCCGGCGACCCCGTGGGGTCACCGGCCTCCGGTCGAGAGCCTGAGGGCTCAGGCCTTCCAGCGGGGGAAGGCCGACAGGCCGGCGTAGCGGCCGGCGTCGTCCAGCTCCTCCTCGATGCGGAGCAGCTGGTTGTACTTGTTGATGCGCTCGCCGCGCGCCGGGGCACCGGTCTTGATCTGGCCGGCGTTGGTCGCGACGGACAGGTCGGCGATGGTGACGTCCTCGGTCTCGCCGGAGCGGTGCGAGGTCATCGTGGTGAAGCCGTTGCGCTGCGCCAGGGTGACGGCGTCCAGCGTCTCGGTCAGGGTGCCGATCTGGTTCAGCTTGACCAGGAGCGAGTTGGCGGCCTTGAGCTCGATGCCCTTGGCCAGACGCTCCGGGTTGGTGACGAACAGGTCGTCGCCGACGATCTGCACCTTGTCGCCGACCTTGGTCACGAGCTCGGACCAGGTGCCCCACTCGTCCTCGGACAGCGGGTCCTCGATGGAGACCAGCGGGTAGTCCGCGACGAGCTGCTCGTAGAACGCGATCATCTCGGCCGGCGCGAGGGCCTTGCCCTCGAACTGGTACGCGCCGTCCTTGAAGAACTCGGTGGCGGCGACGTCCAGGGCCAGCGCGACGTCCTTGCCCGGCACGAAGCCGGCCTTCTCGATCGCGACGAGGATGAGGTCCAGCGCGGCGCGGTTCGACTCGAGGTTCGGCGCGAAGCCGCCCTCGTCGCCGAGACCGGTCGACAGGCCCTTGCTCTTCAGCACGGACTTCAGCGAGTGGTAGACCTCGGCGCCGGTGCGCAGGGCCTCGCGGAAGGTCGGCGCGCCGATCGGGGCGACCATGAACTCCTGGATGTCGACGTTGGAGTCGGCGTGCGACCCACCGTTGAGGATGTTCATCATCGGGACGGGCAGCACGTGGGCGTTCGGGCCGCCGACGTAGCGGAACAGCGGCAGGTCGGCCGAGTCGGCCGCGGCCTTCGCGACGGCGAGCGAGACGCCCAGGATCGCGTTGGCGCCGAGCTTGCCCTTGTTCGGGGTGCCGTCGAGCTCGATCAGGGCCTGGTCGACCAGGCGCTGCTCGGTGGCCTCGAAGCCGATGAGCTCCGGGGCGATCTCGTCGATGACGGCGTTGACCGCGTCCTCGACGCCCTTGCCCAGGTAGCGGGACTTGTCGCCGTCGCGGCGCTCGACGGCCTCGAAGGCACCCGTCGAGGCACCCGAGGGCACGCCGGCCCGGGCGATGGTGCCGTCGTCGAGCGCGACCTCGACCTCGACAGTGGGGTTGCCGCGCGAGTCGAGGATCTCGCGGGCGCCGACGGCCTCGATGCTGGCCATGCGTGCTCCTTCGTCAAACGAGTGGTTTGCGACCTCAGCCTAGTGCGCGCCGTCCGGTGCGTCGGTGGGACCTTCGGCGACCGGACGGTGAACAGGCGTCAGAGCGCGGCGACGATGCGCTCGACCTGGTCCTTCGCGTCGCCGAACAGCATCGCCGTGTTCTCCCGGAAGAACAGCGGGTTCTGCACGCCGGCGTACCCGGTGGCCATCGACCGCTTGAACACGACCACCTGCTTGGCCTTCCACACCTCGAGGACCGGCATGCCGGCGATCGGCGAGCCCGGGTCCTCCAGCGCGGCGGGGTTCACGGTGTCGTTCGCACCGATCACGAGGACGACGTCGGTCGCCGCCAGGTCGTCGTTGATCTCGTCCATCTCCAGGACGATGTCGTACGGCACCTTGGCCTCGGCGAGCAGCACGTTCATGTGCCCGGGCAGCCGGCCGGCCACCGGGTGCACCCCGAACCGGACCTCGACGCCCGCGGCGCGCAGCCGCGCGACCAGGTCGGCGACCGGGTACTGCGCCTTGGCGACGGCCATCCCGTAGCCGGGCGTGATGACGACGCTGGACGCGGACTTGAGCAGCTCGGCGACCTCGGCGGCCTCGATCTCGGTGTGGGTGCCCTGCACGCCGTCCGCGGCGCCCGCGGAGACGACCGTCCCGCCCTCGGCACCGAACCCGCCGAGGATCACGCTGACGAACGACCGGTTCATCGCCCGGCACATGATGTACGACAGGATCGCGCCGGAGGACCCGACGAGCGCCCCGGTGACGATGAGCAGGTCGTTGCTCAGCATGAAGCCCGCGGCGGCCGCGGCCCAGCCGGAGTACGAGTTCAGCATCGACACGACGACGGGCATGTCGCCGCCGCCGATCGCGGCCACGAGGTGCCAGCCGAGCGCGAGCGCCACGACGGTCATCAGCACCAGCGGCACCAGCGACGGCGACGCCAGGAACCAGCCCAGGGCGCCCGCCGACGCGACCAGCGCGCCGAGGTTCAGCCAGTTGCGGCCGGGCAGCGTCAGCGGGGCCGACTTCATCTTCGCCGACAGCTTGAGGTAGGCGACGATCGAGCCGGTGAACGTGACGGCGCCGATCAGCACGCCGAGGAACACCTCGACCAGGTGCACGCCGTCCGCGTGCGTCTCGGTGAGGTAGGAGTTGAAGCCGACCAGGACCGCCGCGGCACCGACGAACGAGTGCAGCATCGCGATCATCTCGGGCATCTGCGTCATCTCGACGGAGCGCGCCCGCCAGGTGCCGACGGCGATGCCGATGATCAGCACCAGCGCGATGAGCAGCAGGGTGGTGAGCGGGCTGCGCTCGGAGACGTCGACGCTGAGCACGACGGTCGCGATGAGCGCGAGGGCCATGCCGACCATGCCGAGCAAATTGCCGCGGCGGGCGGTCTCCTGCCGCGACAGCCCGGCCAGGCTCAGGACGAACAGGACGGCCGCGACGAGGTACACGCCCTGGGCTGCGGAGGTGAGCATCTCAGGCCTCCTCCTTCCGGAACATCCCGATCATCCGGTAGGCCACCAGGAAGCCGCCGAAGATGTTGATGGCGGCGACCGACGCCGCCGCGAACGCCAGCGCCGACACGACCCAGCTGTCGCTGCCGATCTGCAGCAGCGCGCCGACCAGGATGATCCCGGAGATGGCGTTGGTCTGGGCCATCAGCGGGGTGTGCAGCGAGTGGCTGACGTTCGAGATGACGTAGTAGCCGACGAACACCGCGAGCACGAACACCGTGAAGTGCCCGACGAACGCGGCCGGCGAGAACGTGATCGCCAGGGTCAGCAGCACGGCGCCGAGCGCCAGGCCGACCATCTGCCGCCGCCCCCGACGGCGGGCCGCCTCGCGGGCGAGCCGGGCCTTCTCGGCGGGGTCGACGGGCGCCGCCGCGGGGGCGGCGGCCGCGGCGGGGGCCGCGGACACCTGCACGGGCGGGGGCG
>NZ_JAANNB010000277.1 GCF_011603975.1 Cellulomonas sp. IC4_254 | reverse complement strand
CCGTCGCCGCGCCGACGCGGCTGACCGTCCCCGACCTCGGGGTCGCGGTGGACGTGGTCCCGGTCGGGACGGACGACGTCGGTGCGCTCGAGGTGCCGGCGGACCCGCGCGTCGCGGGCTGGTGGTCGAGCGGGGCGGTGCCGGGCGCGCCGGAGGGGTCGACGGTGGTGGCGGCCCACGTCGATGCCGAGGGCGTGGGCGCCGGGCCCATGGCGGCCGTGCTGCGGGCCGCGGTCGGGACGAGGGTGGAGGTCACCACGACCGCGGGCACGGTCGTGCGGTACGCCGTGGCCGAGGTCCGGTCGTACCCGAAGTCGTCCGGGCTCCCGGCCGGCCTGTTCGCCGTGGGCGGCCCGTCGCGCCTGGTCGTGATCACCTGCAGCGGGGCGTTCCGGTCCGGGCACTACGCAGACAACGCGGTCGTGGTCGCCACTCCGCTGTGAGCGCGCCGGGCCTACGCAACAGTTCTTTCGCAACACCTCTTGCGCAACGACTGTTGCGCGTCTAGCGTTGCTCGCATGACCACCGCCGAGCACACCGACGACGCGACCGCCGCCGCGGCCCCGGGCCCCGCGACGCGGCCCGAGACCCTGCGGGTCACCGACCCGACCCGGGTCCGGGCCCTCGCCCACCCGGTGCGGATGGACCTGCTGTCGTTCCTCGACGACGTCGGCGAGGCCACCGCGACGGAGTGCGCCGTGCATCTCGGCCAGACCGTCGCGAACTGCTCGTTCCACCTCCGGACGCTCGCCAAGGCCGGCTACATCGAGCCCGCCGAGCCGCGCGGCCGCGAGCGCCCCTGGCGCGTCGTCGCCCGCGAGCGCAACATCACGCCCGACCCGCTCGACCCGGCCTCCCGGCGCGCGGTCCTGGAGCTCGGCGAGATCTCGGTGCGCCGGGAGGCCGAGCGCTACATCGACCACCTCCGGCATCTCGACCACGACGGCGTCGTGGACCCCGGCCTCATCCCGCTGACCCAGCTGACCACGTCGGCGTTCTGGGCCACCCCGGAGGAGACCGCCGAGCTCATCGAGGGCATGCACGCGCTGATGAAGCGGTTCGACGGCCGCACCGTCGACCCCGCGATCCGACCCGGTGGCGCCCGCATGATGCGGATGTTCACCGCGATCAACCCCGACATGGCCTTCGAGCCCAGCGCCGAGGCCGCCCCGCCCGCACCGCAGCAGGAGGACTGAGCCATGACCACGGTGACCTTCGACGTCAGCTACGGCACCCGCGCGGTGCCGCTCCGGCTGCCCTACCTGTCCGTGCGGCGCCGCCGGGCCGCCGAGGCCGCCGCGGCCGCCGCCGTCGCCCGCGCGGTGCCGCACGCGCGCGACCCGCGGGCCGCCGCCCGGGCCCGCGCGACCACGCAGGCCCTCGCCGACCGCGACGCCGCCGTGGACCGCGCCCTGGCGTCCCGCGCGGGCATCGGCGTCTGACGCCGGCCCGGCCGCCCGCTCCGGCCGGCCGCCCCTCCGCCCGCGACTGAGTACGAGACGTGCCGAGGGGGTAGTCGGCGACTACCCCCTCGGCACGTCTGATACCCACTCGGCGCCAGGCGCGCGACGGGAGGCGGCCCAGCGACGCAGCGCGCCGCGCGCGGACGCGCACCGCCCCCGCCCGGGTCAGCCCAGGCCGGCCTCGTGCACCAGGCGCGCGATCTGCACCCGGTTCGCGACCCCGAGCTTCGCGAACAGGTGCGCCACGTGCGTCTTGACCGTCGCGAGGCCGAGGAACAGCCGCTCGGCGATCTCCTGGTTCGACAGCCCCTCCGCGACGGCGACCGCCACGTCCCGTTCGCGCGGGGTCAGCACCTCCAGCGCCCGCAGCGCCGCCGCCCGCCGCTCGGCGTCCTCCGGCTTGGCCACCGACGCGATGAGCTGGGCGGTGACCGTCGGCGACAGGATGGGCTCCCCGGCCGCGACCCGGTGGATGCCGTCGACCAGCTGTGCCGGCGGGGTGTCCTTCAGCAGGAACCCCGCGGCGCCCTCGCGCAGCGCGCGGAGCACCAGCTCGTCGGCGTCGAACGTCGTGAGCACGATGACCCGGGCCGTCGACCCGGCGGCGGCGAGCGACCGGAGGGCGGTCAGCCCGTCGACCCGCGGCATCCGGACGTCCATCAATACGACGTCGGGGCGCAGCCGCTGCACGACGGTCACGGCCTCCGCGCCGTCGGCGCACTCGGCGACCACCTCGAGGCGCGGGTCGCCGCCGAGGATCATCCGGAGGCTGGCGCGGACCAGGGCGTCGTCGTCGACGACCACCACGCGCACGACCTCGGCCTGGACGTCGGCGGGCCCGGCGGGGGTCGGGGTCAGCTCGGCCACGGCAGCCACACTCTCACGGCGAACCGCCCGTCCGGCCCGACGCCGTGCTCGAGCGACCCGCCCAGCAGCTCGGCGCGCTCGGCGGCGCCGACGAGGCCGAGCCCGGCGCCGGGTGCCCCCGCGACGACCCCGACCGGCACCGGGTTCGTCGCCTCGACGAGCAGCCGCTCCCCCGGCTCCCCCGCCAGCCGCACCTGGACCTCCTGCCCCGGCGCGTGCTTCCGGGCGTTGGTCAGGGCCTCCTGGAGCACCCGGAAGGCGGTGCGCGAGGCGGTGTCCGGCAGCCCGGCGAGCGCCGACCGGTCCCCGCCGGGCAGCCCGGACACGTCGAGTCGCGCGGGGGTGCCGGCCTCGTCGGCGTCGGCGAGCAGGGCCGGCAGCTCGGCGAGCGTCGGCTGCGGTGCCTCGTCCTCGGTCGGCACCACCGTGTCGTCGTCGGCCCGGAGCACGCCGAGCACCTCGCGGAGCTCCCCGAGCGCCCGGTGCGCGCTGTCCCGGATCGTCTCGGCGGACGCGGTGATCTGCGCCCGGGTCAGGTCGTCCCGGTAGGCGAGGCCGCCGGCCTGCATCGCGACCAGGGAGATCCGGTGCGCCAGGACGTCGTGCATCTCGCGCGCGATCCGGGTGCGCTCGGCCTGCCGCGCCTCCGCGGCCCGGGACTCCTGGGCGCGCTCGGCGGCCTCGGCGCGCAGCCGCAGGGTCGCCAGCAGCTCCCGGCGGGCGCCGATGTAGAAGCCGGTCGCGACGAGCAGCCCCAGGAACAGCAGGCTGAGCCCGAGGGCGGCCAGCACCCAGGGCACCCCGAGGTCCGCCGTGGCCGAGGTGCCCGGGTACATCACCTCGTACGCGACGGTGGCCGCGATCCAGACGACGCCCGCGAGCGCCACCTCCCGCCACCGCCGCCGGGTGGCGAGCGAGACGAGCGCGAGCATCCCCGGCCCGACCGCGAACGCCGACAGCGCGGTCAGGCCGGCGATGAGCAGGGTGGTGAGCAGCGGGCGCCGCCGGCGGAGCGCGAGCAGGCCGACCGCGACGAGGCCGAGGACCAGGTCGAGCAGGACCATCCCGGCCGCCCGGGCCCCGTCGCCGACCGGCGCCCCGGTGACGTCGTCGACGACGAACACCCACAGCACCAGGCCGACCCCCACGGCCGCGAGGTAGCGCCACGTCCGCGACCAGGGTCCGAGGCGCGGCGGCGCCAGGGCGGCGGCGCCGCCGCGCCTCGG
>NZ_JAANNB010000276.1 GCF_011603975.1 Cellulomonas sp. IC4_254 | reverse complement strand
GCGTCCAGCACCGTCGTGTCGTCCGCACGGCCCACGGGGGCGACGGGCGCGTCCACCGCCGCCGCGGGGGCGTCGGGCACGGCCTCCGGCTCGGGCTGCTGCGCGGGCACCGCCCAGGAGGGCTGCTCGGGCGTCGCCGGGGCGCCGGACCACGAGGCCCACGCGTGCGACTCGTCGAGCGGCTCGTCGGGGGCGAGGCCCGGGACGACCAGGGGCTGCTCGACGGGGGCGGCCTCGGCGACGGGCGCCTCCGCGGCGGGCGCCTCCGCGGCGGCCTCGGCGGCGGCGGGCTCGGCGTCGGCCGGGGCGTCCGCCCAGGCCGGAGTCCCGGGCTCGGCGGTCTCGGGCTCGGCGACCGGCGCGGGCGCCGGCACGATCGGCAGGCCGGCGGTCAGCGGCGCGGACAGCGCGTCCAGGCGGGCGTGGTCGGCCGCGGAGACCTCGGGCTCGTGGTCGACCAGCTCGTCCACGATCGACCGCACCTCGGCGGGCGAGGTGATCGGGCCGCGGCGCGAGGGCAGGGCCGGGGCCTCGGCGGCGGGCGCCTCGGTCGCGACCTCGTCGGACGGCGCGGCCACCTCGGTCGCGTCCGCCGCGTCGGCGGCCTGGTCGGCGGGCTGGGCCGGCAGCGCGTCGCGGCCGCGGAAGCCGGAGAAGAGGCCGGCGCGCGGACCGGCGGGCGCGGCCGGGGCCTCGGGCTCCTCGACGGGCGCCGCGGGGGTGCGCGACGGCAGGCCGCCGCGGGTCGGCAGACCGCCGCGGGACGGCAGCGGGGCCGGCTCTCCGGGGGCGGGCGCGACCAGCGGGGTCCACCCGCCCGCCTCGGCCGCGATCTCGGGGGCCAGCGTCGCCTCGGCCGGGGCGGGCAGGACGACGTCCTGCTCGGTCGGCAGGTCGGAGCGGGCGGCGGGCGCGTCCGGCTGCGAGGCCGGGGCGTCCGGGGTGGCGTCGCCGGCGGTGCGGCGGCGCGGCAGGCCGGTCGGGGTGGCGCCGTCGGTGAGCGCGGCCAGGTCGACCGGGACGGCGACCGGCGCCTCGACCGTCGGCAGCGAGCCGGTGGCCGGTCCGGAGCCGCGCTGGGCGCCGGACGGGCCGGCGAGCGCGGGGTCGTTGGCGGTGAACAGCGCGACCGGGAACCGCACGACCGCGGCCGTGCCGGAGAGCTCGCCCTTGGCGCGCTCGAGGACGACCTGGGCGCCGAGGCGCTGCGAGAGGCGCGCCACCACGAACAGGCCGAGGCGCTGGGCGCCCAGGGCCTCGGTCGGCGAGGTCGAGGCGATGGTCGCGTTGGCGGCCGTGATCTCGTCGGCCGACATGCCCAGGCCCTGGTCGACGATGCGGACCACGACGTGGTCGCCGTCGACGCCGGTGTGCACGACGACGGGGGTGCCCGGCTCGGAGAACAGCGTCGCGTTCTCCAGCAGCTCCGCGAGCAGGTGCGCGGCGCCCAGGGCGTTGAAGCCGTGCATCAGCGGGTCGGCGTCGAGCTCGAGCTGGACGCGGTCGTACTGCTCGATCTCGGACGACGCCGTGCGGACCACGTCGGACAGCGGCATGGCCTCGCGGAGCCGGCGGCCGGAGTCGATGCCGGCGAGCACGAGCAGCGACTCCGCGTTGCGGCGCATACGGGTGGCGAGGTGGTCCAGGCGGAACAGGTTCGCGAGGACCGCCGGGTCCTCCTCGGAGCGCTCGAGCGTGTCGATGAACGACAGCTGGCGGCCGAGCAGCACCTGGTCGCGGCGGGCCACGTTGACGAACATCTCGGCGATGGAGCCACGCAGGGCGGCCTGCTCGCGGGCCACCTGGATGGTGGTGGCGTTGACGTCGTTGAACGCCTGGGCCAGCCGGCCGACCTCGTCCTCGGACTCCACCGGGATGTCGGCGAGCGTGAGGTCGGGGCTCTCGCCCGGGACCGCCACCTGCTCGACCAGGCGGGGCAGCTCCTCGCGGACCGTGCCGGCCGCCGCGGTCAGGCGGCGCATCGGGACGACGATGCCGCGGGAGACGACGAGCGCGATGAGGATGGACAGCACGGCGGACGCGGCGGCGATGCCACCGGTGAGGAGCGCGCGCTCCTGCGCCTGGCTCGCCACGACGTCGGCACGGTCGGTCGCCGACTCGAGCAGCTCGGTGCCGACGGGCCGCAGCGACGCGAGCTCCGCGTTGACCAGGCTGTTCCACCGGGTCGGGTCCAGGGCGGAGACGGTCAGCTCGTTGCCGGACACCATCGACAGCTGCATGGCCGTGAGGTCGGCGTCGCGGGAGCTCAGCTGGATGCCCTCCAGCCGCAGGCTGTTGGTGCGCTCCCGGGCGTCGGCGCGCGCCTGGTCCTGCACGGCGAACAGGGCCGCGAGCTCCCGCACGTCGGAGGAGTTCGCGCCGTCGGCCGACAGCACGCTGGTCGCGAGCGGCTGGGCGCGGAGCACCTGCTCGATCGTGTCGGCGATGGCGCCGTAGGCGGACATCCGGCTCGCCAGGGAGCGCTCGGTCAGCGTCTCGGCGACGACGACGGGCACGTCGTTGTCGGCGGACACGATGTCGGTGTAGTTGCTGTCGACCAGTGTGCCGGGGATCGAGTCGGCGTCGACGCGGTCGCGGATCTCCACGAGTCGGGTGTGCTGGTCGCTCGCCTTCTGCACGGAGTCGGCGACGCGGGCGTCCAGCGTCGACAGGTCGATGTCGCGCAGCGCGGTGCCGAGGGACGCGATCGCGTCGTCCGTCGCGGAGCGGGCCGCGCTGAGGCTGCCGCCGAGGGCCGCGTCGGTGGCCTGCTGCACGGACAGCGTGCGCTCCTGCTGCAGGGCCTCCGCCGCGCGGGCGTACAGCGGCATGGTCGTCACGACGTCCCGCACGGTAGCCGCGGTGCGGGCCTCGCCGACCGACGTCGTCGTGATGTACGCCGCCGTCAGCAGCAGGACGAGCACGGGCAGCGCGAGGACCGCCAGCACCTTGGTGCGGATGCCGAGCCTGCGCAGCATGTCGACCTGCCTCCCGATCCTCGCGTCCCACCTGGCCGCGCGGGCACGCCCAGGTCAAGGCACCCGCCGAGGGCCCCCGTCCGAACCTCATCGGCGCCGTCGGGCCCGGACATGAGCGCATCGGGAGGATTCATCCACCCGTGTCCTGCGACGACACGGTGCGTAGGCTCGCACGATGGACGTGGTGGAGGTCAAGAGCCCCGGCGGACCGGACCAGCTGCGGGTGGCCCGGCGGCCCGACCCGGAGCCCGGTCCGGGCGAGGTCCTGGTGCGCGTCGCGGCCGCCGGCGTGAACCGTGCGGACCTGCTGCAGCGCGAGGGCAGGTACCCGCCGCCGCCCGGCGCGCCCGACTGGCCCGGCCTCGAGGTGTCCGGTGTCGTCGCTGGTCACGGGCCTGGGACGGACGCGACGGCGTGGCCGCTCGGCGCCCGGGTCGCGGCCCTGCTGCCGGGCGGCGGCTACGCCACGGCGGTCACCGTGCCGGCCGGCCTGCTGCTGCCCGTGCCCGACGAGGTCGACCTCGTGGACGCCGCCGGTCTGCCGGAGGCGCTGCTCACCTCGTGGACGAACCTCGTGGACGCGGGGCGGCTCGCGGCCGGCGAGGTGCTGCTCGTCCAGGGC
>NZ_JAANNB010000275.1 GCF_011603975.1 Cellulomonas sp. IC4_254 | reverse complement strand
GCGCCACGTGCAGCGCGAGGTACAGCGTCTCGTCCCCGGTCACCGTCCAGTCGTACCGCTCCCGGAGCAGGTCCTGGATCGCCCGCGCCGCGTCGACCGCAGAGGGGTGCTGCGACCGCACCGCCTCCAGCAGCACGCCCTGCACGTCCGGCGGGGGAGCGCCCTGCTGCTGCCGCACGAACAGGTACCGCAGGTGCGTGATGAACCGGGCGACGTCGATCGACTCCTCGTCGAGCTCGACCCCGAGCCGCGTCCGCACGATGCCCAGCACGGCGCCGAACACCTCGGTCATCTCGACGGTGCGGGAGAGCTCGCCGGCGCCGAACTGCGCGTTGACGAAGTGCAGCGCCAGCGGCACCGCCTCCAGCGCCGGCAGCTCGACCCCCGTCGCCTCGCGCACCATCACCAGCGCGTGCCGCGCGAACGCCACCTCCTTCGGGTAGAGGTGCAGCACCTCCCACTGCAGCGGGTACGCGATCTGCACGTCCTCCCGCGCGCGACGCAGTGCGAACGAGATGTGGTCGGCGAGCGGCACGACGACGTGCCCGGTGATGTGCGGCCCGAGCTGGTCGCGGGCCTCGGCGACGATGCGCTGGGTGAGGTCGATGTCCTCGGCGGGGATCTCGTCGAGGAGCGCGACGATCCGCTCGGGGGTGGTGCCGCCGCCGGCGACGAACGTGCGCTCGACGTCGGCGGTGCGCACGGCGTCACCGGCACGGACCTGGAAGCCGAGGCCCTTGCCCATGAGGACGACCTCCGTGCCGCCCTCGTCGGCTGCCAGGAGGACGTTGTTGTTGAACACCTTCGTCACCCGCACGCGTGCTCCTCGCTCAGGTCCGGGCGCCGCGCGCCCGACGCCGTCGGCGCCCCCGGGACGGACCCGGGGGCGCCGACGACTCGATTCCTATCAAATGGGGCTGTGGGTCGGCAGCGGCGGTCTCAGACCGCGACCCGCAGCAGGGCGTCGCCCGACGACACCCGGCCCTCGGCGGCCGGCAGCACCGACGCCGGGTCGGCCCCGCCGGTGACGACGACGACCGTGCTGGTGTCGTGGCCGGCGGCGCGGACGGCGGCGAGGTCGACCTCGGTCAGCAGGTCGCCGGCCCGGACGGACGCACCCGCCGCGACGGCCGGGGCGAAGCCGGCGCCCGCCATCTGCACGGTGTCGATGCCGATGTGCACGAGCAGCTCGACGCCGTCGGCGGTGCGCAGCCCGTAGGCGTGCGGCAGGACGCTCACGACCTCGGCGTCGACCGGGGCGACGACCCGGCCGTCCGTCGGGACGACCGCCGCGCCGGCGCCGAGCGCGCCCGAGGAGAACACCGCGTCGGGCACCGCCGCGAGCGACACCGCCGTGCCGGCGACGGGTGCGCGCACCTCGAGCACCCGCGTGCCGGTGAGGGTCCCGACGCCGCCGCCCGACGACACCGGCGTCCCCAGCCCGGCGCCCGCGCCCGCAGTCGTCGCCCGGTCCGCGTCGGCCGGTGCCTCGTCCTGCGCGGGCGGGTTCGGGATGTCGGTGAACCCGAGCGTCATGGTCAGCACGAACGCGAGGACGATGGCCAGCCCGGACCCGATGAGCTGCAGCGTGAAGTTGCCGACGTTGAGCGTCGAGGTGAGCGTGATGGCGCCCGGGAGGACGAAGCCCTCACCCGCCGAGCCGCCCGCCGCGGCGATCGCGCCGCCCACCGCGCCGCCGATGCAGGCGTAGATGAACGGCTTCTTCAGCCGCAGGGTGACGCCGTAGATCGCGGGCTCGGTGATGCCGGCGAGGAACGCGGAGATCGTCGCGGGGCCCGCGACGCCCTTGAGCTGGCGGTTGCGGGTCTTGAGGAACACGGCCGCGGCGGCGCCCGACTGGGCGAGCACGGCGGCGAACAGCGGGCCGGTGAGCAGCGAGTACCCGTTGTCGACGATGTCCTGGAGCATCACCGGGACGAAGCCCCAGTGGACGCCGAAGATGACGAACACCTGCCACAGCGCGCCCATGAGCAGGCCGCCGACGACCGGGCTCAGGTCCCAGAGCCAGTTGATGCCGCTCGACAGCCCGCGCCCGACCAGGTCGGACACCGGGCCGATGGCCAGGAAGGTCAGCGGCACGATCACGGCGACGGTGACCATCGGGGTGAGGAAGTTGCGCAGCGCCTCGGGGAACGCGCGGTTGAGCAGCCGCTCCAGGTGCGACTGCGCCCAGACCGCGAGGATCGTCGGGATGACCGCCGACAGGTAGCTGATCATCACGACCGGGATGCCGAAGAACGTCAGCTGGTTGCCGGCGGCCTCGAAGCCCTGGAGCGTGAGCGTCGCGCCGTCCGGGCCGGGGATGACCGCGATGGTCGCGGAGTAGAGCAGGGCGCAGGCGATCGCGACCGACACGTAGACGTTCGCCCTGAACCGCTTGGCGGCCGTGATCGCGAGCAGGATCGGCAGGAACTGGAAGATCGCGTCCGCCGCGGAGAACAGGATCGCGTAGGCGCCGGAGGCGGCCCAGTCCGGGGAGATCTTCACGGCGACGGCGAGCAGCGCCTTGAGCAGACCGGTGCCGGCGAGCACCCACAGGAACGGCGTGAAGATGCTCGTGATGAGGTCGATCGCCCGGGCCAGGAGCCCGCCGGAGGCGGCCGACTCGGTGGTCACGCCGCGGGTGCTGATCGCCTCGAAGACGCTGTTCACGGTGTTGCCGATGACGACCTGGAACTGGCCGCCGGCCTCGACGACGGTGATGACGCCGGGGGTCGCCTCGACCGCAGCCTTGTCGGCACGGTCCCGGTCGCGCAGCCGGAAGCGCAGGCGGGTGGCGCAGTGCGTCACCGAGGCGACGTTCTCGGCGCCGCCGACGCCGCGCAGGACGTCGTCGGCGATCGTCTGGTACTTGCTCGCGGTAGCCACGATTCCTCCTCGAATCAGTGTCCGCGCGGGCCGTCGTCGGTGTTTCGGGCAACAAAAAACCCGAGCCCGTGAGCGGGCGGGACGAGGGTCCCGCGTCGCCGGAGCTCGGGTTTTGCCTGTCGCCAGTAACAATCCCGGACCTGCGCGAGTCGCCGACTGCGGCGACCGTGCGAGGAAGGTAGGACCCGTCACGGGAACCTGTCAAGACCGGCTTCTCGACGGCCTGGTGAGCGGTGCCGGGCACCCGGCGGACCGCCCCGCGACGCGCCACGGGACGTCCGCGGTGCCGATCCCGACCCGCCTTGACGACCCGGCGCGGGGCGGGTAGGAATGGCGGCGTCGTCCAAGGATTGTGACTGATTCGATCAGGCAAGACCTGCTGCACGCCGCCTCTCGTGGGGTCGGTGCGCGCAGGTCTTTTTTGTTGCCCGGAATCGGCCGCGTCCACGCACCGCCGTAAGGGAGCCCGCCGTGCCGCACCGCACCGTCACCATCGCCTCGTCCGTGGGCCTGCACGCCCGGCCGGCGAGCGTCTTCGCCCGCGCGGCCGCCGCCACCGGCGTGCCCGTGCAGATCGCCCGGCCGGGGGCCGCGCCGGTCGACGCGTCGAGCCTGCTGCTCGTCATGGGCCTGGCCCTGCAGCACGGCGAGCCGGTCGAGATCGCCGCCGAGGGCGCCGACGCCGACGCCGCGCTCGACCGCCTGGCCGACCTCCTGGCGACCGACCTGGACGCCCCGGCC
>NZ_JAANNB010000274.1 GCF_011603975.1 Cellulomonas sp. IC4_254 | reverse complement strand
CGCCGCGGGTGCCGGCGACGCGCCGGGCGACCGGCCTGGGCGCCGGACGGCGTTCCGGGTCACACTGACCCCATGCCCTCGACGCCGAGCGTGTCCTCGTCCATCACCGCGCGACTGCACGTGGAGGCCAGGCCGACGGCCGTCTCCGAGCTGACGTCCGCGATCGAGCAGACGGGCGGCATCGTCACCGCCCTCGACGTCACGGCGTCGGGCCACGAGCGGCTCACGGTCGACGTCACGTGCGCCACGAGCGGCGAGGAGCACGCCGCGCAGATCGTCGCGGCGCTGCGGGCGCTGCCCGGCGTGGACGTCGAGCGGGTCAGCGACCGGACCTTCCTCATGCACCTGGGCGGCAAGCTGTCGATCGAGTCGAAGGTGCCGCTGCGCAACCGCGACGACCTGTCGATGGCGTACACCCCGGGGGTCGCGCGGGTCTGCGAGGCGATCGCGGCGCGGCCGGACGACGCCCGCCGCCTCACGATCAAGCGGAACACGATCGCGGTGGTCACGGACGGCAGCGCGGTGCTGGGGCTCGGGGACATCGGCCCGCTGGCGTCGCTGCCGGTGATGGAGGGCAAGGCAGCGCTGTTCAAGCGGTTCGCCGGGATCGACGCGTTCCCGCTCGCCCTGGACACCCAGGACGTCGACGAGATCGTCGAGACCGTCGTGCGGGTCGCGCCGGTGTTCGCCGGCATCAACCTCGAGGACATCTCGGCGCCGCGGTGCTTCGAGGTCGAGCGGCGGCTCCGCGAGCGCCTCGACATCCCGGTGTTCCACGACGACCAGCACGGCACCGCGATCGTCGTGACCGCCGCGCTGACGAACGCGCTCAAGGTCGTGGGCAAGCAGATCGACCAGGTGCGGGTCGTCCTGTCGGGCGCCGGCGCGGCGGGCACCGCGGTGCTCAAGCTGCTGCTGTCGGCGGGCGTGCACGACGTGGTGGTCGCCGACATCGACGGCATCGTGCACACCGGCCGGGAGCTGGCGTCGCCGGAGCTGCGCTGGATCGCGGAGCGCACCAACCCGCGGGGCGTCACGGGCGAGCTGCGCGGCGCGCTGGCCGGGGCGGACGTGTTCATCGGGGTGAGCGCGCCGAACATCCTCACCGGCGAGGACGTCGCGACGATGGCCCCCGACGCGATCGTGTTCGCGATGGCCAACCCGCGGCCGGAGATCGACCCGGTGGAGGCGGCCCGGTACGCGGCGGTGGTCGGCACCGGCCGGAGCGACGTCGCGAACCAGATCAACAACGTGCTGGCGTTCCCGGGCGTGTTCCGCGGGCTGCTCGACGCCCGGTCGCACGTCATCACCGACGCGATGCTGCTCGCGGCCGCCCGCGCGCTCGCCTCGGTGGTCACCGACGACGAGCTCAACCCGGCGTACATCATCCCGAGCGTCTTCCACCCGGACGTCGCGTCGACCGTCGCCGCCGCGGTGGCGCAGGTGGCGGGCGCGACGACCGGGCCGCGGGCGGACACCGGGTCGGTGGCGGTCGTCCCGGTGCCCGGGATCTAGCCCTCGCGCGCCGGCCGGGGCCGGGGGTCCGCACCCCCGCGCCCGTAGGATCGTCCGGTGCAGTGCCACCACTTCGACGCCGCCCGGTGTCGCTCCTGCACCTGGATCGAGCAGCCCTACGCCGACCAGCTCGCCGCCAAGCAGGAGCGCTGCCGCGACCTGGTCGACCCGTTCGGGCCGCTCGACTGGCTGCCGCCGGTGGCGAGCGCGGAGCAGGGCTTCCGGAACAAGGCGAAGATGGCCGTCGGCGGCACGGTCGAGGCCCCGACGCTCGGCATCCTCGACCCCGGCGGCGTCGGGGTCGACCTGCGCGACTGCCCCCTCTACCCCGCCTCGCTGCAGGCCGCGCTGCCGGTGCTCGCCGAGTTCGTGACCCTCGCCCGGCTCGTGCCGTACGACGTGCCGACCCGGCGCGGCGAGCTCAAGTACGTGCTGGTCACCGAGTCGCCCGACGGCGAGCTCATGGTCCGGTTCGTGCTGCGGTCCTCCGAGGCGCTGCCGCGGCTGCGCAAGCACCTGCCCTGGCTGCGGGCCGCGCTGCCCCGGGCCGTGGTCGTGTCGGCGAACCTGCTGCCCGAGCACAAGGCCGTCCTGGAGGGCGACCAGGAGGTCGTGCTCACCGAGCGCGCCACGCTGCGGATGCGGGTCAACGACGTCGACCTGCACCTGCGGCCGCAGAGCTTCTTCCAGACCAACACCGACGTCGCCGCGAGCCTGTACCGGATCGGGCGGGACTGGGTCGACGCGGCCGAACCGCGCTCGGTGTGGGACCTGTACTGCGGCGTCGGCGGGTTCGCGCTGCACGTCGCCCGGCCGGGGCGCACGGTCGTCGGCATCGAGACGTCGGCCGAGGCCGTCGCGAGCGCCGAGCAGAGCCGGGACGACCTCGGCCTGGCGGACGTGCGGTTCGCGGCCGACGACGCGACGGCCTTCGCGCTCGGGGCCGCGGCACCGCCGGACCTCGTGATCGTGAACCCGCCGCGGCGCGGCATCGGCTCCGCACTCGCCGGGTGGCTGGAGGAGTCGGGTGTGCGGGACGTCGTGTACTCCTCGTGCAACGCCGCCTCGCTCGCCCGGGACCTGGCCGCGATGCCCTCGCTGCGGCCGCGCCGGGCCCGGGTGCTCGACATGTTCCCCCAGACCGGCCACTACGAGGTCGTCGTCGCGCTGTCCCGGGACTGACGCCGGGACCGGGCCGTGCCTTTCGTCCCACGTCTGCGGCCCCGACAGCCAGCACGCTGGGGCCATGCTCAGCGTCGCCGAGGCCCTCGACTACCAGACGCAGGCGGCCCGGACGAAGACGGACCTCGCCCGCCGCCCCGGCGTCTACCTCGTCAACACGATGCTCGCCGGCGCCTACATCGGCCTCGGCGTGGTCATCATGGCGACCGCCGGCGGGCCGCTCGCCGACGTCGGCTCGGGGTTCACCCCGCTGGTGCAGGGCCTGGTGTTCGGGGTCGCCCTCACGATCGTCGTGGTCGCCGGCGGGGAGCTCGCCACCTCCGCGATGATGGTCTTCACCCAGGGCGCGATGCGCGGGGCGATCTCCTGGGCCCGCGCCGGCGCGACGCTGCTCGCCTGCCTCGCCGGGAACCTGCTCGGCGCGTTCGTGCTGGCCGTGATCCTGCACCTGTCCGGAGCGCTCGGACCCGACCGGCCCGCGGGCCGGATGATCGCGTCGATGATCGCCCACAAGTCCGAGGAGACCGGGACCGAGCTGTTCTTCCGCGGGGTCATGTGCAACCTCATGGTGTGCCTCGCCATCTGGTGCGCCGGGCGGCTGCAGAACGAGGTCGCCAAGATCGTCGTGATCTTCGCGTGCGTGATGGTCTTCATCACCTCCGGGTTCGAGCACGTGGTCGCCAACATGACGACGTTCTCGTTCGGCCTGGTCGGCGGGATCGAGGGCGCGACGGTCGCGGAGTTCGCGCGGAACGTGCTGCTCGTCGGGCTCGGGAACCTCGTCGGCGGCGGGCTGCTGGTCGGAGCCGCGAACGCGGTGGCGGCCGCCCCCGCACGCGTCCCGGCGACCCCGGCCGCTCCCACCACGCCGGCCGCGGTCGAGCCCGCGGGTGCGACGCCGGAGCCCGAGGTCCTGGCGCCGACGCCGCGCTGACGCGGGACG
>NZ_JAANNB010000273.1 GCF_011603975.1 Cellulomonas sp. IC4_254 | reverse complement strand
GGACCCGGGGTCGGCGGGCGCGCGCCCCGGGGTCGGCGGGCGCGCGCCCCGGGGTCGGCGGGCGCGCGCCCGGGGGTGGACGCGGCGGAGGCCGGTCGTCCCCGAGGGGACGGCCGGCCTCCGTGCGTGCGGCGCGGGTGCGCCCGCGGGTCAGCGCTCGAACGCCGCCCGCAGGAGCTCCGCCTGCTCCGCCTGGTGCGCCTTGGCCGAGCCGGCCGCGGTGGACGCGGACGCCGGGCGGGACACGGCCCGGACCGGCGCGCCGACGACCTGCGGCAGCGCGAGCGACACGTACGACCACGGGCCCTGGTTGCGCGGCTCGTCCTGCACCCAGACCAGCTCGGCGCCGTCGAACGGCGCGAGCGCCGCCCGGAGGCCGTCGTGGTCGAGCGGGTACAGCTGCTCCAGGCGGACGATCGCGGTGCGCTCGTCGTTCAGCTTCTGCCGCTGGGCCACGAGGTCCCAGTAGAGCTTGCCGGAGCAGAGCAGCACGCGGTCGACCCGGGCGGCCGAGGCGGCGGCCACGTCGTCGCCGATGACCGGGCGGAACGTGCCGGAGGTGAAGTCCTCCACCTGCGACGCGCCCGCCTTGAGCCGCAGCATCGACTTCGGGGTGAAGACGATGAGCGGGCGGCGCGGCCGGGCGTAGGCCTGGCGGCGCAGCAGGTGGAAGTACGACGCGGGGGTGGTCGGCTGCGCGACGGTCATGTTGCCCTCGGCGCACAGCTGCAGGAACCGCTCGATCCGGGCCGACGAGTGGTCCGGCCCCTGGCCCTCGTAGCCGTGGGGGAGCAGCAGCACGACGGACGAGTGCTGGCCCCACTTCTGCTCGGCCGAGGAGATGAACTCGTCGATGACGGTCTGCGCGCCGTTGACGAAGTCGCCGAACTGCGCCTCCCAGAGCACCAGGGCGTCCGGGCGCTCGACGGAGTAGCCGTACTCGAACCCGAGCGCCGCGTACTCCGACAGCGACGAGTCGTAGACCCAGAACTTCGCCTGGTCGGCCGACAGGTACAGCAGCGGGGTCCACTCGGCGCCGGTCTCCCGGTCGTGCAGGACGGCGTGCCGCTGCACGAAGGTGCCGCGGCGGGAGTCCTGCCCGGCGAGGCGCACCGGGGTGCCCTCGATGAGCAGCGAGCCGAACGCGAGGATCTCGCCGAAGCCCCAGTCGATGCCGCCCTCGCGGGACATCTGCTCCCGCTTGGCGAGCAGCTGCGCGAGCTTCGGGTGGATCGTGAAGCCCTCCGGCGCCCGCACGTGCGCGGCGCCGATCCGCTCCAGCACCTTGGCGGGCGCGGCGGTCTGCCAGCCGATGATGACGCCGGCGTCCTCGCGCTGGGACTCCGGGCGCTCCAGGCCGGCGACCGGCTCGGCGTCGGGCGACGGCGGGGTCCAGCCCTCCTCGCGGGTCTCCGCGAACACCCGCTCGAGCTGCGCCTGGTAGTCGCGCAGGACGTGCTCGGCCTCCTCGAGCGTGATGTCCCCGCGGGACACCAGCGCCTCGGTGTAGAGCTTGCGCACCGAGCGCTTGGCCTCGATGAGGTTGTACATCAGCGGCTGGGTCATCGAGGGGTCGTCGCCCTCGTTGTGGCCGCGGCGGCGGTAGCAGACCATGTCGATGATCACGTCGCGGTCGAACTGCTCGCGGTACTCGAACGCGAGCTCGGCGACCCGGACGCACGCCTCGGGGTCGTCGCCGTTGACGTGGAAGATCGGGACCTGCAGGCCCTTGGCCACGTCGGTGGCGTACTGCGAGGAGCGCGAGGACGACGGGCCGGTGGTGAACCCGACCTGGTTGTTGATGACGACGTGGATCGTGCCGCCCGTGCGGTAGCCGCGCAGCTGGGCCAGGTTGAGGGTCTCGAAGACCACGCCCTGCCCGGCGAACGCCGCGTCGCCGTGGATGAGGATCGGCAGCACGGAGAACCCGTCGCCGCCCAGGTCGATCCGGTCCTGCTTGGCGCGGACGATGCCCTCGAGCACCGGGTCGACGGCCTCGAGGTGCGAGGGATTGGCGGCCAGGTAGACACGGGTGGACGCCCCGGACTCGGCGTGGAACACGCCCTCGGTGCCCAGGTGGTACTTCACGTCGCCGGAGCCCTGCACGGACTTCGGGTCCTGGTTGCCCTCGAACTCGCTGAAGATCTGGCCGTAGGACTTGCCGGCGATGTTGGCCAGCACGTTGAGCCGGCCGCGGTGCGCCATGCCGATGGCGACCTCGTCCAGCCCGCCCTCGGCCGCGCGGGAGAGGATCGCGTCGAGCAGCGGGATGACGGACTCGCCGCCCTCCAGGGAGAACCGCTTCTGCCCGACGTACTTGGTCTGCAGGAACGTCTCGAACGCCTCGGCCGCGTTCAGCCGGCGCAGGATGCGCAGCTGGTCCTCGCGCGGGGTCGGGGCGTAGCCCGCCTCCAGCCGCTCCTGCAGCCAGCGGCGCTGGCGGGGGTCCTGCAGGTGCATGTACTCGAACCCGGTGGTCCGGCAGTACGAGTCCCGCAGCAGGCCGAGCACCTGGCGCAGCGTCGCCCGCGGCTTGCCGGTGAACCCGCCGGTCGGGAACGTGCGGTCCAGGTCCCACAGCGACAGGCCGTGCGTCTGCACGTCCAGGTCCGGGTGCTTGCGCAGCCGGTACGCGAGCGGGTCGGTGTCGGCCATGAGGTGGCCGCGCGACCGGTAGGAGTGGATGAGCTCCGCGATCCGGGCCGGCTTGATGGCCTCGGCGTCGGGGTCGGCCGCCTCCTTGACCCAGCGGATCGGCTCGTAGGGGACGCGCAGCGACGCGAACACCCGGTCGTAGAAGCCGTCCTCGCCGAGCAGCTTGCGGTGCAGGATGCGCAGGAAGTCGCCGGACTGGGCGCCCTGGATGACGCGGTGGTCGTAGGTGGACGTCACCGTCAGCACCTTGGACACGCCCATCCGGTTGAGCTGCTCGTCGGACGTGCCCTGGAACTCGGCGGGGTAGTCCATCGCGCCGACGCCGATGATCGTGCCCTGGCCCTGCATGAGCCGCGGCACGGAGTGCACGGTGCCGATGGTGCCGGGGTTGGTCAGCGAGATCGTGGTGCCGGCGAAGTCGTCGACGCCGAGCTTGCCGCCGCGCGCGCGCCGCACGACGTCCTCGTACGCGTTCCAGAACTGCGCGAAGTCGAGCGTCTCGGCCTGCTTGATGCTGGGCACCAGCAGCTGGCGGGTGCCGTCCGGCTTGGCCAGGTCGATCGCGAGGCCCAGGTTGACGTGCGCCGGGGTGAGGTAGCCGGGCTTGCCGTCGACGAGCGTGTACGCGGTGTTCATCGCCGGCATCTCGCCGACCGCCTCGACCAGCGCGAAGCCGATGAGGTGGGTGAACGAGATCTTGCCGCCGCGGCCGCGCGCCAGGTGGTTGTTGATGACGATGCGGTTGTCCACCAGGAGCTTGGCCGGGATGGCGCGCACCGACGTCGCGGTCGGCACCTCCAGGCTGGCCTCCATGTTGGTGACCACCCGGGCGGCGGGGCCGCGCAGGCGCTGCGTCTCGTCCGAGGCCTCGGGGACCTCCTGCTCGGCCTCGCGGGCCGCCTTGGCCGCGGGCGCGTAGGGCGCGGTCGCCGGCTGGGCCGTCGCCACCGGGGAGGTGGCGGGCGCGGGCTCCGCGGGGTCGCGCGGCGCGGGCTGCTCCTGCGGGCG
>NZ_JAANNB010000272.1 GCF_011603975.1 Cellulomonas sp. IC4_254 | reverse complement strand
CCGAACCCGGCTGGAGCCCCCGAACGCGCGTCGCGTACGGGCGCGGGCGAGGGGCTGACGGTCAGTCGGCAGACCCCGTGCCCGCGCCGGCGCGCTCGCGCAGCGCCTCCGCGACGCGCGCCTGCACCCGCTCGTCCTCGCGCGCGGCGCCGGCCCGGCGCCGCCGGACCGCGAGCCGGCGGGCCAGGACCACCGCGAGCGCGAGGAGCAGCAGCACCGCCAGCGCCGCCCACGGCACGGCCCAGGCGTGCGCCGAACCGGCGACCACGCTCAGCGTCGAGGTCGACCCGGCGGCGTCGGTGAGCACGGGCAGCGCGGACACGGTCGCGCCGAGCCGCACGGACGGCACGACGCCGTCGACGGGCACCGTCACGTCCCAGCTCTCGCCGGGCAGCAGGTCGGGGGCGGGCGGGACGTCGCCGCTCTCCACGCGCAGCCAGCCGAACGGGCCGGTGACGGCGACGGTCTGCTGGGCGTTCAGCACGGTGTTGCCGGTGTTGTGCAGCGTGTACGTCACGGTCGCGTCGCCGGTGCCGGCGGGGTTCGCGGTGCCGCCGTAGGTGAGGTGCACGTCCTCGACGGCCAGGGAGGGCCGGAGGTCGCCGCCGACGCGCAGGTCGACCCGGATGCCGAGCCGGCGGTCCACGGAGATGCCCGCGGCGTCGTCGGGCTGGGTCAGCGAGGTGATGACCGCGCCGGCGTAGTCGCCGGGCGTCGCGTCCTCGGGGACCTCGACGGTGAACGGCACCTCGACGCTGCCGCCGGGCTCGACGGTGATCGCGTCGGTGCCGGTGCGCAGCCAGGTGCCGACGGCGGTCGACTCGGTGCCCGCGGTCAGCACGTCGAACTGGCCGGAGTCGGTGGTGAAGCCGTCGGCCGCGTAGACGGCGAGCTCGAGCGGCTCGTCGCCGTGGTTCGCGACGACGAGGGCGTCGCCGACCGCGTGGCCGGGGTCGACGGCGTAGGTGAAGCCGGTCCGGTCGGAGCCGAAGTCGTTGGACGCGGTGCGGACGGTCCAGGTCACGTCGTCGTCGGCCGCGGCGGCCGCGGCCGAGTCCTGCACGGTGCCCTGCGCCGCGCGGTGCCGCCGGATCGCGACGACGGCGAGCAGGATGCCGAGCGCGCTCAGCACCGCCATGACCCACGCCGCCGCCGCGAGCCCGGAGGCCAGCGCGTCGGACGGCGACGCCCCGGCGGCGGTGCGGTCGGCACCCACGGACGCGTACACGGTGGCCGCGATCGCCGTCGCCACCGCGGCGCCGACGTACCGGGCCATGTTGGAGACGCCGGACGCGGCGCCGACCTGCTCCTCGGGCACGACCGCGGTGGCCGCGGAGGACGACGGGCCGTTCGACAGGCCCATGCCGACCGCGATCGCGAGCAGCGGCAGCAGGAACGCCCCGTAGCCCCAGCCTGCCTGCACGAACCCGACGATCACGAACCCGGCGGTGGTCAGCAGGAACCCGACGCCGATCACCTGCCGGCCGCCGACCTTCTTGGTCAGCCGCGGCACCATCGGGGCCACGACCACCAGGCCCACCGTGGCGGGCAGCGTCGCGAGGCCGGCCTGGAACGAGGAGAACCCGAGCGCCGCCGGGTCCTGGAAGTACAGGCTGAGCAGGTACATCAGGCCGTTGATCGTGCCGGCGCCGATCAGGATGGCCAGCGTCGCTCCGACCAGGACGCGGTTGCGCAGCAGCGCCAGGTCGAGCAGCGGCACCGCGACCCGCTTCTCGACGACCACGAACAGCCAGCCCGCCACGACGCTCACCGCGAGGCAGCCGATCGTCGCGGCGGACAGCCAGCCCCAGTCCCCGCTCTTGCTCACGCCGAGGATCAGCGGCGCCAGGGTCAGGGCGACCAGCACCGTGCCGAGGTAGTCGATCGAGTGCGGGCGGTCTGGGTCCTTCGACTCGGCCACGGTGAAGTAGGTCATGAGCATGCAGACGACGCCGACCCCGGCGTCGATCCAGAACAGCCCCTGCCACCCGGTCAGGTCCACGAGCACGCCGCCGAGCAGCGGGCCCGCCGCCGCGCCGACCGCCGCCGCCGCGCCCCACAGCGACACCGACCGCAGCTGGTCCTCGCCGTCGCTCGCCACCGACAGCAGGCTGAGCCCGCACGCGAGGATCGTCGACCCGGCGGCGCCCTGGATCAGCCGGCCGACGATGACGCCGGTGCCGTCCTGGGACAGCGCGATCAGCACGCAGGACAGCACGAACAGCAGCAGGCCGAGCTGGAACACCCGCTTGCGGCCGAACACGTCGCCGAGCGACCCGGCCGTGATGATGACGGCCGCCCCGACGAGCGAGTAGCCGGTGACGGCCCACTGCAGGGTGTCGACCGACGTCCCGGTGTCCGCGCTGATCGCCGGCAGCAGGATGCTGACCGCGGACGTGTTGGCGTTGACCACGAGCGTCGACAGGCAGGTGGCGATCAGGACGCTGCGCGCGCCCCGCGCCGTCGTGCCCGCCGCGGCGCTCCCCGCCGTCGCGTCGCCCATCGTCGACCCCCTCGCCCGCCGGCCCGCGCCCCTGCGGCGGCCCGATCGCCCGGTGGCTCGACCGTAGGACCGCCGACCCCCGTCGCCGATCACCCCGCGGGGGTGAGCGCGCAGCGCACGACCGTCGACATCCTGGTCAGGTGGCCGACCGGGGGCGTCGAGGGCTCGCTCGGGCGAGGGCCGCCCTCGCCCGGCGGCTGGCACCGGTGCCCGTCGCCGCCCCGCAGGTGCCCGAGCAGCCGCCCGAGGCGGTGCTCGACCTGCTGCGCCGGCTCGGCGTCGCGATGCAGCGCGCCGGCGACGCGGCGGACCGCGTCTCGCTGATCCTCGACGACGTCGCGGCCGTGTACGCGGCGTCCGGGGTCCGGTTCTTCGTGCTGCCGACCGGGGTGTTCGTCCGGATCGCGGCCGGCGACTCCACCCGCGTGGACTTCGCGCCCGCGCCGAACGCCGCCCTCCGGCTCGACCAGGTCGACGCGCTGTACCGGCTGATCGACGACATCCGGCACGCGAAGCTCGGCGTCGCGGAGGCGGTCGCCCGGCTGCAGGCGCTGCTCACCGCCCGGCCGCGGCTGCCGTCCTGGTTGCGGGTCGCCGGGACCAGCGTCATGGTGCTCGGCCTGGGCCTGCTGCTGAACCCGACCGCCTCGGCGCTGCCGGCGTACCTGGTGCTCGGGCTCCTGGTCGGCGTCCTGAGCCTGTGGGGCGAGCGGTCGCACGCGGTCGCGGTCGTGCTGCCGATGCTCACCGCGGGCGTCGTCACCTGGCTGGTGTTCCGGCTGTCCGAGCCCGTGCTCGGCTCCGCGCCGCTGGACATCGTGATCCCGACCCTGGTGACGCTGCTGCCCGGTGCCGCGCTGACGATGGCGACCATCGAGCTCGCGTCCGGGTCGATGCTGTCCGGGTCCGCGCGGCTGGTCTACGGGCTGGAGCGGCTGCTGCTGCTGACGTTCGGCATCGCGCTGGGGGTCGAGTTCGCGGGGCTGCCGGGGCCGCCGACGCCCGAGGTGCCGCTCGGGGCGTGGGCGCCGTGGGTCGGGGTGGCCGTGTTCGGGCTCGGGGTGTTCCTGTCCTCGGCCGTGCCGACCCGGACCCTGCCCTGGCTGCTCGCCGTGCTCGGCGTCGCGTACGCGGTGCAGGCCGGCGCCGGGCTGGTGCTGAACCCGC
>NZ_JAANNB010000271.1 GCF_011603975.1 Cellulomonas sp. IC4_254 | reverse complement strand
CGATCGCCGAGATAGGGCCTCCCGGCCGAGATAGGACCGTCTACGGCCCTATCTGGGGGCGCGGGTCCTATCTCGGCGCCGCATGTCGAGCGTCGGACGCGGGCCGAGCACGGTCTCGGACTCGCGCCGGCGCTGACGCGGGCGCCGCCGCCAGCGCGCCGCCGGCGCCGCCGCCAGCGCGCCGCCGCCAGCGTGCCGGCGCGGCCGGGGCCGGGCAGCCGAGGGCCGGCGCGGGTCAGCCCAGGACGGCTGCGATGACCAGGAGCGACGGGACCGCGAGGATCGTCGTCACCAGCCCCGCGTCCCGCGCGAGCGCGGTGCCCTGCCGGTACTGGATCGCGTACACGAGCACGTTCTGCGCGGTCGGCAGCGCGGACACGACCGCGACGGCGAGCAGCGCGTCCCCGTGCAGGCCGAGCAGCGTCCCCAGCCCGATGGCCAGCGCCGGGTGCACGACCGCCCGGAGGACGGCGACCAGCGCGACGTCCCCGCGCGGGGCCTGCTCGCCGCCGACCCGGGGGGCCGCGAGCGACATGCCGAAGGTCAGCAGCGCGAGCGGCGGGGCGGCCGCGCCGAGCAGCTCGAGCGGCTGGAGCACGACCGCGGGCAGCGAGAACGGCAGCGCGGCCAGGGCGATCCCGGTGAGCGTGCCGATGATGACCGGGTTCCGCAGCGTGCGGCGCAGCACCGACCGCAGGGTGCCGAGCGCCCCGGCGGGCGCGGTGCCGGCGACGACGCCGTCCGAGGCCCGCCGCCGGGCGTCGAGCACCACCATCGCGATCGGGCCGAGCACGAGCTGCTGGTAGAGCGTCGGCGGCACGACCGAGACGACGCTGCCCAGCAGGTACGCGGTGAGCGGGATGCCGATGTTCCCGGCGTTGACGTAGGACGACGCGAGCACGCCCACGACCACGTCCCCGGCGGACCGCCGCCGGATCAGCCCCAGCACGGCCGCCGCGACCAGCGCGACCACCGTGGTCGTCACGAACGTGACCAGCGCCGACCGCGACAGCAGCAGACCGAGGTCGGCCCGGCCGATCGTCTCGATGAGCAGCGCGGGCGTCGCGACGGTGAACGCGGTGGCGGCGAGCACCCGCTGGGCGTTGTCGCCGAGCACGCCGGTGCGGCCCGCGAACCAGCCCGCTGCGACGACGACCGCGATCGTGCCCAGCGCCGAGAGGACGGCGAGCATCAGTCGGTGGTGCCGCCCGCCGGGGCGTCGTCGGCGAACAGCCCCACGGACGCCGCGTCGCGCGCGACCTCCTCCGCGGTCGGGGGCTCGCGGCCCTCCAGCGTCGCGATCACGCCGGGCCCGTACCGGTCGAGCTTGGCCGCGCCGACCCCGCCGATCCGGGACAGCGCGTCCAGGTCGGCGGGGCGGGCGGTCGCGATCTCCCGGAGCGTCGCGTCGTGGAACACCACGTAGGCCGGGACGCCCTGCTCCTTGGCGGCCGCGGCACGCCAGGCGCGCAGCCGCTGGAACACGGCCGCGGCGTCGTCGCCGAGCTCGGCCGCCGCCTGCGCCACCGCGGCGGCCCGGCCGCCGGAGCCCGAGCCCGACCGGGACCGCGACCGCGTGGTCCGGGTCTCCTCGCGCAGCGGCACGGGGCGGTCGCCGCGCAGCACCTCGGCGCTCGCCGGCGTGAGCCGCAGCGTGCCGTAGCCGTCCGCGTCGACCGCGAGCAGCCCCTGGGCGAGCAGCTGCCGCACGACGCCGCGCCACTGCGCGTCCGACAGGTCGGCGCCGAGGCCGAACGTCGACAGCTCGGTGTGGCCGAGCTGCTCGATCCGGGCGGTGCGCTTCCCGAGCAGGATGTCGACCAGGTGCCCGGCGCCGTAGTGCTGGTTCCGCTCGCGCTCCAGGCGGACGACGGTCGACAGCAGCTTCTGCGCGGGGACGGTGCCGTCCCACGTCGTCGGCGGGGACAGGCAGGTGTCGCAGTTGCCGCACGGCTCGGCGTCCTGGCCGAAGTACGCGAGCAGCTGCACCCGGCGGCAGGTCACGGTCTCGCAGAGCGCGAGCATCGCGTCGAGGTGCGCGGACAGCCGGCGCCGGTGCTGGGCGTCGCCCTCGGAGGTGTCGATCATCCGGCGCTGCTGCACGACGTCCTGCAGGCCGTAGGCGAGCCACGCCGTCGACGGCTGCCCGTCACGTCCGGCGCGGCCGGTCTCCTGGTAGTAGCCCTCGACGGACTTCGGCAGGTCGAGGTGCGCGACGAACCGCACGTCCGGCTTGTCGATGCCCATGCCGAACGCGATGGTCGCGACCATGACCAGGCCGTCCTCGCGTAGGAACCGCGACTGGTTCCGGGCGCGCACCTGCCGGTCGAGCCCCGCGTGGTACGGCAGCGCGGGCACGCCCTGGGCGGACAGGAACTCGGCGGTCTGCTCGACGGAGTTCCGCGACAGGCAGTAGACGATCCCGGAGTCGCCCGCGTGCTCGGACCGGATGAGGTCGAGCAGCTGGGTCCGCGGGCTGGCTTTGGGCACGATCCGGTACTGGATGTTCGGCCGGTCGAACGACGCGACGAACTGCCGGGCGTCGGTGAGCTCGAGCCGCTCGGCGATCTCGGTGCGGGTCGCGGCGGTGGCGGTCGCGGTCAGCGCGATGCGGGGGACGCCGGGCCAGCGCTCGTGCAGCACCGACAGGCCCAGGTAGTCGGGCCGGAAGTCGTGGCCCCACTGGGACACGCAGTGCGCCTCGTCGATCGCGAACAGGCTGATCCGCGCCCGGTCGAGCAGCGCCATGGTCTCCGGGACCCGCAGCCGCTCGGGTGCGAGGTAGAGCAGGTCGAGCTCGCCGGCGAGCAGCGCTCGCTCGACGTCCCGGCGCTGCCCGAGGTCCTGCGTCGAGTTGAGGAACCCGGCCCGCACGCCGAGCGCCGACAGCGCGTCGACCTGGTCCTGCATGAGCGCGATCAGGGGGGAGACGACCACGCCGGTGCCCTCCCGGACCAGCGCCGGCACCTGGTAGCAGAGCGACTTGCCGCCGCCGGTCGGCATGAGGACGAGGGCGTCGCCGCCGCCGACCACGGTGTCGATGATGTCGGCCTGCTCGCCGCGGAACGCGTCGTAGCCCCAGACCTGCTGCAGCACCTCGAGCGGCGCGTGGCCGGTAGTGGCGTCGTGGGCGGGGCGCTCGACCGGCCGGGCCGCGGCGGGGTCGCCGTGCGCGGCGGCGGCGCGGTCGTCGGGGCGTGCCGCCGAGGCCCCGGTCCGGGAGCCCGACGGGGCCGGCGCGAACCCGCCGCGCGTCCCGGGGCCGGGCTCGTACGGCGGCTCCTCGGCCGGGTCGTACGGCGGCTCGTCCGGCAGCGGCCACTCGTCGTCCCATGCCTGCGTCACGCCGTCCACCCTAGCGGCGGCCACCGACCCCTCCCCGGTCGTCCACAGGCCCCTGGCGCGAGGTGACGGCCTCGGGGAGAGCGTGTGGTGGGGGTTGGCGCGACCTGCGCGCTGGTCTACTGTGCCCGTGGGACCGGCCAGGTCCCGAGCGCACGACGGCGAGGAGGTGGACGCGATGGACGACGCAGCGAGTAGTCGGCATCCGTCCACGCCGGTCGTGTCGCTGCCGCGGGTCTGACCCGCGTCCGCCCGACCCGCGCGCGACGGAGCACCGGCACCACCATCGAGGTGGTGCGTCCTCGCCCGGGCCGGCCGCCGTCCCGGGCACCTCTCCGGTCCCGTGCCGCCCCACAGGGGTACGTGCCCGGTGCCGTGCCGCCCC
>NZ_JAANNB010000270.1 GCF_011603975.1 Cellulomonas sp. IC4_254 | reverse complement strand
GTGGTGGCGCCTACGCTCGTCACCGTGACGACCACCGACCCGCAGCTGCTCGCCCCCGTGTCCGCCGACGGCGCCGACGCCGGCGACGTCGAGGCCGCGCCCGAGCCGCGCGTCCCGGGCCTGTCGCCGTCGCGCGCCAACGACTTCCAGCAGTGCCCGCTGCTGTTCCGGTTCCGGGTGGTCGACAGGCTGCCCGAGCCGCCCAGCCTGGCGGCGGCCCGCGGGACGCTCGTGCACACCGTGCTGGAGCGGCTGTACGACCTCCCGCTCGGCGAGCGCACGCCGGCCGCCGCGCACGGGCTGGTCCCCGCGGCGTGGGACGCGCTGCTGGAGCGCTCGCCCGAGGTCGTGACGATGTTCGCCACGGACGACGAGCGCGAGGCCTGGCTCGGCAGCGCCCGGCTGCTTCTCGACACCTACTTCACGCTGGAGGACCCGAACCGGCTGCAGCCGGGTGACCGGGAGCTCGCGGTGCGGACCCTCATGGAGGACGGGCCGCAGCTGCGCGGCATCGTCGACCGGATCGACGTCGCCCCCGACGGGGCGCTGCGGGTCGTCGACTACAAGACCGGCAAGTCGCCGAACCCCGGGTTCGAGGGGTCGGCGCTGTTCCAGATGCGGTTCTACGCCTACGTGCTGTGGCGCGAGCGCGGCGTGCTGCCGAAGCTGCTGCAGCTGGTCTACCTCGGCGACGGGCAGATCCTGCGGCACGCCCCGTCCGAGGCGGAGATGCGGACCCTGGAGCTGCGGCTGCGGTCGCTGTGGGCGCAGGTCGAGGAGGCCGCGCGGACCGGGGAGTGGCGGCCGCGGAAGTCCCGGCTGTGCGACTGGTGCGCGCACCAGGCCGTGTGCCCGGCGTGGGGCGGGACGCCCCCGGAGGTGCCGGAGGGCGCGGTGGAGCGCGCGATCGGCGTCACCCCGGTGGCGCAGGCGTCCTGAGCCCGGCGCGGGCGGACCGACGGTCGCCCCGGGTCAGGGCGCGCGCCGTGCCGCCAGCACCGGGGCCAGCGCCGCGACCAGCCGCCGGGCCGAGGTGCCGTCGGGGTTGTGGTCGGGGTTGTGCTCGACGAGCGTCATGCCGGCGAACCCCGCGTCCGCCACCAGCGGTTCCAGCACGGCGACGAGCACGTCGAGCGTGAGCCCGCGGCCGTACTGGGGGACGTCCGCGCCGGGCAGCAGCAGGGCGTCGAGGACGTCGACGTCGAGGTGCACGAGGAACGGCCGTGACGCCGCGCCCGATCCTGGGGTGGCCTCGGTGACCGCGACGAGCGCACGCCCCGCGGCGCCCTCCGGGTCGGCGGCCACCTCGGCTGCGGGCACCCGCGTGCTCGGCACCAGGCCGTGCACGTCCTCGTCGTCGTCGGCGAACCCGAGGAAGCACAGCGCCCGCGCGTCCAGCAGCGGCCGGCGCGGGCCCAGGCCGGCGAGCGCACCGACGGTCCCCGGCAGGTCGAGCAGGTGGGCGACGCCCATCGAGTCCAGGATCGGCTCCTCGGGGTGGTCCGCGGGCAGCTGCAGGTCCTGGCCGCCGTCGACGTACACCAGCCCGACGTCGCCGAGCGCGGCCACCGCGGCGGCGGCGAGCGGCAGGGCGAGCGTGCACTCGCCGCCGAGCACCAGCGGGGTCTCCCCCGCGGCCAGCACGCCGGCCAGCGCGTCGCGGGCGTCCCGGAGCACCGCGGACACGCCGTCGGCGTCGTGCGGGCCGGTGGTCGCGCCGCTGCCCGCCTCGGGGCGCGGGCGCCACCGCGCGACCGGCCGGTCGCCGTGGTCGGTCACCGACGCGCCGGCCGCCGCGAGGGCCTCGACGAGCCCCGCGGCCCGGAGCGCGGCGGGGCCCTTCTCGAGCCCGGGCCAGTGCGCCGCGCGGCTTGACGGCACGCCGAGGACGCCCCAGTGCCGGTCTCGGGCCGCCGTCATGGCACGACCGTAGGGCCCGGGGTCGCCGGGCGGCGCGCGGTGCGTCGGGGCAGGGGGTCGGGTGGCCGCCCCGGTCCGAGCGGATCCAGGACGGCGGCCCCGCGGAGCGGGTTCGGCCGAGCGGGTTCGCCCGGGGTCAGCCCAGCATGTCGAGCACCGCGCCCGAGCGGATCCGCGCGAAGTCGTCGAGCGACACGTCGGCGAGCGACCCGGTCTTGTTCAGCCCCGTGATGTCGGGCAGCTCCCGGAACACCTCGACGGCGAGCACGCGCGCGCCGGCGGCGACGCCGGAGGTGATGCCGGTCGGCGAGTCCTCGACGACCACGCAGTCGGCGATGTCGACACCGAGCCGCTCGGCCGCCAGCAGGTACGGCTGCGGGTCCGGCTTGGGGCGCTCGACCTCGTCGCCCGCGACGACGGTCGCGAACACGCCGGCGACCCGCGCGAACGGCTCGGCGAGCTCCATGTACGAGGACGTGACGAGCGCCTGGGGCACGCCGGCCGCCGCGAGGGCGGCGAGCAGCTCACGGCCGCCCGGCTGCCACGGCGTGTCCTCCGCGACCGCCGCGGCGACGCGCTTGTTGAGGAAGTCGACGATCTCGTCGACCGTCAGGCCGACCCCGCGGCCCCGGAGGATCTCGCCGGAGACCTTCATCGGGTTGCCGACGAGCGTGAGCCCGTCCTCGTGGGTCCACGTGCCGCCCCAGGACTCGACCAGCTCGGTCTCGGCCGCCATCCAGAGCGGCTCGGTGTTGACCAGGGTGCCGTCCATGTCCCACAGGACGGCGGCGGGCAGGGCGGGTCGGGCGTCGTTCACGGCGTGCGGCTCCGGGTGCTGGTGCGGGCGGGGTGCTGCCCTCGACGGTACCCGGGGTCGGTGAACGACGGTGAACGGCGGGTGTCGCTACTCCCCGACCTGCCCGTCGACCGCCTCCCGGAGCAGGTCGGCGTGCCCGTTGTGCCGGGCGTACTCCTCGATCATGTGGGTGAGGACCCACCGCAGGTGCGGGGTCCGGCCGTCCGGCCAGCCGCGGGCTGCTGCTCCCTCGAGGCCACCCGACGCGAGGGCCGCCGCGACGTCCGCGCGGGACCGCTCGACGGCCGCGAGCCAGAGCGCCCGCAGGTTGTCCGGCGCGTCGTCGGCGGCGGAGTGCCACTCCCAGTCCCGGTCGGCCGACCAGTCGACGGCGGCCCACGGCTCGGCGCGGTCCCGGCCGTGCAGCGCGCGGGAGAACCAGTCGTCCTCGACGTACGCGAGGTGCTTGAGCAGGCCGCCGAGGGTCATCGACGACGCGCCGACGGTGGCCGACAGCCCGGCCGCGTCCAGGCCGCGGGTCTTCCACTCCAGGGTCGCCCGGTGGAAGTCGAGGAAGCCGAGCAGGGTCTGCACCTCGTCGCCGTCCGGGATCGGCTCGGGGCGACCCTGCTCGTCGACGACCGGCGCCTCGTCCCCCACGGGCTCGGCCGCGATGTCGAGCTCGCGCGCCGCGGCGGAGATCCGGCGGGCGAGGTCGAGGTCCCGCCGGCTGAGCCCGGCGACGTCGTGCGAGACCAGCCGCACGGCGACGGACGGGTACCGCAGGTCGACGTCGGGGTGGTGGTCCGCCGCGTCGGCGAGCTCGCCGATCGCGTCGACCAGCTCGGCGCCCGCCGCGAACGACCCGGTGCGGAACCGCGCGTGCGCGCCGTCCGGCCCGACCCGCCAGTCCGCGACGCCGTCGGCCGCCCGGAACTCCTCCGCCGTGATCCGTCCGCCCATGCGGCCCACGGTAGCGGGGCGGGTCGGCGCCGCACCCGGCCGGTCACCCGCGGCACCGCCGCGCGCAGGACCGCCGGTGACCCGGGGGGATGATGGGCCGATGGCC
>NZ_JAANNB010000269.1 GCF_011603975.1 Cellulomonas sp. IC4_254 | reverse complement strand
GGTGGGACGGGTCAGAGCTCGATCGCCGGCCAGTCCGCGAGGTCGGCGCGCATCGCGCGGTCGTGGGTCGCCACCACCACCGCCGCCGAGGTCAGGCGCAGGGCCTCCGTCAGCTCGTCGACGAGGGCGATCGACAGGTGGTTCGTGGGCTCGTCGAGGAGCAGCACGTGCGGGGCGGCCACCAGCGCGGCCGCGAGCTCGAACCGCCGCCGCTGCCCCACCGACAGCTCGCCGAGCGGGCGGTCCAGGTCCTCCTCCTCCAGCAGGCCCAGGGCCGCCACCGGCAGCACGTGCGCCGGGTCGAGGGCCCCGGAGGACAGCAGGTCCAGCGCCCGCCGCGCGGCCGCCTCGAACCCCGTGGTCGCCAGGCGCGCCGGGCTGTCGTCGTCCTGCACGAGCACGCCGAGCCGCACGCCGGGCGCGACCGCCCGGTGGCCCCGGTCCAGCGGCGTCCGCCCCGCGAGGGCGCCGAGCAGCGTCGACTTGCCCGCGCCGTTCGCCCCCGTGACCAGCAGCCGCCCGGCGGGCGGCAGGTCCACGCGCACGCCCGGCAGGTCCAGCCGGCCCTCGACCCGCGGCGCGCGCAGCTCCAGCAGCGGACCGCCCGCGTAGTCGGCCGGGATGCTCGGCAGGTCCGGGAACGCGAGGGCGGGGGGCGGCGCGGGCACCTCGACCGCCTCGGCCTCGAGCTTCTGCACCAGGCGGTCGGCGGCCTTGACGTGGATGCGTGCCCGGGTGCCGCGGCGGTGCTTCTGCGAGCCCTTGGGCGGGCGCCACTCGTCGGACAGCCCCTCGTAGGACTCGTCGAGCCGCTGCGCCAGCCTCGCCGCCCGCTTGCGCTCCTGCGCGTACCGCGCGCGCCACCGGCGCAGGGCCTGGTCCTTGGCGAACCGGTACGTCGCGTACCGGGTCGCGCCGTAGAGGACCGGGCGGCCGTCCATCGACGGGTCGAGGTCGAGGATCGCGGTCATCACGTCGTCCAGCAGCCGCCGGTCGTGCGTGACGATGACGACGACGCCCGGCCACTGCTGCAGCTGGGCGGTCAGGTAGTCGATCCCGCCGACGTCGAGGTGGTTCGTCGGCTCGTCCAGCAGCAGCACGTCGGCCCGCTCGGCGACGTGGCAGGCCAGCCGCGCGCGGTACGCCTCCCCCACGCTCAGCGTGTCCAGCCGGCGGTCCGGGTCGCGCGGCGCGCCGAACCGGGTCAGCGCCTCGTCCACCCGGCGGTCGACGTCCCAGGCCGCGAGCCGGTCGACCGCGGCGATCGCGTCGGCCAGCGCGGCGAGGTCGCCGCCCTCGTGGTCGAAGCCGGCGACCACCTCGTCCAGCCGCGCGGCCGCCGCGCGCACGTGCGTGGCGGTCCGGCGCACCAGGTCGCCGATCGTGGAGCCCGCGGGCACGTCGAGCTCCTGCTGCACGACCGACACCGAGCCGGAGCGCCGGACCTCGCCGGCCGTCGGCTCGAGGTCGCCCGCGAGCAGCCGGAGCAGCGTGGTCTTGCCCGCGCCGTTCTCGCCGACGACGCCGACCCGGTCGCCCGCCGAGGCGGACAGGCCGACGCCGTCGAGGACCGGACGCCCGGGGTACCCGAACGTCAGGCCGTCCGCGACCAGGTGGACGTCAGCCACGCGGCTCCCGGCCCAGCACGGCGACGACGGCCGGCACGAGCGCGCGGAACGCCTGCCCGCGGTGCGAGATGCGGTTCTTCTCCTCCGGCGCGAGCTCCGCGCAGGTCACGTCGCGGCCCGCGGGGACCAGGATCGGGTCGTACCCGAACCCGTGCTCGCCCCGCGGCGCGGTCGCCAACGTGCCGACCAGGTGGCCGAGCTCGACGTGCTCCTCGCCGTCCGGCGTGACCAGCGCGGCGGCGCAGGTGAACCGGGCCGCCCGGTGCTCGGGCGCGATGTCGAACAGCTGCGCGAGCAGCAGGTCCAGGTTCGCGCGGTCGTCGCCGTGCCGGCCGGACCAGCGGGCCGAGAAGATCCCGGGGGCGCCGCCGAGCACGTCCACCGACAGGCCGGAGTCGTCCGCGACCGCGGGCAGACCCGTGTGCGCCGCCAGCGCACGGGCCTTGATCAGCGCGTTCTCCGCGAACGTCACGCCGTCCTCGACCGGCTCGGGCGCGCCGACCTCGCGCGCGCTCACGACCGAGGCGGGCTCCAGACCGGGCAGGGCCGGGACGAGGATCGCGCGGAGCTCCCCGAGCTTGTGCGCGTTGTGCGTGGCGAGGACCAGGCGCGCGGGGCCGGTCACGCGGGCACCGACCCGCCGCGCACCGTCACGGTCTCGCCGGCGGGCAGCGCCAGCACCTCGCGCTGCACCCGGGTGAGCTCGGCGGTGCCGACCAGCGCCAGGTCGAGCAGCGCGTCGAGCTCGGCGCGGTCGAACGGCGCGTGCTCGGCGGTGCCCTGCACCTCGACGAAGCTGCCCGAGCCGGTGACGACGACGTTCATGTCGGTGTCCGCGCGCACGTCCTCCTCGTACGGGAGGTCGAGCACCGGGCGGCCGCCGACGACGCCGACGCTGACCGCCGCCACCGAGTCGCGGAGCACCACCTTGCGGGCGTCCACGGAGCCCTGCGCGATGCCCCAGGCGACGGCGTCCGCGAGCGCCACGTACGCGCCGGTCACGGACGCGGTGCGGGTGCCGCCGTCGGCCTGCAGCACGTCGCAGTCGAGCACGATCGTGTTCTCGCCCAGCGCCGCGACGTCGATGATCGCGCGCAGCGACCGGCCGATCAGTCGGGAGATCTCGTGCGTGCGGCCGCCGACCTTGCCGCGCACCGACTCGCGGTCGGAGCGGGAGGAGGTCGCGCGGGGCAGCATCGCGTACTCGGCGGTGACCCAGCCCTCGCCCGAGCCCTTGCGCCAGCGCGGCACGCCCGCGGTGAACGACGCCACGCACAGCACCTTCGTGCCGCCGAACTCGACGAGCACGCTGCCCTCGCCCGCGTCCAGGTAGCGGCGGGTGATCGAGATCGGGCGGAGCTCGTCGGCGGCGCGGCCGTCGGCGCGGGGGGCGCTCGGGCGGCCGGTCGCGGGCGCGGCGGAGGTGGTGACGGTGGGGTCGGAGGTCATCCCCCGAGCGTAACGACAGCACCCACGCACGGCGGAACCGTGCCACCTACAGCCGCGCGGTGTCCCTAGCGTCGTCCCGAGCGGGGGCGCGACCGAGGAGGACCATGCCTGCGACCCCGACCGAGCCGGCCCCGCCCGACACCGCCGCCGCCCCGGGGGTCGCCGGATGATCGTCCTGCACCTCGCGGTCGTCCTGGCGGCGATCGTCCTCGGCGCGCGCCTCGGCGGCATCGCCATCGGCTGCGCCGGCGGCCTCGGCGTCCTCGCCCTCGCCGCGCTCGGGGTCACGCCGGGCAGCATGCCGCTCGACGTCGTGTCGATCATCATGGCGGTCATCACCGCGATCGCCGCCCTGCAGGTGGCCGGCGGCATGACCTGGCTGGTCGACCTCGCGGCCCGGCTGCTGCGCCGCAACCCGCGGCACCTGACCTTCCTGGCGCCGACCGTCACCTACCTCATGACGATCATGGCCGGCACCGGGCACACCGCGTTCTCGACGCTGCCGGTCATCACCGAGGTCGCCAAGGAGAACGACATCCGGCCCGCCCGGCCCCTGTCGATCGCGGTCGTCGCGTCGCAGGTCGCCATCACGGCGTCGCCGATCTCCGCCGCGGTGGTGTTCTTCGCCGCGCTGCTGGAGGAGGGCGGCACCGGCGTGGACTACGTGCAGCTGCTCGCCGTGGCCGTGCCGTCGACGTTCCTCGCCGTGCTGGCGACCGCCGCGATCATGTCCGTCCTCGACCGGGTGCGCGGCCGGGGCCGGCTCGCCGACGACCCGGAGTACCGGCGCCGGCTCGCGGCGAGCGGGGCGGCG
>NZ_JAANNB010000026.1 GCF_011603975.1 Cellulomonas sp. IC4_254 | reverse complement strand
GCGCGGCCCGGCCCCACCAGTCGGTGGCGGGGTGGGCTCGGCGCCGTCGACGAGCTCGGGGGCGAGGTAGCCGGGGGGGCCGACGACGAACCCCGTCGAGGTCACCCGGGTCTCGTCCACGGACTGCGCGATGCCGAAGTCGATGAGCACCGGCCCGTCGGGGGTGACGAGCACGTTGCTGGGCTTGAGGTCGCGGTGCACCACCCCGGCGGCGTGCACGGCGCCGAGCGCGTCCCGCAGCCCGTCGGCCAGCCGGTGCAGCGCGGCGGCGTCGAGCGGCCCGCGCTGCCGCACGTGCTCGGCGAGGTCGGCGCCCGGCACCAGCTCGGTGACGAGGAACGCCTCGGTGGAGTCGGCCTCCGCGTCCAGCACGGCCGCGACCCCCGGGTGACGCAGCCGCTGCAGCGCCAGCACCTCGCGGCGCAGCCGCTCGCGCGAGGACGGGTCCGCGCCGATGTGCGGGTGCAGCAGCTTGAGCGCGACCGGCGTGCCGCCGCCGTCGACCGCCCGGTACACCGTGCCCATGCCGCCGGAGCCGAGCGGCGCGAGGATGGTGTACCCGCCGATCTCGGCGCCCGGCGACAGCCCGATGCGCTCCATGCGGGCACGGTAGCCGCCCGCCGGGCGGGGGTCGTGGTGCCGCGCGGCGGGACCTGTGAAGGCACCCGGACGGCTCGCGCCGACCGCCGCGGTTCGCGCGCGACTCCCCGGGCGGTCGCCGCTCGGTCACGTTAAGGTCGAGGCGACACCAAGGAGCTGAACTTCAGTGGAATCTGCTGGTTATGACCTGGTCGTCGTCGCGAACCGCCTCCCGGTCGACGTGACCGTGGGCGAGGACGGCGCACCGAGCTGGACCCGCTCGCCCGGCGGCCTCGTGACCGCCCTGGAGCCCGTCGTGCAGCGGTCCGACGGCGCGTGGGTGGGCTGGGGCGGCTCGGCCGACCTGGAGCTCGAGCCGTTCGACGCCGACGACATGCGGCTGGTCCCGGTCAAGCTCACCGAGGACGACCTCCGCTTCTACTACGAGGGCTTCTCGAACGACACGCTGTGGCCGCTGTACCACGACGTGATCCAGCCCCCGACGTTCCACCGGCAGTGGTGGGACGCCTACCAGCGGGTCAACCGCCGGTTCGCGGACGCGGCGGCGGCGCAGGCCGCGCCCGGCGCGACGGTGTGGGTGCACGACTACCAGCTGCAGCTGGTCCCGAAGTTCCTGCGCGAGCTGCGCCCGGACGTGCGGATCGGCTACTTCCACCACATCCCGTTCCCCCCGCTGGAGATCTTCGCCCAGCTGCCGTGGCGGCTCCAGGTCGTCGAGGGCCTGCTCGGCGCGGACCTCATCGGGTTCCAGCGCGGCGGCGACGCGGCCAACTTCGTCCGCGTGGTCCGCCGGCTGACCGACCGCACCACCCGCGGCCAGATGATCACGCTGACCGACGGCGACGGCCGGGTCGAGCGGCACGTGCGCGCGGCCGCGTTCCCGATCTCCATCGACTCCAAGGCGTTCGACCGGCTCGCCCGCACCCCGGAGGTGCAGCAGCGGGCCAAGGAGATCCGCGCGGAGCTCGGCGACCCGGAGGTGCTGCTGCTCGGCGTCGACCGGCTCGACTACACCAAGGGCATCCGGCACCGGATCAAGGCGTTCGAGGAGCTGCTCGAGGACGGCCGGATGACCGTGCCCGAGTCGACGCTCGTCCAGGTCGCCTCGCCGAGCCGGGAGAACGTCGGCGCGTACCAGCAGCTCCGCGAGGAGGTCGAGGCGCAGGTCGGCCGGATCAACGGCGAGCACGGCGAGCTCGGCCACGCGGCCGTGCACTACATGCACCACTCCTACCCGATGGAGGAGATGGCGGCCCTGTACCTGGCGGCCGACGTCATGCTGGTCACCGCGCTGCGGGACGGCATGAACCTCGTGGCCAAGGAGTACATCGCCGCGCGGTCCGACGACCGGGGCGCGCTGGTGCTGAGCGAGTTCACCGGCGCGGCGGACGAGCTCGGCGGCGCGGCCATCCTGGTCAACCCGCACGACATCGCCGGGCTGAAGAACGCGATCCAGCACGCCGCGAACATCGACCCGCGCGAGGCCCGCAAGCGGATGCGCCGCCTGCGCCGCCGCGTGCTGGAGAACGACGTCGCGCACTGGTCGGAGTCGTTCCTGTCGGTGCTGTCCGCCGTCCCGGTGCGCGAGCGCCACGTCTGAGGAGTCCCGCCGTGCCCGCAGCACCGACCCGGACCGGCGACCCCGCCGGCACCGACGACCTCCGCGCCGCCCTGCGCGCCGTGGTGGCCGACCCCGCCCGCCGGCCGCTGCTGGTCGCGCTCGACTTCGACGGCACCCTCGCCCCGCTGCAGGACGACCCGGAGGCGTCGCGGCTGCTGCCGGAGGCCGTGGCCGCGCTGCGCGACCTGGCGGCGCACCCCGGCGCCGTGCGCCTGGCGCTGGTGTCCGGCCGGCCGGCCGCCGACCTGCACCGGCTGGCCGACGTGCCCGCCGGGACGGTGCTCATCGGCAGCCACGGGGCCGAGCGCGCCCGGGTCGGCGAGCACGGCCTCGACCGCGACGTGCTCACCCTGACCGACGACCAGTCGGACCGGCTCACCCGGCTCGGCGGCGAGATGCAGGCGGTCGCGCGCGGCCGGGACGGCGTCTGGGTCGAGACCAAGCCCGCCGCGGTGGTCGTGCACACCCGCATGGCGGACGTCGGCACCGGCGAGGCCGCGGAGCGCGAGGCCCTCGGCGTCGGCCAGCGCCTGGGGTCGGTGACCCTGCACGGCAAGAAGGTGGTCGAGGTGTCGGTGCTCGACGCCGACAAGGGCGCCGCGCTGGTGGCGCTCCGGGACGAGCTGGGCGCCGGGGCGGTGCTGTCCGCCGGCGACGACGTGACCGACGAGCACGCGTTCGAGGCGCTCGGGCCGGACGACCTCACGGTCAAGGTCGGCGACGGCCCGACCGCCGCCCGGTACCGCGTGCCCGACCCCGAGGCGCTCGCCGGCCTGCTGGCGGCGCTGGCGGCGGACGTCGCGGCGGCCGACCCCGGCGGGGACGGCCGCACCGGGGAAGCCGATACCGCGCGCGGGGCGACCCCCCGGGCGTAGGTTCCGGTCGTGGGGCGGCGACGGGAGCCGATGCAGGACGTCGAGCTGGTCGACGTCGGCACCGACCTGCCGCTGGCCCCGGAGGCGGAGGACCCCGAGGCCGAGGCCGCGCGCGCCCGCCTGCTCGCCCGCCGACGGCGCGCGGTGCGCCGCTGGTGGCCGGTCCCCGTGGTCGCCGCGCTCGCCGTCGTGGGCACGCAGGCCGTGCTCGACGCGCGCGAGGACGACCGGGTCGCCGCCCGCCAGGAGGTCGCCGGCGTGCTCCGGACGGTCGCGCCCGGGCTGCCCGCCGCGCACCGGTACAGCCAGGAGACGGCCTCGGTCGTGCTGTCCGGCATCCCCGTGGGCGACCTGCGGGTCGGCGTCGCCTCGCCCCCGTGGGACGCCGCGCGCGAGCTCGTCGCGCTCGACCGGGACGGGACCCAGGTCTGGTCGACCTCGCTGGAGGACGGCGGGCGGGCCGAGCCCGACGTCGGGATGGAGTACCCGACCTGCGTGCCGGACGCCGAGCCGGTGGCGACGATCCGCTGCCTGGTCCTCGACCGCGGCCCGGCGGACGCGGCGGACGACTCCGGCACCTGGTCGCCGGCCGCGCCGAGCGCCGCCCGGCTGGTCGCGCTCGACGCCGCCACCGGCGCGCTGCGCGCGACCCGGCAGGTCGCGCCCATGTCCGGCTGGGGCGGCGCCGGCCGCCTCCAGGTGCTCGCGTCGATCACCGACGGCACCCTGCGGGTCAGCGCCTGGGACACCGCGGCCGACCGGGCCGCCGTCGACGACGGGGCCGCCGCGCCCCTGTGGCGCACCGACGTCCCGCTGGTCGACCCCGGGGCGGCCGACCGGCTGTTCTACCCGCCGGGCGTGTCCGTCGCGCCGGGCCGGGTGCTGGTGCAGGGCGAGCTCGGGTCCTGGGCGTTCGACGCCGAGGACGGGCGCCTGCAGGCCTCCGGGACCGACTACCTGTCGGTGTCCCGCACGGGCCACCTGCTGGCGAGCGGGGGCAGGGGCGCGCGGCTGCTCGACGACGACGGCGAGCCGCTCACCGACCTGCCCGGTCAGCCGCTGTGGCTGTCGGTGGACGACGGCTCGGTCCCGGGCGTGGAGCTCGTCGCGAGCTCGACCGCCGACGGGCGCGTCCTGGTGGGCGTGGACGCCGAGTCCGGGGCCGAGGTGTGGTCCTCCCCGCACCCGCGCTGGTCGGACCCCGCCGCGGTGCTGCTCGAGGGCACCCTCTACGGCGCCGACACGGACGGGCTGTGGGCACTGGACGTCGCGACGGGCCGGGAGCTCTGGCGGACCGTCGTCGAGGTCTCCGGCGACGGCGCCTCGGTGATGACCGACGGCCGGCACGTCCTGGTGGTCGCCCGCCCGGACGCGCTGGCGCAGGCCGGCCTGGCCGTCGGGGACGCCCCCACGGCCTCCGGGCGGGCGGACGCCGGCCGGGACCCGGCCCTGGTCTCCCAGCGCGCGCTGGCGGCGTTCGCCCTGTCCGACGGCACCCCCGCGTGGGCCACCCGGCTGCCCGCCGACGTCCAGGGCGTGTGGCCCTACGGCGGCGACCTGCTGGGCTACGGCGACTCCGACGTCGTCGTCCTCAACTGACCGCCCCGTCCACCCGCAGGTCAGCCGGGTGTGGTTGGATGTCGGTGGACCGAGGGGGGTCACCCGACCTCCCTCGACCCGTGTCAGCGAAGACACTCTGACACTCTTCACGACGGATCGTCCGGCACGTACCTGCCGGTGAAGGGATCGATGAATCATGGCTACGGTCACGTTCGACAAGGCCACCCGGGTGTACCCCGGCACGGAGCGTCCCGCGGTGGACGCCCTCGACCTGCACATCGAGGACGGCGAGTTCCTCGTCCTCGTCGGCCCCTCGGGCTGCGGCAAGTCGACCTCCCTCCGCATGCTCGCGGGCCTGGAGGACGTCAACGCGGGTCGCATCCTCATCGGTGACCGCGACGTCACCGACGTCCAGCCGAAGGACCGGGACATCGCGATGGTGTTCCAGAACTACGCGCTGTACCCGCACATGACGGTCGCCGACAACATGGGCTTCGCGCTCAAGATCGCCGGCACCCCGAAGGCGGAGATCCGCACCCGCGTCGAGGAGGCCGCCAAGATCCTCGACCTGACCCAGTACCTCGACCGCAAGCCCAAGGCCCTCTCCGGTGGCCAGCGGCAGCGTGTCGCCATGGGTCGCGCCATCGTCCGCCAGCCGCGCGTGTTCCTCATGGACGAGCCGCTGTCGAACCTGGACGCCAAGCTGCGCGTGCAGACCCGCACCCAGATCGCGTCGCTGCAGCGCCGCCTCGGCGTCACCACGGTCTACGTCACCCACGACCAGACCGAGGCGCTCACCATGGGCGACCGCATCGCGGTGCTCAAGGACGGCCTGCTCCAGCAGGTCGGCACCCCGCGCGACATGTACGACACCCCGGCCAACGTGTTCGTCGCCGGCTTCATCGGCTCCCCGGCCATGAACATCGGCACGTTCCCGATCACCGACGGCGTCGCGAAGGTCGGCTCGGCCGGCATCGCCGTGCCGCGCGACGTGCTCGGCACGCTGACCTCGGACGACAACAACGCCATCACCATCGGGTTCCGCCCGGAGGCGCTGGACGTCGTCCCGCAGGGCACCCCGGACTCGATCCCGGTGTCGGTGAACATCGTCGAGGAGCTCGGCTCCGACGCGTTCGTGTACGGCTCGCTCGTCGGCGAGGCCGGCGCGGCGGACGTCCACTCGGGCGCCGGCGACTCGCAGGTCATCGTCCGCGTCGACCCCCGCCAGGTCCCCGGCAAGGGCGAGACCATCTACGTCCGCATCCGCACCGGCGAGCAGCACCTGTTCCACGCCGGCTCGGGCGAGCGCATCGCGCACTGACGCACAGCATCTCCACGCCGCAGGGGCGGGGCCGGCACGCACCGGCCCCGCCCCTTCGTCGTCCGGATGGGAGAATCGACCCATGACCCCTCGCACGCGCCTGCAGATCACCGCGGCCGCGCCGGACCCGGCCCTGCTCGACCTGCCCTGGGACGTGCCGCTGGCCGACTGGCCCGCGGAGCGCCTGGCCGCCCTCCCCCGCGGCATCTCCCGGCACACCGTGCGGTTCGCGCGGCTCTCCGGCCGGGTCGTCGCGATCAAGGAGATCGGCGAGACGGTCGCGTACCGCGAGTACGAGCTGCTCCGGCAGCTCAGCCGCCTCGACGTGCCGAGCGTCGAGCCGGTCGGCGTCATCACCGGCCGCACCGCGCCCGACGGCGAGCCGCTGGAGGCCGTGCTCATCACCCAGCACCTACGGTTCTCGCTGCCGTACCGCGCGCTGTTCAGCCAGGCCCTGCGCCCCGACACCGCGACCCGGCTCATCGACGCCCTCGCGGTGCTGCTCGTCCGGCTGCACCTGGTCGGCTTCTACTGGGGCGACGTGTCGCTGTCGAACACGCTGTTCCGCCGGGACGCCGAGACGTTCGCCGCGTACCTCGTCGACGCCGAGACCGGTGACCTGCACGACGAGCTCACCCCCGGCCAGCGCGCGTACGACCTCGAGGTCGCGCGGGTCAACATCATCGGCGAGCTCATGGACCTGCAGGCCGGCGAGTTCCTGGACGAGGACGTCGACGCCGTCGCGATCGGCGACGCGCTGGCCGAGCGGTACGAGGAGCTGTGGAGCGCGCTGACCAGCTCCGAGTCGTTCGGGCTGAACGAGCGGTGGCGGGTGCAGGCCCGCATCGAGCGGCTCAACGACCTGGGCTTCGACGTCGGCGAGCTCGACATCACCACCGACATCGACGGCACCACGGTCCGCATCCAGCCCAAGGTCGTCGACGCCGGGCACCACTCGCGGCGGCTCATGCGGCTCACCGGCCTGGACGTGCAGGAGAACCAGGCGCGCCGGCTGCTCAACGACCTCGACCAGTACGTCGCCGCGATGGACCGGCAGAACGACGACGAGACGTTCGTGGCGCACGACTGGCTCACCGACGTGTTCGAGCCCGCCGTCCGGGCCGTGCCGCGCGACCTGCGCCCCAAGCTCGAGCCCGCGCAGCTCTACCACGAGCTGCTCGACCACCGGTGGTTCCTGTCGGAGGCGCAGAAGCGCGACGTCCCGATGCGCGAGGCCGTCAAGTCCTACACGAAGGACATCCTGCCGAACCGCCCCGACGAGGAGTCGATCCTCGGCGTCTCGGCGGCGGACCTGCGCGAGGACACGGACGTCATCCCGGTCGTCCGGGACTGACCCGCGGCGCCGGGCGCGGCCTCAGAGCTCGACGCGCTCGTTCTCGCCCTCGAGGCGCTCGCCCTTGGCCTTCGCCTTCACGAAGCTGAGGAGCGTCGCGACGCGGCCGCCCGGGGCGTCCCAGTACTCGGCCGACTCGGCGCGCACGCGCAGCAGCACCGCCTGCGGGGAGTCCGGGCCGTCGGGCAGCCACGCCTCGACGCCGGCGCTCCACAGCTCGCGCTTCTTCGCGGTGTCGTCGACCGGCTCGGCCACGCCCGCGACGGACACCCAGGTCGCACCCGAGCCCACGGTCACGTTGACCCGCGGGTCGGCGGCGACGTGCGCGAGCTTGCGGGAGCCGCGCTCGGCGAAGAACCAGAGGTCCCCGTCGAACTCGACCTCCTGCAGCGCCATCGGGCGCGCGATCAGCGTGCCGTCGGGCGCGACTGTGGTGAGCACGCCGAGGCGCTCGTCCTTCAGCATCTCGGCGACGGTCCGGACGGGGTCGGTGTCGTGGCTCATGCGTCCACTGTCCGCCCGCCGCCCGTACCCCGCACGCCGGGGCCACGTTCGCCGAGGTAGGGCCTGCGCGCCGAGGTAGGACCGCAGACGGCCCTACCTCGGCGCGCGTGTCCTACCTCGGCGCGAAGGGCGCCTCAGGACGCGCGGGTGCGGGCGACCTCGTAGAGGGCGATGCCCGCGGCGACGCCGGCGTTGAGGCTCTCGACCTCGCCCGCGATCGGGATGGACGCGATCGCGTCGCAGTGCTCGCGGACCAGGCGGGACAGGCCCTTGCCCTCCGAGCCGACGACCAGCACCAGCGGGTCCGCGGAGTACGGCAGGTCCGCCACCGCGACGTCGCCGCCGCCGTCCAGCCCGACGATGAAGCAGCCCGCCTCGTGCAGCCGCTCCAGCGCCCGCACCAGGTTCGTCGCGCGCGCGACGGGGACCCGGGCCGCGGCGCCGGCGGACACCTTCCACGCCGACGCGGTGACGCCGGCGGACCGGCGCTCCGGGACCAGCACGCCGTGCGCGCCGAACGCCCCGGCCGACCGCAGCACGGCGCCGAGGTTGCGGGGGTCGGTCACGCCGTCGAGCGCGACGATCAGCGGCGCGCGGTCGCTCGCGGCGGCCACGTCCAGCAGGTCCTCGACGTCGCCGTAGTCGTACGGCGGGACCTGGATCGCGACGCCCTGGTGCACGGAGCCGTCGGTGAGCCGGTCGAGCTCGGGCTTGGTGACCTCGAGCAGCGGGTAGCCCGCGTCGGAGGCGGTGCGCAGGATCTCGCGGGTGCGGTCGTCGGCCTCGAGCCGGGTCGCGATGTAGACCGCGGACACCGGGATGCCGGCGCGCAGCGCCTCGACGACGGAGTTCCGCCCGGCGACGACCTCGGTCGCGCCGGCGCCGCGCGCCTTACCCGCCGCCGCACCGCCCCGGCCGGCCGGGCGGCTGCCCGAGCCCCGGGTCCCGGCGACCGCGCGCCGCTCGGCCGCGGCCTTCTTCTTGGCGGCCGGGTGGTACGACCGGTCCTCGGCCTTGGGCGTCGGGCCCTTGCCCTCGAGCCCGCGGCGGCGCTGACCGCCCGAGCCGACGGAGGCGCCCTTCTTCGAGCCCGGCTTGCGTGTGGCGCCGCGGCGCTGGGAGTTCCCGGCCATCAGTCCTCGTCCTCGGTGGTCTGGCGCGCGGCGAGTGACCAGCGCGCGCCGGTGGCGTTGTCCTCGACGGCCACGCCCGCGGCCGTCAGGCGGTCGCGGATCGCGTCCGCGGTGGCCCAGTCCCGGGCCGCACGGGCGGCGGCACGGGCGTCGAGCTCGGCGCGCACCAGGGCGTCGAGCGCCTCGGCGTGCCGGTCGTCGGCCGCGGCCGTGCCCCACTGCTCGCCGGCCGGGTCCAGGCCCAGCACGTCGAGCATCGCGCGCACGGCCACGAGGCCCGCGCGCACGGCGGCGTCGTCCCCGGCGGCCAGGGCGGTGTTGCCCGCGCGCAGGTGCTCGTGCACGACGGCGAGCGCCGCCGGCACGTTCAGGTCGTCGTCGAGCGCGGCACCGAAGCCCTCGGGCAGCGCGGCGGCGGCGAGCTCGGCCGGGTCGACGGCGCCGACGCGCTCGGTGGCGCGCTGGACGAAGCCGGCCAGCCGGTCCCAGGTGGCCTCGGACTCGGCGAGCGTGTCCGGGGTCCACTCCAGCATCGAGCGGTACTGCACGGCGGTCAGCGCGTACCGGACGACGGCCGGGCGCACCGTCTCCAGCAGCGTGCTGACCAGCAGCCCGTTGCCGAGCGACTTGCTCATCTTGGCGCCGGCCTGGGTGACCCAGCCGTTGTGCAGCCAGTACCGGGCGAACCCGTAGCCCGCGGCACGGGACTGGGCCTGCTCGTTCTCGTGGTGCGGGAACCGCAGGTCCAGGCCGCCGCCGTGGATGTCGAAGGTGTCGCCCAGGTAGCGCTGCGCCATCGCGGAGCACTCCAGGTGCCAGCCCGGGCGGCCGCGGCCGAACGGGGTGTCCCAGGAGGCGGTCTCGGGCTCGCCGGGCTTGGCGGCCTTCCACAGCGCGAAGTCGTGCGGGTCGCGCTTGTCGTCGCCCGCGCCGTCGGGCGCCGGGGCCATGTCGTCGAGCCGCTGGCTGGTCAGAGAGCCGTAGTCGGCGTACGACCGGACGTCGAAGTACACGTCGCCCTCGGCCGCCACGTAGGCGTGCCCGGTGTCGACCAGGCGCTGCATGAGCTGCACCATCGCCGGCACGTGGCCGGTGGCGCGCGGCTCGTAGGTGGGGGGCAGCACGCCGAGCGCGTCGTACGCGGCGGTGAAGGCGCGCTCGTTCTGCATCGCCCACGCCCACCACGCGACGCCGGCCTCCGCGGACTTCGCCAGGATCTTGTCGTCGATGTCGGTGACGTTCCGGACCAGCGTCACGTCGTGCCCGGTGCGGCGCAGCCAGCGGACCAGGACGTCGAACGCCACGGCGGACCGGACGTGGCCGACGTGCGGGGGCGCCTGCACGGTCGCGCCGCACAGGTAGATGCCGACCGCGCCCGGGGTCACGGGGACGAAGTCGCGCACCTCGCGGGTGGCGGTGTCGAACAGGCGCAGGCTCACGAGGGTCAAGGCTACCGGTCGGGGCGCCCCGGCCCCGTGGCGACGGCACCCGGCTCGTCCACGAACCGGGCCGCCTCCGCGCGCAGCGCGTCCAGCACCCGCCGGACGACCCGGCGCGCACCGCGGTCCGGCCGCACGAGGGCGTCCACCCGGCGGCCCGCGCGGACCCCCGCGAGCGGCACCAGCACCGCGCCGCGGCGGCCGGCGGTGTGCCGGGGCAGCAGGCTGACCCCGTGGCCCGCGGCGACGAGCGCCTCCACGACGCCGAAGTCGTTGAACCGCTGGACGATCCGCAGCGGCCGCCCGGCGACGGCCCCGACGGCGTCCAGCACGCCCGCGACCGGGAACCCGGCACGGACCGCGATCCACGGCTCGTCCGCGAGGTCCGCCGGGGTGAGGACCGCGCGGTCGGCGAGCGGGTGGCCGGGTGGCAGGGCGACGTCCAGCGGCTCGCGGAGCAGCGGGACGACGTCGACCCCGGCCGGCCAGTCCGCGCCCGCGTCGGGGCGGTGCGCCACCACCAGGTCGAAGTCGGCCGTGAGCGCGGGGAACTCGTCCTGGGCGACGTCCTCGTCGCCCAGCTCCACCCGCACGCCGTCCATCGCGGCGACCCTGCGGAGCAGCCCCGGCAGCAGCAGCTCGGCCGCCGACTGGAACGCGGCCACCCGGACCAGCCCGTGCGGGGCGGACCGGAACGCGTCGACGGCCGCCTCCGCGCGCTCGAGCGCGACCGCGACCTCCGCGGCGGCGTCGGCGAGCGCGTCCCCGGCGGGCGTCAGGCGGACCCCGCGGCCGGACCGCTCGACGACCTCGGCGCCGGCGTCCCGGGCGAGCGCGCGCAGCTGCTGGGACACGGCGGACGGCGTGAGGTGCAGCGCGGCCGCGGCCGCGGTCACGCCCCCGCGGTCCCGGACCGCCCGGAGCGTGGCGAGGTGGCGGGTGTCCATGCAGCGACGCTACAGGGATGCTGCACGATCTTTCGCTGGTGCTGAACGGTGTGCCGGCGCGAGGATCGGCGCGTGCCCACCCGTGACCGCCTCCTCGCCCTCACCGTCGCCGTGCTGTGGGGGCTGAACTTCCCGGCGATCCACCTCTCGCTCGAGCAGTTCCCGCCGTTCTTCCTGGTGGCGCTGCGGTTCGCCCTGCTCGCGGTGCCGACGCTGCTGCTCGTGCCGCGGCCGCGGGTCCCGGTGCGGTGGCTGCTCGGGTACGGCCTCGGGTTCGGGGTGCTGCAGTTCGCGTTCCTCTACCTCGCGATGGACACCGGCATGCCGACGGGGCTCGCCTCGCTCGTGCTCCAGGCGTCCGCGCCGTTCACCGTCCTGCTGGGCGCGGTGTGGCTGCGCGAGCGGATCACCGCGCGGCAGGCCGTCGGCGTGGCGGTCGCGATCTGCGGGCTGGGTGGGATCGCCGCGCTGCGCGCGGGCGCGGGCGCGTCCGCCGGGCTGCTGCCGGTGGTGCTCACGCTGTGCGGCGGCCTGGGCTGGGCGTTCGGCAACGTGTCCAGCCGGCAGGCGCACCCCGACAGGCCGCTGCGGTTCATGCTCTGGATGTCGGTCGTCCCCCCGCTGCCGATGCTGGCGCTGTCGCTGGTGGTCGACGGCCCCGCGGCGATCGGGCGGTCGCTGACCACGCTCGGGACCGCCACCGGGGCCTGGGCGCTGGCGGGGCTGGCGTTCACGGTGCTGATCGCGACCGTCGTCGGCTCGGGCATCTGGACGGCGCTGCTGGCGCGGCACCCGTCCGGGGTGGTGGCGCCGTTCTCGATGCTGGTCCCGGTCGTCGGCATCGGCGCGTCCTGGGCGTTCCTGCACGAGCGCCCGTCCGCGCCGGAGCTGGCCCTGGGCGCCCTCGCGGTCACGGGCGTCCTCATCGCCACCCGCCCCCCGCACCCGGCCCGGATCGCCGAGAGGGCAGCAGACGTCCCCTCCCGGGCCGTCGAGGGGACATCAACTGCCCGCTCGGCGGAGGTTCGCGCGGGAGGGTAGGCGCGCGCGGCGCGGGCTAGGGGCGGGGGGCGATGAGGGCCGTGGCGATGGCGGCGATGCCCTCGCCGCGGCCGGTGAGGCCGAGGCCGTCCGTCGTGGTCGCCGAGACGGACACCGGGGCGCCGGCCGCCGCCGAGAGGGCCGCCTCCGCCTCCGCGCGGCGGGGGGACAGGCGCGGGCGGTTGCCGATGACCTGGACCGCGACGTTGCCGACCTCGAACCCGGCCGCACGGACCAGCCGCGCCGCCTCGGCGAGCAGGGTCGTGCCCGCCGCGCCGGCCCACTCGGGGCGGGACGTGCCGAACACGGAGCCCAGGTCGCCGATCCCGGCGGCCGACAGCAGGGCGTCGGCCGCGGCGTGCGCGGCGACGTCGGCGTCCGAGTGGCCGGCCAGCGGCGCCTCCCCCGGCCACGCCAGGCCGGCCAGGTGCAGCACGGCACCGGGGGCGGGTTCGGGGTCGTTCGCGTGCACGTCGACGCCGACGCCGGTCCGCGGCAGCCCGGGCACGCCCGCCGCGCCCGCCGGCGCCGTCACGACCGCACCCCGGCGTCCCGGGCCAGCAGCTCCGCCACCGCCAGGTCCCGCGTCGTCGTGATCTTCATGGCCGACTCCTCCCCCGGCACGACCCATACCTGCTCCCCGAGCGCCTCCACCAGCGCCGCGTCGTCGGTCGCGGCGGTCGTCTCGGACGCGGCCCGGTGCGCCCCGTGGGCGTGCGCGGCGTCGAGCAGCGCCCGGTCGAACCCCTGCGGGGTCTGCACGGCCCGCATGGTGGCGCGCGGGACGGTGGCGACCACGGGCGCCGCGCCGTCGACGGGCTCGCCGACCTGCTTGATCGTGTCGGCGACGGGCAGCCCCGGCACGACGGCCCGGTGGCCGCTCCGGACGGCGGCCTCGACGGACCGGATGAGCGCGGGCGACGCGAGCGCGCGGGCGGCGTCGTGCACCAGGACGACGTCGACGTCGTCCCCCAGCGCGGCCAGCCCGGCGGCCACGGACGCCTGGCGCGACCCCGCGCCCTCGACGACGGTCACGGGCACGCCGACGCCCGGGCGCACGGGCCCGCCGAGCAGCGCCCGGAAGCCCCCGGCGCGGCCGGGCGGCACCGTGACGACCACGGACAGCACGACGCCCGACGCGGCGAGGCGTCGGGCGGCGTGCACGACCAGCGGGACCCCGGCGAGCTCGACGAGCGCCTTCGGCCCCGGGAGGCCGAGCCGCGTGCCGCTGCCGGCGGCGGTCAGGATCGCCGCGGTGGGCATGCGGGCGCGGTCGGCCGGTGTCGGGAGGGTCAGCGCGCCGTCAGGACGCGAGCACCTCGTCGAGGATGGCCTCGGCCTTCTCCTCCTCGGTGTGCTCGGCCAGCGCGAGCTCCGAGACCAGGATCTGCCGGGCCTTGGCGAGCATGCGCTTCTCCCCCGCGGACAGGCCGCGGTCGGCGTCCCGGCGCGAGAGGTCGCGCACGACCTCGGCGACCTTGATCACGTCGCCGGAGGCGAGCTTCTCGAGGTTGGCCTTGTAGCGGCGCGACCAGTTGGTCGGCTCCTCGGTGTAGGGGGCGCGCAGCACGTCGAACACGCGCTCCAGACCCTCCTGGCCCACGACGTCCCGGACGCCCACGAGGTCGACGTTCTCCGCCGGCACCTCGATGGTCAGGTCACCCTGGGCGACCTTCAGCTTGAGGTAGATCTTGTCCTCGCCGCGGATGGTCCTGGTCTTGATCTCCTCGATCAGCGCTGCACCGTGGTGCGGGTAGACAACCGTCTCCCCAACAGTGAAAGTCATCTGCAGGTGTCCCCTTTCGCGGAACCCCAGTCTACCACGCGGCAACGGGGGGATTTCGTGGAGATCAGCCGCGTTTGCGCAGGTCAGAGCGTTGTGGACCACGTCAGAGATTCGACACGCCGCGCGGGGGGATGCCTCGGGGCGCCCGGCTGGCTAGTCTCCGACGCGGGCCCCGTGGGACCCCGTCCCCCGTCGCGCACCTCGCTGACCTGCGACGACGCGGTCCGCGGGACCGAAGGCCCAGGCAGCGGCGCAGAGGTCGTGCACGGCACCCCCGCGCCCACGTAGGCTCGGCCTCGCACGCCCGCGCGCGTGCCGAAGCCCCCCGCGCACCGCAGCGCCCGCCCCACCGCACCGAGGAGTCACCGTGGCCCGCAGCCGCACGTCCGCCCGCCCCGTCGTCGTCGGGGCCGTCCTGGCCCTCGCGGCGGCCCTGTCCGGCTGCTCGGTCACGAACGAGATCACCACCGAGCGCCCGTACTCCGCGTCGGACGGCGTGCGCGCGACGCTCGGCGACCTCACGGCGGAGAACCTGCTGATCGTGGCCGAGGCCGCCGACGCCCCCGGGGCGCTGCAGGGTGCGCTGACCAACCGCGGCGACGACACCCTGACCGTCGAGCTGTCCCTGGAGGGCTCGACCGAGCGGGTGCGCGTGGAGTCCGGCGCGACCGTGCTGCTGGGCGGCGGCGCCGGCGAGGGCGGCGCGGACGGCGACCAGCGCGAGGAGGTCGTGTTCGACACCGCGGGCGCCCCGGGGTCGACCGTCGAGCTCACGCTGAGCACCGACGCGGCCGGCGAGCAGACCGTGCCGGTCCCCGTGCTGGACGGCACGCTGCCGGAGTACGCGGACCTGGTCCCCGAGATCGTCGTCGAGAGCCCGGAGCCCACCGCCACGGAGACGGCGTCCGCCGAGGACACCACCGAGCCCGGCACCGAGCAGACCGCCGAGCCGGGCGCCGAGGCGACCACCGGCACCGAGGGCTGACGCCACGCGGGCCCGCCCCGCACCCCGCACGCACGCCACAGGCCCCGTCCGGAGTCCCGGACGGGGCCTGCGTCGTACGGCCCGGGCGTCGGCGCGCGGCTCCCCTCCCGATCCGCGCGCCGGCCGCCGTGCCCCCCGCGGCTCAGCCGAAGCGGCCGGAGATGTAGTCCTCGGTCGCCTGCTCCTTGGGCGACGAGAACATCGTGGCGGTGTCGTCGATCTCGATGAGCTTGCCGGGCTGGCCGGTGCCGGCGATGTTGAAGAACGCCGTCCGCTCCGAGACGCGCGCCGCCTGCTGCATGTTGTGCGTGACGATCACGATCGTGTACTCGCTCTTGAGCTCGGCGATCAGGTCCTCGATGGCGAGGGTCGAGATCGGGTCGAGCGCGGAGCACGGCTCGTCCATGAGCAGCACCTGCGGCTTCACCGCGATGGCGCGGGCGATGCACAGGCGCTGCTGCTGGCCGCCGGACAGGCCGGAGCCCGGGCGGTCGAGGCGGTCCTTGACCTCGTTCCAGAGGTTGGCGCCGCGCAGCGAGGCCTCGACCAGGTCGTTGGCGTCGCCCTTCGAGATCCGGCGGTTGTTCAGCCGGACGCCGGCGAGCACGTTCTCGGCGATCGACATCGTCGGGAACGGGTTCGGGCGCTGGAACACCATGCCGACCTGGCGGCGCACGGCGACCGGGTCGATCTCCGCGCCGTAGAGGTCCACGCCCTCGACCGCGACGGTGCCCTCGACGCGCGCGCCGGGGATGACCTCGTGCATGCGGTTGAGCGTGCGGAGGAACGTCGACTTCCCGCAGCCGGACGGGCCGATGAACGCGGTCACCGAGCGGGGCTCGATGGTCATGTTCACGTCCTCGACGGCCTTGAAGGCGCCGTAGTAGATGTTCAGGTCCTTGACGTCGATGCGCTGAGCCATCTCGGTCGTCTCCTTGGGCTTGTGAAGGGGAGGTGGGTGCGGGCGGTCAGCGGATCTTCGGGGCGAAGAGCCGCGTCACCAGGCGCCCGATCAGGTTCAGCACCATGACGATGAGGAAGAGCGTGAGGGCGGCGGCCCAGGCGCGCTGCAGGTTGATGTCCGGGATGCAGCTCGCGTCGCCGTCCGTGCACGGGACCAGGCCCTGAGCGTACTGCCGGTACACGTAGACGGGCAGGGTCATCATGCGGCCCTCGAACAGGTTGAAGTTGATCGAGTCGACCACGCCGACGGTGAGCAGCAGGGGCGCCGTCTCGCCGATGACGCGGGCGATCGCCAGCATCACGCCGGTGGTCAGGCCGGCGACCGAGGTGCGCAGGACGACCTTGATGATGGTCAGCCAGCGCGGCACGCCGAGCGCCAGGGACGCCTCGCGCAGCTCGTTCGGGACGAGCCGCAGCATCTCCTCGCTGGACCGGATGACGACCGGGATCATCAGCACCGACAGCGCGACCGAGCCGATGGCGCCGAACTTCGCGCCCGGGCCGAGGATCAGCGCGAACAGCGCGTAGGCGAACAGGCCGGCGACGATCGACGGGATGCCGGTCATCACGTCGACCAGGAAGGTGACCAGCCGGGCGAGCGCCTTGCCGTTGCCGTACTCGACCAGGTAGATCGCGGCGAGCAGGCCGATCGGAACCGAGATCAGCGCGGCGAACAGCGTGATCTCCAGCGTGCCGATGATCGCGTGGTAGATGCCGCCCGCGTCCATGCCGCCGAACACGCCGCGCATGGAGTGCAGCAGGAAGTACGAGTCGAGCCGGCCGATGCCCTTCGACACGACGGTCCAGGTCAGCGACAGCAGCGGGATCATCGCGAGCACGAACGCCGCGATGATCAGCACCCGCATCGTGAGGTCGGTGCGGCGCCGGCGGCGGTCCGTGGCCTGCAGCGCCTCGCGCAGCGAGGTGCCCGCCGCGGTCGGCGTGGTGGAGGTCGGGGTGGTCGTCATGTCAGTTCGCCCCCGAGAAGTCCTTGCGCCGCGCGACGATCGCGCGGGCGGCCATGTTCACGGCCAGGGTGATGATGAACAGGGCGAGACCGGTCGCGATCAGCGTCGCGACGCCGGTCTGGTTGGCCTCGGGGAACTGCGCGGCGATGTTCGCGGCGATCGTTTGCTGCTGGCCCGCGGCGAGCAGCTGGAACGAGTAGAGGAACCCGGGCGACAGGATCATCAGGACGGCCATCGTCTCGCCGAGCGCACGGCCCAGGCCGAGCATGGCGGCCGACACGATGCCGGACCGGGCGAACGGCAGCACGGCCATCCGCACGACCTCCCACTGCGTCGCGCCGAGGGCCAGGGCGGCCTCCTCGTGCAGGCGCGGGGTCTGCAGGAACACCTCGCGGCAGATGGCGGTGATGATCGGCAGGATCATCACCGCGAGCACCACGGCCACGGTCATCATCACGCGGCCGGTGGGCGACACCACGCCGCCGAAGAACGGGATCCAGCCCAGGTACGTCCCGAGGAACTCCCACACCGGCTGCACGATCGGGCTGAGCACCAGGCCGCCCCACAGGCCGTAGACGACCGACGGGATGGCGGCGAGCAGGTCGACCACGTAGCCGAGCGCGCTGGCGAGCCGCCGCGGCGCGTAGTGCGAGGTGAACAGCGCGATGCCGATGGCGATCGGCGTCGCCAGCAGCAGCGAGACCGCCGCCGCGAGCAGCGTGCCGAAGATCAGCGGGCCGACGAAGCCGAGCAGGCTGGTGTCCTCGGGGAACCAGCTGATCGCGTCCGACAGCTCGGACGGGTCCGCGGTGAGGGCGGGCCACGCGCGCTGGACCAGGAACACGGCCACGGCGGCGAGGATCAGCAGGATCAGGATGCCGGCCCCGGTGGCGAGCCAGCGGAAGGCCAGGCTGCCGCCGCGGTCGCCGTGGCCCGAGCGCAGCCTGCGGGCCGTCGTGCCGGGCTTCACCGGCTCGGTGGGCCCCGCGGTGCGGGGCTGGGTGCTGGTCACACGGTCTCCAGGGGGAGGGGGAGGAGAGAGGTCGTGTCTCGCGCCGACGGCCGGCCCACCGCGAGGTGGACCGGCCGGGGTCCGGACGGGAGGGGCGGCCGACGGGTCACGACGACCGTCCCTCCCCCGGTGGTCAGGACGCCAGGGTGATCGCGTCGATCGAGGCCTGGACGTCGGTGCGCAGCGTGTCCGAGATCGGCGCGGAGCCCGCGGCCGACTCCGAGGCGGCCTGGCCCTCGGCGGAGGCGACGTAGGTCGCGAACGCCTTGACCAGGTCGACGTCGTCCTGCGAGTCGTAGGACTGGCAGACGACCAGGTACGAGGCGAGGATCAGCGGGTAGGCGCCGGCCTCGGTCGTGGTGCGGTCGATGTCGATGACGATGTCACCCTCCTCGCGCGAGTCGTCGCGCGGGGAGACGTCGAGCGCGGCGGCGGCGCCCTCCTCCGAGGGGGCGACGAACTCGTCGCCGACCTGGATGGAGACCTTGCCGAGCGAGCCGGCCTTCGAGGCGTCGGCGTAGCCGATGGTGCCCTGGCCGCCCTGGACGGTCTGGATCAGGCCGGAGGTGCCCTGGCCGGACTCGCCGCCCGGGAGCGACCAGTCGCCGGAGGCCTCGGCCGTCCAGGCGCCGTTGCCGGCCTTCGCCAGGTAGTCGGTGAAGTTCTTGGTGGTGCCCGACTCGTCGGAGCGGTGCACGGTGGTGATCGCCAGGTCCGGCAGGGTCGCGTCCGGGTTCGCCTCGGCGATGGCCGGGTCGTTCCAGTTCGTGATGGTGCCGTTGAAGATGTTGGCGATCGTCTCGGCCGAGAGGTTCAGCTCGGTGACGCCCTCGAGGTTGAACACCACCGCGATCGGGGAGATGTAGACCGGCAGGTCCACGGCGCTGGAGCCGAAGCAGCGGTCCTGCGCCTGCGCCAGCTCCTCCTCGGTGAGGGCGGAGTCGGTGCCGGCGAAGGTCACGGAGGCGTCGAGGAAGGCGGTGCGGCCGCCGCCGGAGCCGACCGGGTCGTACGAGACGGTGACGTCGGGGTTCGCGTTCTGGAACCCGGCGCGCCAGGCCTCCATCGCGGACTCCTGCGACGAGGCGCCCGAGCCGGCGAGCTCGCCCGACAGGGAGCTGGCCGAGCCGGCGTCGGAGCCGCCCGAGGTCTCGGTGCTGCCGGTCGGGTTGTCCGAACCACATGCCGTGAGGGAGAGGGCGACGACGCCGGCGAGGGCGAGGGCACCCGTACGACCGCGGTTGAGCTTCACAGTGTTGTCCGTCCTGTCGTGACGCGGCGCGCACCCGTCTGTGCGCGACCTGGCGCCGACGCTAAGGAGCGCAGGTGACCAGGCTCCCGTAGCCGGGTGAACGGACGGTGAACGAGCGGACAATCCTCGCCGGGACCCGCGTGGCGCGCGTCACGACCGGCCGGTCAGGCCGGCGCGTCGTCCAGGAGCTTGTAGCCGAGGCCGCGCACGGTCACCAGGAGCGTGGGGTTCCCCGGGTCCGGCTCGATCTTGGCGCGCACCCGCTTCACGTGCACGTCCAGGGTCTTGGTGTCGCCGACGTAGTCGGTCCCCCACACGCGGTCGATCAGCTGGCCGCGGGTGAGCACGCGCCCGGCGTTGCGCAGCAGCAGCTCGAGCAGCTCGAACTCCTTGAGCGGGAACGCCACCGGCTGGTCGTCGACCGTCACGGTGTGCCGCTCGACGTCCATCCGGACCCGGCCCGCGGCGAGCACGCCGTCGTCCTCGGGCTCGTCCTCGGTGCCGGCCCCGGTCGCCGGCGCCTGGCGGCGGCGGAGCACCGCGCGCACCCGGGCCAGCAGCTCGCGGGAGGAGTACGGCTTGGTGACGTAGTCGTCGGCGCCGAGCTCCAGGCCGACGACCTTGTCGATCTCGCCGTCCTTCGCGGTCAGCATGATGACGGGCACGTCGCTGCGCTGCCGGATCCGGCGGCACACCTCGGTGCCGGACAGGCCGGGCAGCATCAGGTCGAGCAGCACGAGGTCGGCGCCCTCGGACTCGAAGGCCTCGACGGCCTCGGTCCCGGTGGCGGCGGTCGTGACCTGGAACCCCTCGCGGCCGAGCAGGTACGCCAGCGGGTCGCGGTAGGACTCCTCGTCCTCGACGAGCAGGATGCGGGTCACGGGGTCAGGCCTCCGGTGCGGTGTCGGGGTGGGCGCCGGCGCTCGGGGCGGCCGGGCCGGTCAGGTCGGGGACGACGAGCGGCTGCGGGCGGTCCTCGGGCGTGCTCGCGGGCGGCTGGCCCACGGCGACCGGGAGCCGCAGCGTGAAGGTGGAGCCGCGGCCGGGCTGCGACCACACCTGCACGTCGCCGCCGTGGTCGGCCGCGACGTGCTTGACGATCGACAGGCCCAGGCCGGTGCCGCCGGTCTCGCGGCTGCGGGCCGGGTCGACCCGGTAGAACCGCTCGAACACCCGGTCCTGCTCCTCGGGCGAGATGCCGACGCCCTGGTCGACGACGGCGATCTCCACCAGGCCGTCGCGGGTGCGGACCCCGACGCCGACGGTGGTGCCGGCCGGCGAGTAGCGCACCGCGTTGTCCAGCAGGTTGCGCACGGCCTGGACCAGCATCGTGGGGTCGCCGAACACCCGGGTGCCGGTCTCGCCGCCGACCTGGAAGCCCATGTCCTTCGACGCGGCGCCGGTGCGGGCGCGGTCGACGGACTCGGCGACGACCGCGTCGACGTCCACCACCGCGATGTCCTTGAGCGCGCCCGCGACCTGCAGCCGGGACAGCTCGAGGATCTCGTGCACCAGCTCGGACAGCCGCTGGGACTCGCTGATCATCCGGCCCGCGAACCGGCGCACCGTCTCGGGGTCGTCGGCGGCGTCCTGGACGGTCTCCGCCAGCAGGGACAGGGCCCCCACGGGGGTCTTGAGCTCGTGGGACACGTTGACGACGAAGTCGCGGCGGATGGCCTCCAGACGGCGCGCCTGCGTCCGGTCCTCCGCGAGCACGAGCAGCAGCCCGGGGCCGACCTGGGCGACGCGGACCTGGAGCATCACGGTGCCGGGGCCGACGGGCCCGCGCGGCAGCTCGAGCTCCTCGTCCCGGATCAGCCCGGTGCGGCGCACGTCGGCGATGAGCTCGCGCACGGCGGCGTGCACGACCATGCCGTCCCGGACGACGCCGAGCGCGAAGGCCGGCGGGCTCGCGCGCACCACCCGGTCGTCGTCGTCCAGCACGACCGCCGCGGAGCGCAGCACCGCGAGCGTCCGGACCACGCCGTCGTCCACCGCCGGCTCCGGGCGCGGCGGGGCGCTGCGCTGGGCGCGCTCGCTGAACCGGAACGCCAGCGTCGCCCCGATGCCGGTGAGCAGACCCAGCACGCCGACCAGCAGCGCGCCGAGACCGTTGAGACCCTCCACGGCGCCAGCGTACGGTCGCCCCGGGCGTGCCAGGGACCGGCACGGCCGCGCCCCGGGACGGACGGGCGCAGTGTTCATCTCCGTTCACCCCGCGGCGACCTGCCGTTCACCAGCCCGTTCACCCGGGCGTGCGACCGTGGGTGGCCGGGACGAGACTGGTGCACCCACGCACGCCCGCGCGCGGACGGCGCGCGAACGAGAGGAAGCCATGCGGGAGATCTTCGACGCCGAGCTCAAGCAGCTCGGGGACGACCTGGTGGCGATGAGCCGCCGGGTCGAGCACGCGATCGGGGCCGCCGGCGAGGCGCTGCTCCGCCAGGACCTGGCCCTGGCCGAGTCGGTGATCGCGGACGACCTGGCCATCGACGCGCTGGAGCGCGACCTCGACGAGCGCTGCGTGCTGCTGCTCGCGCAGCAGCAGCCGGTCGCCACCGACCTGCGCGTCGTCGTGTCCGCGCTGCGGATGAGCGCCACCCTCGAGCGCATGGGCGACCTGGCCCGGCACGTGGCCCAGGTGGCCCGCGGCCGGTACCCGCACGCCGCGATCGACCCGGCGCTGACCGGCGTGTTCACCGAGATGAACGAGGCCGCGCGCCGCGTCGCCCAGCGGACCACGCAGGTGCTGAGCTCGCACGACCTCACCGAGGCCGAGGGCATCGAGCGGGACGACGACCTGCTCGACTCGCTGCACGAGGAGACGTTCCGCGTGCTGCTGAGCCCGAGCTGGGCCGGCACCGCGCAGCAGACGGTCGACGTCACGCTGCTGGGCCGGTACTACGAGCGGTTCGGCGACCACGCCGTGTCGGTCGCGCGCCGCATCGTCTACCTGGTCACCGGCGAGTTCGCGAACGACGGCAGCGGCACCCGCTGACCCACCGACGACGCGAGAGGGGCCCGGTCCACCTGGACCGGGCCCCTCTCGCGTCGGTGCGGCGTCAGCGCGCCGCGCGGCTCACCGGCCCTGGTTCGCGACCGCGGCGATCGCCTCGGCGGCGGCGTCGGGGTCGAGGTAGGTGCCGCCCGGGTTGGTCGGCTTCAGGGTCTCCTCGTCCAGGTGGTAGACGAGCGGGATGCCGGTCGGGATGTTGATCCCGGCGATCGTCGCGTCGTCCACGTCGTCGAGGTACTTGACGATCGCGCGGATCGAGTTGCCGTGCGCGGCCACCAGGGTGGTCTTGCCGGCCTTCAGGTCGGGCACGATCTCGGCGTCCCAGTACGGCAGGGCGCGGTCGAGCACCTGCTTGAGCGCCTCGGCGCGCGGGATCGGCTCGCCGGCGTAGCGCGGGTCCGAGTCCTGCGAGAACTCCGAGCCGAGCTCGATGTCCGGCGGCGGCACGTCGTAGGACCGGCGCCAGAGCATGAACTGCTCCTCGCCGTACTCCTGCAGGGTCTGCTTCTTGTCCTTGCCCTGCAGCGCGCCGTAGTGGCGCTCGTTCAGGCGCCACGAGCGCTTGACCGGGATCCACAGGCGGTCGGCGGCGTCGAGCGCGTAGTTCGCGGTCGTGATGGCGCGGCGCAGCAGCGACGTGTGCACGACGTCCGGCAGCACGCCGGCGTCCGTGAGCAGCGTCCCGCCGCGCTTGGCCTCCGCGACGCCCTTCTCGGACAGCGCGACGTCGACCCAGCCGGTGAACAGGTTCTTCGCGTTCCATTCGCTCTCGCCGTGGCGGAGCAGAACGAGGGTGTAGGTCATGGCTCCCATCCTGCCGCACGCGGCGCCCGCGCGTCGGGGGACGTTCGGCCTGCGGAACACCGCGCCCCGCTCCCGGCGTTGCAGCGGGCATGCCGATCACCGGGGAGTACCAGCCCAGCACCGACCAGCGCTCGCGGGACCAGGTGGAGCTCATCGAGAGCTCCGGCGGGACGCGCGGCACCACCATGCGCGGGATGCCCGTCGTCGTCGTGACGATGCTGGGCGCGAAGTCGGGCAAGGTCCGCAAGATCCCCGTCATGCGGGTGGAGCACGACGGCACGTACGCCGTGGTCGCGTCCCTCGGCGGCGCGCCGACGCACCCGGTCTGGTACCACAACCTGCTGGCGCACCCGCTGGTCGAGCTGCAGGACGGCCCGGCGAAGGGCGACTACGCGGTGCGCGAGGTCTCCGGCGCCGAGCGCGACCTGTGGTGGGCGCGGGCCGTCGAGGCGTATCCGGACTACGCCGACTACCAGACCCGCACGTCGCGGGTGATCCCGGTGCTGGTGCTGGAGCCGGTCGCGGTCTGACCGAGCCGGTCGCGGTCCGACCCGGCCGGTCGCGCTCTGGCCCGGCCGGTCGCGGTCGGACTCAGACCGCGAGCCGGGCGCGGCGCTCGGCGGCCAGCGCGTAGACCTTGAGCACCTGCTCGGCGGTCGCGTCCCAGCCGTACTGCTCGGCCACCCGCCGGGCGCCGGCCCGCCAGGTCGTGCGGGACGCCGGGTCCGCGAACGCCGTCGCCAGCGCGTCCGCCCAGACCGCGGGGTCGTGCCCGCGGACCTGCCGCCCCGAGACGCCGTCCTGCACGACGGACCGCAGCCCGCCGACCGCCGACGCCACCACCGGGGTGCCCGCCGCTTGCGCCTCGACGGCCACCAGGCCGAACGACTCGCTGCGGGACGGCACCGCGACCAGGTCGGCCGCCGCGAACCACCGGGCGAGCTCCGCGCGCGCGACCGGCGGGTGGAACCGCACGTCGTCCGCCACGCCCGACGTCTCCGCGAGCGCCTGCAGCTCGGTCAGCGCGGTCGCCCGGCCGCTGGGACCGCCGAGCACGACCAGCAGCGGCACCGGCCGGCCGGTCGCCCGCAGCACGCCCAGCGCCCGGACCAGCACGTCGGGGGCCTTGAGCGGCTGCACCCGGCCGGCGAACAGCACGACGTCCCGGTCCACGGGCAGCCCGAGGTCCCGGCGCAGCCCGGCGCGGTCCGCGCGCGGCCGGAACGTGCTGAGGTCGACGCCGGGCGCGACGACGTGCACCCGCTCGGGGTCGGCGTCGTACATGCCGACGAGGTCCTGACCCTCCTCGGCGGTGCTGGCGACCAGCGCGTCGGCGGCGGCCACGACCTGCTCCTCGCCGATGACGCGGGTCGCCGGCTCGGGGCTGTCACCCGGCGCGAGCGCGGCGTTCTTCACCCGGGCCATCGTGTGCATGGTGTGCACCAGCGGCACGTCCCAGCGCTCCGCCGCGAGCCAGCCGACCTGGCCGGACAGCCAGTAGTGGCTGTGCAGCACGTCGAACCAGCCCGCGGGCCGCGCGGCGCCCACCCGCAGCACCCCGGCGGTCACCGCGCACAGCTGGCCGGGCAGGTCGTTCTTGTCCAGGCCCTCGTACGGCCCGGCGGGCACGTGGTGCACGAGCACCCGGTCGTCGTCGGCGTCGAGGTGCACGGACTCCGGCAGCGCCGAGGAGGTCGCGCGCGTGAAGATCTCGACCGCGGCGCCGCGGCGGGCCAGCGCCCGCGCCAGCTCCGCGATGTAGACGTTCATCCCGCCCGCGTCGCCGGTGCCCGGCTGGTCCCGGGGCGAGGTGTGCACGGACAGCATGGCGATGCGCTGCGGCTCGTGCGGCACGGCGGGGCTCCGGGGGACGGGGGGACGGACGGGACTCCCCCCATTGTCGGGCATCCGCGGGGTCCCGCACCGCGTGACGCCGACCACGTGGGCGGGATCCGGCCGCGCGTCGCGGCGCGCCTCAGGGGCGTGCGGCCCGGAAGTCCTCCTCGAGCTGCTCGAGCGACCGGTCGCGGGTCTCGGGCAGCACGAACCGCACGAACAGCCAGGACAGCACGTTCAGCGCCGCGAACAGCAGGAACGTGCCGTTGACCCCGATCCCGGCGACCACCGAGGGGAAGAACCCGGAGATGACGGCGTTCGCCGTCCAGTTCCAGAACACGCACAGCCCGATCGCGAACCCGCGGACCCGCAGCGGGAACAGCTCGGCGAGGATCACCCAGCAGACCAGGCCGACGGAGGCCTGGTTGAACCCGACGAACGTCACCAGGAACACGGTCACGGCCACCGACCGGCCGGTGCCCTCGGGGATAGCCGCGGAGCACAGGGCGATGAGCAGGTGCGACGCGATGATGCCGGTGAGGCCGACCAGCAGCAGCCCGCGCCGGGTGACCCGGTTGATGACCCGCAGGCCGATCAGCATGCCGAGCACCGAGAACACGCCGTTGAGCACGTTGGCGACCAGGGCGACGTCGCCGCTGAACCCGGACTGCCGGAGCAGCTGGGTGCCGTAGTACATCACCGCGTTGATGCCGCCGAGCTGGTTCACCACGGCGACGCCGACGCCGATCAGCACGAGCCGGCGCACCCAGGCGAGCCGCAGCTCGGCCCAGCCGCCCTGCCCGCGCGCGGCGTCCGCGCGCTCGTGCGCCACCAGGTCCCGGACCTCGCGCAGCTCCGCCGCGGCCCGCCCGGGGTCCCGCACCTGGCGCAGCACGGCGAGGGCGTCGTCCTCCCGGCCGCGGGACAGCAGCCAGCGCGGTGACTCGGGCATCCGCAGCATCCCGACGAACAGCGCGACGGCCGGGACGGCCTGGACCGCGAGCATGTACCGCCAGACGCCCGGGTGGTCGGACCACACGGTGCCGATGACGGCGTTGATGACGAACGCGGCGAGCTGCCCGACGACGATGGCGATCTCGTTGCGCCCGGTGATCGCCCCGCGGCGCTCCGTCGGGGCGAGCTCGGCCAGGTAGACCGGCACCGTGACGGACGCGCCGCCGACCGCGAGGCCGAGCACGAACCGGGTCGCGGCCATGACCTCGAACGACGGCGCGACGACGCTGCCGAGCGCGCCGACGAAGAACACCACCGCGAGCAGGACCAGCGTGCGGCGCCGGCCCACCCGGTCCGCGAGCCGTCCGCAGAGCAGCGCGCCGAGCGCGGCGCCGACCAGCAGGCTGCTGGTGACCAGCCCCTCGGTCGCGGGGGTGAGCCCGAGGTCGGCGACCATCGGGTCCAGGGCGCCGTTGATGACGCCGGTGTCGTAGCCGAACAGCAGGCCGCCGAACGTCGCGACGACCGTGATGACGTCGAGCCGGCGCAGGTGCGGGCCGGGCCGCAGCGGGGGCAGCGGCTGCCGGGCGTGCGCTCCGGCGGGGCCGGCCGGTGCGGCGGTCACGCCGCCACGACGCACGCCGGGGCCGGCAGCGCCACGGTCGACACGACGGCCCCGTCCCGGAGCACGGTCAGCGAGTCGCTGCGCTGGTCCGCCACGACGGTCCAGCCCTCGACGACCGCGAAGTGCCGCGGCCACGCCCCGGGCAGCGCCGTCTGGCCCGCGGGCGCCAGGGTGCCGTCCGGCCCGGGCGCGAACGTCGCGAGCACGTCGGTGCCGCGGGTCGCCACGAGGACGCGGTCGCCGGCCCGGTCGATGTGCGAGGGCAGCGGCCGCCCGCCCGACCCGGTCGCCGCCCCGTCCTCGGCCGCGGGCACGTGCTGCACCACCCGGCCGGAGGCGGTCGTGGCGTCCCAGGCCAGGACGGCCACGGTCACGTCGAGCTCGCAGGCGACGTAGGCGATCTGGCCGTCCGCGGAGAACACCAGGTGGCGCGGGCCGGACCCGGGGCGCAGGGTCGCGGCGATCCCGTCCTCGGTGAGCAGGCCGGTCCCCGGGTCGCGGCGGTACCGATGGACCTCGTCGGTGCCGAGGTCGCAGACCAGCAGGTGCGCGCCGTCCGGGGTCAGGGCGGCGAAGTGCGCGTGCGACGCCTCCTGGCGCTCCGCGTCGGGGCCCGAGCCGCTGTGGGTCAGGACCTGGGCGGGGGCGTCGGCGGCGAGGCCGTCCGGGCCGAGCTCCAGCACGGCGAGCGAGCCGGACGAGTAGTTCGCGACGTACGCGACCCGCCCCTCGGGGTCGAGGAGCAGGTGGCACGGGTCGTCGCCGCCGCTGCTGCTCGGCGCGCCGGCCGCGGCCAGGGTCGGCCGGCCGTCGAGGTCCGCGCCGACGCGGAACGCCGACACCGTCCCCCCGGCGTGCTCGCCGACCGCGAGCAGCAGGCCGGCCTGCCGGTCGACGGCGAGGAACGAGGGGGCGGGCGTCTCGGCCACGAGCACCGGGTCCACCAGCCGCCCGGTCCCGGCGTCGAGCCCGACCCGCCAGATGCCCTCCCCGAGCCCGGCGGGCGTCCCCGCGCCGGCCGAGGGGTAGGTGCCGATCCACAGGTCCCGCAGGTGCTCCGTCACGGCGAGGACTGT
>NZ_JAANNB010000268.1 GCF_011603975.1 Cellulomonas sp. IC4_254 | reverse complement strand
GTGGTCGTCATCGGGCTCACGCCTCCTTGCGCATGCCGCGCAGCTGGACGACGTAGGCGACGATCATCGTGAGGACGCCCATGATGATCGCGACCGTCGCCGAGTAGTTGTACTGCTGGCCGGAGAAGGACAGCGAGTAGGCGTACAGGTTCGGGGTGAAGGACGTCGTGATGGCGTTCGGCGCCAGGCTCTGCAGGATGCTCGGCTCGTTGAACAGCTGGAAGCTGCCGATGATCGAGAAGATCGTCGCGATGACCAGGGCGCCGCGGATCGCGGGGATCTTGATGGACCGGACGACCTGCCACTGGCTGGCGCCGTCGAGCTCCGCCGCCTCGTACAGCGAGGCGGGCACGACCCGGAGCGCCGAGTAGAAGATCAGCATGTTGTAGCCGACGAAGCTCCAGGTCACGATGTTGCCGATCGACGCCAGCACCAGGTCGGGCGACAGCGGGTTCGGCAGCTGCACCCCGAGCAGGTCGTTGAGGTTGCCGACCAGGCCGAACCGGGTGCCGTACATGAAGCCCCACATGAGCGCGGCGACCACGGCGGGCACGGCGTAGGGCAGGAAGATCGAGATCCGGAAGAAGCTCTTGCCGTACAGCCGGCCGCTGTCGATCGCGAGGGCCACCAGCAGGGCGAGGCCGAGCATGATCGGCACCTGCACGACGAGGAACGCCCCCACGCGTCCGACCGCCGACCAGAACTGCGGGTCGGTGAACGCCCGCTGGTAGTTCTCGAGGCCGACGAACGAGTTGCCGCCCACCAGCTGCTTGCGGAACAGGCTGAGGTAGATCGAGTACGCGATCGGCGCGAGGAAGACGAGGGCGAACACGGCCATGAACGGGCCGACGAAGCCCCAGCCGGCCCACCGGCCGCGTCGCGTGCGCCGGCGGGCGGCGGTGCGCGGCACCGCGGTCACCGGCACCGGGACGTTCTGGGTCGTCACAGCGAGCCACTCCTTCGGGGGTCGGGGCGCCGGTCGATGTTGACGTCAACATCCGGCGGCGCGGGCGCCACGTTGCCACGCGGCCGGGACGGGTGTCAACACGACCGGTCGGCAAGATGTCGACGTCACCATCCGCTCGACGACGCGGGAGCGCGCCCGCAGAGCGCATGGGGTCCCGCCGCGCCGGTCGCCGCCGGGCGGTACTCGCCGCGCGGCGCCCGCGTCCCGGATGGTGACGTCACCATGTGGCTATCATCGCGACATGACTGACACCGTCCCGGCGCCGGGCCGCAGCCGCTCCGGCCCGTCGATCGCCGACGTCGCCCAGCTGGCCGGCGTCTCGTCGCAGACGGTGTCCCGGGTGTCGACGGGTGCGGACAACGTCCGGCCCGCGACCCGCGAGCGCGTGCTCGCCGCGATGGAGCAGCTGGGGTACTCCCCCAACCACGCGGCGCGGGCGCTGCGCTACGGCAGCTTCGGCACCATCGGCGTCATCGCGCACCGGCTCGCCCGGACCGGCGAGTCCCGGACCGTGGAGGCCGTCGTGGAGGCGGCGCGCGCCGAGGGCTACACCGTCAGCCTGGTCGACGTGCAGAGCCCCTCGTCGGACGACGTGACCGCCGCCGCGGCGCGGCTCTCGCACCAGTCGATCGACGGCCTGGTGATCATCCGGGCGGAGACCGCCACGCCGGCGAGCCTCGCCGTGCCCCCGCGCATGCCCGTGGTCGTCTCCGACTCCCGGTTCGTGGGCCACCACCCGGCGGTCGCGGCGGACCAGGTGACCGGCACGCACCTCGCCGTGCAGCACCTCCTCGACCTCGGCCACCGCACGGTGCACCACCTGGCCGGGCCCGCGGACTCCGCGCCCGCCGAGATCCGCGTCGACACCTGGCGGGAGCACCTGGTGGGGTCGGCCCGGGTCGTGCCGGCGGTCGTGCGCGGCGACTGGAGCGCCCGCTCCGGGTACGAGCAGGGCCGGCTGCTGGCGGCCGACCCCGACGTGACCGCGGTGTTCTGCGCGAACGACGAGATGGCCGCCGGGCTCGTGCGCGCGCTCTACGAGCAGGGCCGGCGGGTGCCGGACGACATCTCGGTGGTGGGCTTCGACGACATCCCGCTGACCGAGTTCCTCTGGCCGCCGCTGACGACCGTGCAGCAGGACTTCCACCTGATCGGGAGCCGGCTGGTCGACCTGCTGCTCCGGCAGATCCGGGACCGGGAGACCCTGACCGACTCGCGGATCGTGGTGCCGACGCGGCTGGTCGTGCGCGCGAGCACGGCCGCCCCCCGGGCCTGAGGTCAGGCCGACGCGGTCGCCCGCTCCGGCCGCGGCGGCCGCTGCTCCGGCACCACCTCCGGGCTCCGGGTGACCAGCACCGGGCACTCGGCGCGCTGCACGACGGGCCGGCTGGTGGAGCCGAGCACCAGGCTCGCGAACCCGCCGCGGCCGCGCGTGCCCACCACCAGCAGGCCGGCGTGCCGCGAGCGCCGGACCAGCACCTGGGCGGGCCTGCCCTCGGCCAGGTCGAACGCCACGTCGACGTCCCGCCGGGACGCCGCCCACGACCGGCCGCGTTCGAGCACCCGCTCGGCCTCCTCCAGCGCCACCTCGGCGGGCGAGCGCTGCGGGTAGGACAGCGCCCAGTACGCGGGGCTGGTCGTCTCCACCGCGGTGGTCCAGGCGGTCACGACGCTCACGGACGTGCCCAGGTGGGACGCCTGGTCGCACCCCGCCTCCAGCGCGCGGAACGCCCCCGCCGAGCCGTCGAAGCCCACCAGCACGGGCTCGTGCCCGGCGCCCGCGTGCGCCCCGGCCGGCACGACGACCACCGGGCACCGGGCCCGGTGCAGCACACCGGTGGCGGCCGAGCCCACCAGGGCCGTGACGAGACCCGCCCCGCGGCGGCCGACCACCACCAGGCGCGCGTCCGCCGCCCGGTCGACCAGCACCCGGGCCGGCGGCCCGTGCCGCACCTCCGGCCGCGCGTCGACGCCCGGCGCGGCCTCGACCGCGATCCGTGCGCCCTCCTCGGCCACCGCGCGCACCTGCTCCTGCACCTCGCGCCCGAGCCAGGACTCGCCGGCGCCGCCGCCCTCGCGGCCCGCGAAGCCCCAGACGTGCACCACGTCGAGCTCCCAGCCGCGGCTCAGCGCCTGCGTCGCGGCCCACCGGACCGCCGCGGCCGACTCGGCCGACGTGTCGTACCCGACGACCACCCTGTCGTCCATCTCCCGCCACCTCCGTCCACCAACGGGGACTCGTCCACCATGCCCCCGCGGCACGGGACACGCCAGGCCGAAGGTCCCTCTCGGCGGCCCGCGCCAGCCTCCGCGCAGGTCAGCGGCCGGTGATCGAGAAGTGCTGGTAGTCGACCGGCGAGGACCACTGCCCGCCCCATCGCCAGCCGTGCGCCGCGAACGCCCGCACCACCGCGTCGTCCGCGTGCAGCACACCCGGCGCGTCGGGCCGGGACGCGTACGGGACGCCCTCGGGCGGCAGCACGAGCGCGTCGCGCACGTACGGGTTCTCGACGGGGTTCAGGTCGATCGCCCGGCCGTAGGCGTGCTCCGACCAGCCCGTGCCCCGGCTGATCGGGCGGCAGTTGAACGCGGACGTGTTGTCCGCCGCCATGGACGCGTCGTCGTCGCCCCCGAAGTCGTCCACCAGGCGCATCGAGCGGATCGGGTACCCGAGGGCGAACAGCTCGCCGAACACCGCGACCACGCTGTCGGCCACGTCGGCGTGCACCACCAGCTCCCCGGTCGCCACGCCGCCGTCGAAGTCCCGGTACGTCACGGTCACCTGCCGCAGGTCGGCCAGCGGGACCGGGCAGCCGGGGCGCCACGAGGACGACATCCGGGTCGCGAGCTCGGCGGTGATGGGGCCGACCGTGCCGGCGTAGCCGAGGGCGTAGGCGTCGGCCGCGACCGCGCCGTGGTCCGCCCACGCGACG
>NZ_JAANNB010000267.1 GCF_011603975.1 Cellulomonas sp. IC4_254 | reverse complement strand
GCCCGACACGCCGGCGCGTGTCGGGCAGAACGCTCCACTGCGGCCCACCGGCGGGGCCCGGAGCGGATGAACCGGTGCCGCCGATCGGGCGAAAACCGTACGAAACGGACATGCGCGCGGGAGATCCGGGCTATCAACGGACTCTCGGGTCGTGACGCCGGGGCGACGCGCCCCGGTCCGGCCCCTCGACGCGGAGGTGCCGATGTCCGTCCCCACGACCGTCCGCGGGCAGAGCCCGGGCGTCCCGGTGGGCGGGGACGGCTCCGGCGGCGGCCGGGTCCAGGGTCTCGACGGCCTGCGCGGCGTCGCGGCGCTCGTCGTGCTGGTGCACCACTCGCTCCTGCTCACGCCCGCGCTGATGGCGGTGCACCAGGACCCGGCGGCCCCGCGGAGCGCGCTCGTCCAGGCGGTCTCGGCGACGCCGCTGCACCTGCTCTGGGACGGCGAGGTCGCGGTGCAGGTGTTCTTCGTGCTCAGCGGGTTCGTGCTGACCGTCGCCGCGACCCGCCCCCGGCACCGGTGGGCGCCGTACTACCCGCAGCGGCTGCTCCGGCTCTACCTGCCCGTGTGGGCGGCGGTGGTGCTGGCGGTGGCGCTGCGGGTCGTCGTGCCCGTCGGCGACACCTCCGGGCTCAGCCCGTGGCTCACGTTCCACGGCGACCTCGGGCGGGCGGGGGTGCTCGGCGACCTGGTGCTGCTGGTGGGGCCGGCCGGGTCGACGATGACCGCGCTGTGGTCCCTGCGCTGGGAGGTGCTGTTCTCCCTGCTGCTGCCGCTGTTCGTGCTGGCCGCGACGCGGCTGCGGCACTGGGCGCCGCTCGTCCTCGGGGCGCTCGCGGCGCTCGCGTGGGTCGGCGCGGTGACCGGCCCCGTCGACCAGCCGTACGCGCTCGGCGCGCTGTACCAGCTGCCGCTGTTCGCGCTGGGCTGCGTGCTGGCCGCCGGTCGCGACCGGGTCGCCGAGGTCACCGGACGGTGGGGACGCGCGGCCTGGGCCGGGCTGCTGGCCGTCGCCGTGCTGCTCACGACGAGCTACTGGCTCCTCGATCTCGGCGGGGACCGCGAGGACCTTCCGGTGGCCGTCGTCGCGCTGACCCGCGTCCTGCAGGCCGCGGGTGCGGGGCTCCTGGTCGTCGCGGCGCTGGGACCGCCGGCGCGGCCGCTGCGGCACCCCGCGGTGCGCTGGCTCGGCACCCGCTCGTTCAGCCTGTACCTGGTGCACGAGCCGGTGGTCGTCGCGGTCGGCTACCTCACCGGGTGGACCTCGCCCGCGGTGCTGCTGCTCACCGTGCCGGTGTCGCTGCTGCTGGCCGAGGGGTTCTTCCGCGCGGTCGAGCGGCCGTCGCACCGCCTGGCGCGCGGGGTCGGTGCGCGGCTGACGCGGCGGGCGCAGCCCGACGTCTGACCGCCGGCTCCGCCGCTCAGCGCCGGCGCTCGACGGCGCCGCCGGGTGCGGGATCCGCGAGCACCGGGTCGCCGGGTCGTGGCACGACCGTCCCGACCCGCAGCCAGTCCGCCGCGGGCAGGTACCCGTCGACCGCGGTGTCGGCGCGGTCCGCCTGCCGGCGCAGCGCGCGGACGACGTCCACGCCGGACACGGCGCCGGTCCCGCCCGCGGCCACGACCCGGCGGGTCGCCGCCAGCACCGGTAGCGCGCCGGCCGCGACCGTCGCGAGCGGGAAGGCGAGGAGCGCGGCGAGCTCCGGGACCGCCAGGGCCAGCAGCGCCCCGCCGCCGATGCCGGCCGCCAGCCGGGTCCGACCGTGCGGACCGAGCGGGACCACCCACCGGTACGGTTGGGGGACGGGTCGCCAGGTGCGCAGCCGCGTCCCGACCGCCCATCGGGCGAGCGCGACACCGGCGAGCACCCCCAGTGCGGCGAGTCCGAAGCCCAGTGCGCGGGCACCCGCCGACATCGGCACCGACGTGAGCTGGACCTCGGCGCGGTCGAGAACGACGCCCGCCCGGTGCGGGGCGGTCGCCAGCACCACGGCGCACAGCGCGAGCACGGTCAGGGCGACCACCCGGGCCGCGGCGAGCCACGACCGCGCCTCGATCCGCGGTCGCGCGACGACCCCGGGGATCCGGCCGCTCGGCGTCACCCGCTCGCCGGGCTGCACGACGAGCTGGCGGGCGACCATCCGGGTGCGCCAGTGCCCGCCGAGCGCCGCGATGCCGAGCAGCATCGCCGGCGCCCACCACGTCAGCAGGCCGACCGGGGGCGGGTCCCCGCCGAGGACGGGGAGCCAGGCGATCGCGCCGACCGCGGCGAACGCGACCAGCCACCGCCGGACGACGAACCACGGTCCCTCGATGTCGTCCCGCGCCCAGTCCCGGTAGCGCGGGTCGAGTCGCAGCTCCAGCGCGACGTACCCGAGGTAGGCGAGCAGCGGCGGGTGCTCGCGCCACCGCGTCGCCCAGCCCGCGCCCAGCAGCCCGAGCCCCGAGCGCAGGTCCAGCCGGCGGGCTCCCGCGGGCGCGAGGTCCGCGAGCACCGCGGTGATCTCGTCCGAGCGGGTCGCTCGCCACCGTCGCGGGTACGCGCGCAGCCACCGGCCGACCGACCGCGCGAACGCGGGGTCCACCCCGGGGCCCATCAGGCGATCCCGGGGCGGGTGATGCCGCCGAGCAGCCGGTCGGCACGCCGGGTCAGCGCGGTCAGCCGGGCGGTCTCGGCGGTCAGCGCGTCGTGCCCCTCGGGTGTGAGCCGGTAGTACCGGCGCAGTCGTCCGTCGACGACCACCTCGCCCGAGCCCTCGGCGTACCCGGCCGCGACCAGCCGGTCGAGGATGCCGTAGAGCGTGCCCGCGCCGAGCCGGACCGCGCCGCCGGACAGCCCGCGCACCTCCTGGACGACGCCGTAGCCGTGCCGCGGCTCGTCCGCGAGGGCCAGCAGCACCAGGTAGGCCTGCTCGGTCAGCCGCATCGCCATGGACGATATATATCGCGACACGATGCATGGCGACAAGTCCAGCAAGCCCCCATCTCCCGGACTCCCTGCGTTCACCTGCGGCCAGCACACTCGGTCCCGACGGTCGCGCGCGAGAGGGGTCCGGCGGATGCAGGCGGTACGGGACGTGGGGACGCGGTACTCGTGGGTCCAGGTGGAGCACCCGGTCTACGTCGTGGACTTCCTCGGGGCGGCCGGTGCGCCGACGGAGCGCTGGCGGCTGGTCGACGGCGGCGACGTGCTGGAGGTGCTCGAGTGGGTCGCCCGGCACCAGCGCGGCCGTGCGGTCGCGGTGAGCCTCGAGGTCGAGGACGCGGGCGGCTTCTCGCTCGTGCAGCTGACGCCGGCCGAGGGGCTGCGGCAGGTCGCCGGCTGGTGACCCCGGCGCCGACACCCGCGCGTCGGGTCCTCCGCGCCGAGACTCCGCGCCGAGATAGGGCCGCGCGCCCGAGATAGGGCCGTGGACGGTCCTATCTCGCGCCGGAGGTCCTATCTCGGCGACTCGCGCGCCGGGTCGGCGCGCGAGTCCGGTCGACGCCCGGGCCGTGGTCGGCGGCGCGACCGGTCGGTCGTCAGCGCCAGGCGAGCAGGGCGGTGAGCGGAGTGCCGACGAGGACGCCGATCAGGAACGCCCAGCCGCCGGTCAGCCGTCGGCCGGGCGCCCGGACCGGCTCGCGCCGCCATGCCGCTGTCGGCTCCAGCAGCAGGTACGCGACCGCCGCGGGCCAGACGTAGGCGGCGAGCCAGAACCACGCCCACCGGGTCGCGAACCGGGGCTCGGGGCTCGCGATGATGGTCGCGGTGAGCGCGACGAGGACGGCGAGCGCGATCAGGACCTGCGGGGCGTCCTGCGACCCCGGTGCCCCGGCGCTCGCCGGCCGCAGCAGCCCGTACGCGGCCGAGGCCAGCACCGCGACGAGCAGGACCAGCCGCGTCGCGAGGTGCGCGGTCGAGGACGGCGGCACGAGCCGCGGCT
>NZ_JAANNB010000266.1 GCF_011603975.1 Cellulomonas sp. IC4_254 | reverse complement strand
TGCGTAGGTGCCCCACCGCCTGGCCCGCGACCACCCAGGCCCCGTAGCGTCGCCCGGGTGCCTGACGACGCCTCCGCCGCCACCACGTCCCGCCCCGCCTCGACCCCCTGGTCCGTGACCCGGGGTGCCCTCGTGGGCGCCGCCGAGGCGCTGCCGGGCATCAGCGGCGGCACCGTCGCGCTCGTCACGGGTGTGTACGAGACCGCCGTGACCGGCGCCGGGCAGGCCATCAGCGCGCTGCGCCTCGTCGCGACCGACCGCGTCCGCGCCCGCGCGGAGCTCCGGAAGGTGCGCTGGTCGGTGATCGTGCCGCTGCTGATCGGCATGGTGCCGGGGCTGCTGCTCACGGTGCGGTTCGTGGCGCCGCTGCTGGAGGAGCACCCGGTCCCGCTGTACGGGCTGTTCCTGGGCATGACGGCGGCGGCGCTGGTGGTGCCGGTGCGGATGGCCGGCGGGCGGTGGTCGGCCGGAGAGGTCGCGCGGGCGCTGGTGGTCGCGGCGGTGGTGTTCCTGGTCGTGGGGCTGCCGCCGCAGCACCTGAGCCCGACGTACCCGGTGGTGCTGGTCGCGGCGGCGGTGGCGGCGTGCGCGCTCGCGCTGCCGGGGACGTCGGGGTCGTTCCTGCTGCTGACGTTCGGGCTGTACCAGCCGACGCTCGCGGCGCTGAACGACCGGGACTGGGGCTACGTCGCGGTGTTCCTCGCCGGGATCGCGATCGGCCTGGCGTGCTTCATCAAGGCGCTGCAGTGGCTGCTGGAGCACCGGCGGCGCCCGACGCTCGTGCTGCTGTCGGGCGTGATGGCGGGGGCGCTGCGGGCGCTGTGGCCGTGGCAGGAGGACGACCGGACGCTGCTCGCGCCGGGCGACCAGGTGGGGCTCGCCGCGGTGGCGTTCGCGGCGGGGGCGGCGGTGGTGCTGGCGCTGGTCGCGGCCGAGCGGCGGTCCCGTCCGCGCGACGCGGGCTGAGCCCACGCCGCGGCCGGCGGATCAGCCGCAGCCGACCAGCACGGCGTCCGGCTCCACCTCGACGGGGTGCAGCTCGGGCCGCGCCCGCAGGAACTGCGCCGGCCGGGCGAGCGCGCCGTCGACCCACGGCACGTCCGCGGAGACCTCGACGACGAGCGGGCGGATCCGGGTCGCGATCGCGGACCGGGCGCCCCCGGGCGGATCGACGGGGACGATCTGCCGCCCGAGCGCGAGCCCGGCGGCGAGGCCCAGCGAGCCGGAGCGCCCGACGGGGACGAGCTCGCCGTCGACGGGGAGGGCGAGGAGCAGGGCGCCGGGCTGGGTGGCGGAGCCGGTGACGGCCGTGGCGACCAGGTCGACGACGGAGCGGTGCTTGACCTTGCGCCAGTCGCGGGTGCCGGGGCGGTAGGGCTGGTCGAGGCCCTTGGCGACGAGGCCGTCGACGCCGAGGCCCGCGAGGTCCCGGAACCAGCGGGCGGCGAGACCGGCGTCGCCGGTGAGCGGCGACGTGGACAGGGCGCCCACCCAGCCGGCGGCGAGCTCCTCGAGGGCGATCCGGCGCTCGATGAAGGGCTGCGACCGCAGGTCGACGTGCTCGCGCTGGATGACGTCGAAGACGATGAACTCGCCCGGCAGCGCCGTGGCGAACGCGCCGGGCTGCGCCGCGTCGGCCCGCCGCTGCAGGGCGCCGAAGTCGACCTGGCCGGCGCGCCGGACGACGAGCTCGCCGTCGAGCACGGTGCCCGCGGGCACCCGCGCCGCGACGGCGTCGGCCACCTCGGGGAAGTCGCGCGTCAGGTCGGCCCCGTGCCGGGACCGCAGCAGCGTGCGCGGGCCGTCGGCGAGCGCGAGCAGCCGCATGCCGTCCCACTTGGGCTCCCACGCGGTGCCACCGGGCAGGCCGACGGTGTCGTCGATGCCGGGGACCGGGCGCGCCAGGGCCAGGCCGCTGGGGTCCTCCGGCGTACGGGGCACGGCCGAACTGTACGCCCGCTTTCCTCCGTATATGTGGTGTTTCGTCCGATTTCGTTCGACCGGGTGATGCGAGCGGGGTCGCGGGCGGAGCGGCAGGTCAGGAGCCGGTCGCGCCCGCGACCTCGGTCGGGTGCAGCTCGGGCCGCGCGCGGAGGAACTGCGCGGGGCCGGCGAGCGCGCCGCGCGACCACCGCACGTCCGCCGAGACCTCGACGACGAGCGGCGCGATCTCGGTCGCGACGGCGGAGCTCGGGCCGGAGGTCGCGACCGCGCTCCCGGCCGGCGCGAGCACCCGCCCGAGCGCGAGGCCGGCGACCGCGCCGACCGGCCGGGACCGCCCCACGGGGACGAGCTGGCCGTCGACGGGCAGCGCCAGCAGCAGCGCGTGCGGCTGCTCGACCGGGCCGGTGACCGCCGTGGCGACGAGGTCGACGACGGACCGGTGCTTGACCTTGAGCCAGTCCCGCGCGCCGCCCCGGTACGGCTGCTCGAGCCCCTTGGCCACGAGCCCGTCGACTCCCGTGCCGGCCAGGTCGCGGAACCAGCGGGCGGCGGTGTCCGGGTCGCCGGTCAGCGGCGAGAGCGTGAGCGGTGCGGACCAGCCGGCCGCCAGCTCCTCGAGCCCCATGCGCCGGTCGAGGAACGGCCGGTCCCGCAGGTCGGTCTCCTCGCGACGCAGGACGTCGAACGCCAGGTACTCCGCCGGGGCGTGCCGGGCGGCGTAGCCCGCGGTCCGGCGGGTCGCGAGCCGGTGCTGGAGCGCGCCGAAGTCGAGCCGGCCGGAGCGCCGCACCACCAGCTCGCCGTCGAGCACGCTGCCCGCCGGGACCTGCGCGGCCACGGCGGCGACCACCTCGGGGAACGCGGCGGTCAGGTCCTCGGCGTGCCGGGACCGCAGCGCGGTGGCGGCCCCGTCCGCGAGCGCGAGCACCCGCATCCCGTCCCACTTGGGCTCCCAGGCGGTGCCGCCGGGCAGGCCCTGCGCCTCGGCGATGGTCCGGACCGGGCGGGCGAGGGCGAGCTCGACCGGCTCGTCGCGGGTGTGGCGCACGGACGTCTCCTCGGGGTGGGGGTGGCGGTCGTCAGGTGCTCGTCGCCGGGCGGCTCGCGGGCGCCGACGGGGCGGTCCCCACCACGCGCGCCCCGGTCGCGGTGCCTCCGCCTGCGGGCGCGTGGTCCCCCGTCCCGGGCGACCACCGGGCGCCGGTGCCGTCCGGGTCGGCGGCGACCCGGACGCCGAGCGCGACGGTGCCGCCGGCGGCCGCCGCGGGCGCCGACGCGGGCAGCGTGGCGGTGCCGTGCACGGTCACGGGCTCGTCGCCGACCCGGCCGAGCGCCACGCGGGCGCCGCGCAGCCCCTCCGCGCTGCCGGCCGCGAGCACCGCGCCGGTGTCGTCGCTGAGGGTCAGCCGGAGGTCCGCGTCCGCCGGGGCGGCGGCGTCGTCCAGCACGAGGGTCAGGGCGGAGGGCCCGGCGGCCGGGCGCGCGGTGATGTGGAACGTCGAGGACGCGCCCGGCGCCGGGACCGGGACGTGGACGCGCCCGCCGGCGCCCTCGCGCAGGTCGAGGCCGGCGGTCGGCGGGGTGCTCGACGCGCCGAGCGCACCGGCCCCGAGCACGCCGCCGACCGTCAGCGCGATCGCCGCCGCGACCAGCCGCGGCACCAGCCTCCGCATGTCCGTCCACCCCCGTGGTCGTCGGGCGGCGCCGGGGGCGCCGCGTCGTCGTGGGGCGCGTCGCCCGCCGGCCGAGGGGGCAGGGCCGACGAGGCCGGCGGCGGACGACCCTGACCGGTCGTGCGCGCCGGGCGGGGTCCCTGGAGACGATCCCCCGCCGCGGTCGCGCGCACCGCGCACCGGTCGCGGCACCGGAGCGCGCCCGCACGAGCCGCGACGCCCTCGACGCTAGGCCCGCACGACCACTCAGCAGCGGGGACCGGCGGCGGTTGAGGGGCCACCGCGGGGGCCGGGGCGGCGCGCCGAGGTCCCTGTGCGTGGC
>NZ_JAANNB010000265.1 GCF_011603975.1 Cellulomonas sp. IC4_254 | reverse complement strand
GCTCGCGGACCGGTTCGGGGCCGCACGCAGCATCGTTCTCGCGCTCGGGACCTCGGTGCTGGCGCTGCTGCTGCTCACCCCCGCGACGGCCACCGCGTGGACCGCCCTCGCCGTCTTCGCGCTCTGGGGGTTCGCGGCGTGGGCGATGAACTCCCCGCTGCAGAACGTCCTGCTCACGCTCGCGGGACGGCACGGCCAGCTCGTCGTGGCGCTGAACTCGTCGGTCATCTCGCTCGGCACCGGCCTGGGCGCCCTGGTGGGCGGCTGGGTGGTGGCGGGCCCGGGCTACGCGGTGCTCGGCGCGGCGGCCGCAGCCGTGATGCTGCTGGCGGTCGTCGTGGTCGCGCTCCTGTCCCGCCGCCCGGCGGTCGCCGCGGTCTGAACCCGGGTCCTCCGAGCGCGCCAGGCCCGGGCCGGGAGCCCGGGTCAGACCCCGGCGACCGCGTGGCGCAGGTCCGGCTCCAGGTAGATCACCCGCGCGATGGGCACCGCGGCGCGGACGCGCTGCTCCGCCGCGTCGATGGCCTCCGCGACGTCCGCCGCGCTCGACGCCGCCGGGACCTCGATCTTCGCGGCGACGAGCAGCTCCTCCGGGCCGAGGTGCAGCGTGCGCAGGTGGATGACCGACGGCACGCCCGGCCCGACCAGGGCGGCGCGGATGGCGTCGACGTCCTTGCGGCTGGCGGACTCGCCGAGCAGCAGGCTCTTGGTCTCGACCGCCAGCACGATCGCGATGACGACGAGCAGCAGGCCGATCGCCGCGGACCCGATCGCGTCCCAGCGGCCGTCGCCGGTCACCAGCGTCATGGACACGCCGAACAGCGCGAGCACCAGGCCGATCAGCGCGCCGAAGTCCTCCAGCAGCACGACGGGCAGCTCGGGCGCCTTGGCGGTGCGGATGTACGACACCCAGCCCTGCTTGCCGCGGGTGTGGTTCGCCTCGCCGATCGCGGTGCGGAACGACAGGCCCTCCATGATGATCGCGGCGACCAGCACGACGAGCGGCACCCACTGCCAGGACTCGATCGGGTGCGGGTCGGCGAACTTGTGCCAGGCCTCGTAGAGCGCGAACAGGCCGCCGAGGCTGAACAGCACGATGGCGACGATGAACGCGTACATGTACCGCTCGCGGCCGTAGCCGAACGGGTGCTCCTCGTCGGCCGCGCGCCGGGCCCGGCGACCGCCGACGAGCAGCAGCAGCTGGTTGCCGGAGTCGGCGACCGAGTGCACCGACTCGGCCAGCATGGAGCTGGACGAGGTGAGCAGGAACGCGATGAACTTCGTCACCGCGATGCCCAGGTTCGCGGACAGCGCGGCGATGATCGCCTTGTTCCCGCCTCCGTGTGCCATGCCGGTCCCTCCGCTGGTCAGCGCGCGGGCGACCGGGGCCGCCCGAGGCCGCCGCGCGGTGGCCCGAGCGGTGATGCTAGACCGGGCGGGCCTCGTCGGCGAGGAGGACGGGGATGCCGTCGCGCACCGGGTACGCCAGCGGGCGGTCCGGGTCGGTCGACACGAGCTCGGGCTGGCCGCCCGGGCCGACGCCGTCGACCAGCGTCGCGCCGGTCACGGGGCAGCGCAGCAGCTCGCGCACCCAGGGGGCGAGGCCGGTGGTGCCCACGGGCTCGGCGGCGCTCACGCGGCACCGTCCTGGCGGACGAGGGCGAGCACGTCGTCGCGGACCTTCTCCATGATGTCCTCGTCGGCGGCCTCGACGTTCAGCCGCAGCAGCGGCTCGGTGTTCGACGCCCGGAGGTTGAACCACCACTGCGGGTGGCCGTCCCAGTGCGAGACCGTCAGGCCGTCGAGCTCGTCGACGGTGACGGGGCCGGCGCCCTGCTGCTCGACGTACGCCTCGACGACCCGCTCGCGGGCGGCGGCGACGTCGGCGACGCGGGAGTTGATCTCCCCCGAGGCGACGTACGGCTGGTACTGCTCGGCGAGCGCCGACAGCGGGTGCGGCTGGCCGCCCAGCGCGGCGAGCACGTGCATGGCCGCGAGCATGCCGGTGTCCGCGAAGAAGAAGTCGCGGAAGTAGTAGTGCGCGGAGTGCTCGCCGCCGAACACGGCGTCCGACTCCGCCATCTGCGCCTTGATGAACGAGTGGCCGACCCGGGTGCGCACGGCCTTGGCACCGGCCGCGGTCACCAGGTCGGGCACGACCATCGAGGTGATGAGGTTGTGGATCACGGTGGGCGTGCGGCCCTCCGCCTTCTCCCGCTCGATCTCGCGCAGGCCGACCAGGGCCGTGATCGCGGACGGGCTGACCGGGTCGCCGTGCTCGTCGACGACGAAGCAGCGGTCGGCGTCGCCGTCGAACGCCAGGCCGATGTCGGCGCCGTGCTCCACGACCGCCTGCTGCAGGTCGCGCAGGTTCTCCGGCTCCAGCGGGTTGGCCTCGTGGTTCGGGAACGTCCCGTCGAGCTCGAAGTAGAGCGGCACGACCTCGAGCGGCAGCTCGGGCAGCCCGGCGCCGGTGCCGAGCACGGCCGGCGCGGTGAACCCGCCCATGCCGTTGCCGGCGTCCACGACGACCTTGAGCGGGCGGATGCCCGACAGGTCGACCAGGCCGCGCAGGAACGAGGCGTAGTCCCCCAGCAGGTCCTGCTCGGTGACCGCGCCCGGCGCGGCGCCCTCGGCCGGGGCCGGGACGCCGTCGCGCAGGTACTCGGCCGCGAGGTCGCGCACCCGGGACAGGCCCGAGTCCTGGCCGACCGGGCGGGCGCCCGCGCGGCAGAGCTTGATGCCGTTGTACTCGGCGGGGTTGTGGCTCGCGGTGAACATGGCGCCCGGGATGCCGAGGTGGCCCGACGCGAAGTACAGGCCGTCCGTCGAGCACAGCCCGATCGTGACGACGTCCACCCCGCGGGCGGCCAGACCCTCGGCGAACGCGCCGACCAGCTCCGGCCCGGAGGGGCGCATGTCGTTGCCGATCACCACGCGCGGGCGGGCGCCGTCGGCGGCCTCCGGCAGGACCACGACGTCGGCGAAGGCCGCGCCGATCGCACGGGCGACGCCGGCGTTCAGCTGGTCCGGGACGGTGCCCCGGACGTCGTACGCCTTGATCAGGCCGGTCAGGTCGGGCAGCGCGCGGGTCTCAGGCACGGCGTCACGGTATCCCATCGGCGTCCGGCCACGCGGCCCCACCAGGGGTGCTTCCGCTGCACCCGGACGGGTGCGCCGGTCAGCCCCGGCTGGACCGCCGGACGACCTCGTCGCGGCTCAGCGACGTCCCGTCCCCGTCGAGCGGGAACCACGCGCGGTGCTCGCACTCGTGGCAGGACACGAACGTCACGTCCGTCCCGTCGGCGAGCGCGAGGTGCAGCCGGGTGAGCCGGGTCGACCCGCACACCTCGCAGTCACCGGTGCCGGGCGCGTGCTCCTGCCCTGCCTGGCTCAGCGAGCCCAGCGGCGTCGGCTCGGGCTCCCCCCGGCGTCCCTTGCGACGACCTGTCCCACCGCCCCCTGCACCGGCCATCGCGGGTCAGTCCTCCTCGCCGCGCAGCACGCGCAGGTGCCCGCGGCGCCGCTCGGTGTCGAGCTCCGCGGCGGGCGGCAGCCCGTCGGGCACCGCGGCGGCGTGCCGGGGGGCCGGGCGGCCCGCCTCGCGCACGGCGTCGGCCAGCGCGAGCAGGTCGTCGTGGCTCGGGCCGGTCTCGACGAACTCGGGCGTCAGCCGGACGACCTCCCACCCGCGCGGGGCGGTCAGGCGCGAGGCGTGCTCGGCGCACAGGTCGTAGGAGTGCGGCTCGGCGAGCGTGGCGAGCGGGCCGAGGACGGCCGTCGAGTCGGCGTACACGTATGTCAGGGTCGCGACCGCCGGACGACCGCACGCGGTGCGGGAGCACTGGCGGACGGGTCTCACGGGGTAGAACCTACCGCCGCCCCCGGCGATCGCGTGCGCGCGACCCGCGTCGTCACCCGGATACAGTGCCGTGGTGGCACCC
>NZ_JAANNB010000264.1 GCF_011603975.1 Cellulomonas sp. IC4_254 | reverse complement strand
TCCGGTTCGACGGTGAACGGCAGCCGCAGCCGGTCCTCGAGACCGCCGTCGACCCCGAACGCCGGGCCGGGCGCGACGCGCACCCCGTGCGCGAGCGCGAGCGCGCTGAGCGCCGAGGACACCGGCGCCCCGAGGTCCACCCACAGCGCCTGGCCGCCCGGCGGCACCGCGAACCGCCACCCGGGCAGCCGCTCCGCGAGCAGCGCGACCAGCAGGTCCCGGCCCGCCCGCAGCCGGTCGCGGCGCTCGACCAGCGGCTGCTCACCGAGGCGCAGCAGCTCGACCGCCACCAGCTGGTCGAGCACCGCCGTGCCGAGGTCGGCGCTGCGCCGCGCGAGCGCCAGGCGCGCCACCAGGTCCGCCGGCCCGCGCAGCCAGCCGACCCGCAGCCCGCCCCAGTGGCTCTTGGACATCGACCCGATCGCGACCACCCGCGGGGCGTGCCCGTCGCCGGAGAACGACGCGGGCGCCGCGCCGTCGAGCGTCAGGTCGGTCAGCACCTCGTCGCCCGCCACGACGGTCCCGGTCCGCCGGGCGAGCGCCCGCACCCGCTCCCGGCCCGCCCCGTCGAGCGTCGCGCCCGTGGGGTTGTGGTGGTCCGGGATCAGGTAGACGAGCCGCGGGGCGACCTGGCGCACGGTGGACTCGAGCAGGTCGAGGTCCGTCCCGCCCGCACCCGTCGGCACCGGGACGGGTCGTGCGCCCACGGAGCGCGCCGCGTCGATGGCGTGCGGGTAGGTGGGCTGCTCGACCACGACCCGGTCGCCCGGTCCCGCGTGCGCCCGCATGAGCAGCGCGATGGCGTGCTGCGCCCCGGTCGTGACGAGCACCTGGTCCGGGGTCGTCGGCGTGCCGCGGGCGGTGTACCGGTCGGCGATCGCCGCGCGCAGCACGTCCAGGCCGAGCGGCGCGTAGCCGTGGCCGGCGTGCCAGGGCAGGGCGTCGACGGCGCGCCGGGCGGCGTCGTGCAGCTCGCGCGGCGCGGGGCACGCGGCGATGGTGAGGTCGACGACGCCGTCGGTCGCCAGCGGCCGGTGCAGGGGGAGCGCCGCGCCGCCTGGGGACCGGTCCTCGGGCAGCGCGGTCACGGTGCCGGAGCCCTGGCGGCTGACCAGGTACCCCTCGTCGCGCAGCACCCCGTACGCTCCCGAGGTCGTCGTGCGGGACACCCCGAGCGCCGCCGCCAGCTCCCGCTCACCGGGGACGCGGGTGGCGAGCGGCAGGTCACCGGCGAGGACGGCGCGGCGCACGGCGTCGGCCAGCGCGGCGTACGCGGGGCCGGGGCGGCGCCAGCGGCCGAGCACGGCGGCCAGCCCGGTGCCGCCGATCCGGCGGTCGGAGACGAGGAGCGTGGACATGAGGCCACTCTTGCGCAAGTGGCTATCGAACGGAAGGCCGGTGGTCGCCCATGATGGCGCGGTGACCGCTCAGCCCGATGCCACCACCGACCCGGTGGCCACCCCCGACCCCGCCATCCCCGGTGCCACGCGCTCCGGCGAACACCGCTCCGCCCACGCCGGCCGGCGGGGCGTCCAGCTCGTCGGGGGCCTCGTCCTGTACGCCGCCTCGATCGCCGTGCTCGTGCACACCGGCCTCGGCAACATGCCCTGGGACGTGCTCAGCCAGGGCGTGTCCCGGCAGGTCGGCTGGTCCCTCGGCACGGTGACCGTCGTGCTGAGCGTCCTGATCCTCGGGGCGTGGTGGCCGCTGCGGCAGAAGCCCGGCATCGGCACCGTCGCGAACGTCGTGCTGATCGGCGTCCTCATCGACCCGTTCCTGGCGCTGCTCGACCTGCTGCCCGAGAGCCTGCCGCTGGCCGTGCGGATCGGCATGGTGCTCGGCGGCATCGTGCTCAACGGGCTGGCCTCGGCGCTGTACATCGGCGCGCGCCTCGGCCCCGGGCCCCGCGACGGCCTGATGACCGGCCTGGTGGCCCGCACCGGCTGGCCCGTCGGCCCGGTGCGCATCGCCATCGAGGTGACCGTCGTCGCCGTGGGGTGGCTGCTCGGCGGGACCCTCGGCTTCGCGACGCTCGCCTACGCGCTGGGCATCGGGCCCCTGATCCACTGGCTGCTGCCGCGGCTGACCGTCCCGGTGCCGCCCGCGGTGGCCGTCGCCGAGCCGGCCGAGCCGGGCGAGGGCCGCTGACCGGCGGGTCCCCAGCACGACGCTGGGCCGGCACCCCGGGAGGATGCCGGCCCTGCGTCGTGGGCGTCGTCAGCGCGAGGCGGGCGAGTTCTTCGCCGTCTCCGCGGGGTCCGCGATCACGGCGTCGCCGAGGATCTCGTCGATCCGCGTCATCAGCTCGGCCGGGATCTCCACCCCGGACGCCTTGACGTTCTCGGTGACCTGCTCGGGGCGGGAGGCCCCGATGATCGCCGCCGCGACGTTCTGGTTCTGCAGCACCCAGGCGACCGCGAGCTGCGCGAGCGACAGCCCGAGCTCCTGCGCGACCGGCGTCAGGTCCTGGACCCGCTGGAGCACGTTCGGCTGGTCCAGGAAGCGCTTGATGGTGTTCGCGCCGCCCTTCTCGTCCGTGGCGCGCGAACCCTCGGGCAGCGGCTGACCCGGCTTGTACTTGCCGGTGAGCACGCCCTGAGCGACGGGGGACCAGACGATCTGCGAGACGCCCAGCTCCTCGGACGCGGGGACGACCTCGGGCTCGATGACCCGCCACAGCGCGGAGTACTGCGGCTGGTTGGAGACCAGCTGGAAGCCGAGCTCCTTCGCCAGCGCGTGGCCGGCGCGGATCTGGTCCGCGGTCCACTCGGAGACGCCGATGTAGAGCGCCTTGCCGGAGCGGACGACGTCGGCGAACGCCTGCATCGTCTCCTCGAGCGGCGTCGCGTGGTCGTAGCGGTGCGCCTGGTACAGGTCGACGTAGTCGGTCTGGAGGCGCTGCAGGGAGCCGTCGATCGACTCCATGATGTGCTTGCGGGACAGGCCGCTGTCGTTCGGGCCCTTGGGGCCGGTCGGCCAGTAGACCTTCGTGAAGATCTCCAGCGACTGCCGGCGCTCGCCCTTGAGGGCCTCGCCGAGCACCTCCTCGGCGACCGTGTTCGCGTAGACGTCCGCGGTGTCGAAGGAGCTGATGCCGGCGTCGAGCGCGGCGCGGACGCAGGCGGTCGCGGCGTCGTTCTCGACCTGCGAGCCGTGCGTCAGCCAGTTGCCGTAGGTGATCTCGGAGATCTTGAGGCCGGAGCGGCCCAGGTGGCGGTAGTTGACCATGCCACCACCCTAGGACGGTCTAGGAGCGCCGGCTCACTCGGGGTAGTCGCCGTGCTTGACCTGCGGCTTCGGCAGCCGGGCGCGGCGGATCTGGAACACCCGGGTGACGGCGTACATCATCAGCCCGCGCTGCTGGCCCGCGTCGCCGAACTTGGCGGTGAGCCGCTTGCGGAGCTTGCGCCACATGATGATGACGTCGACGACCATGCCGATGATGAACAGGTAGAGCACGACCAGGCCCAGGAACGCGAGCTCCGGGCTGACCGACGTCAGCAGCATGTTGAGCAGCAGCATGACGATCGCGACCGGCAGGAACAGCTCGCCGAGGCTCCACCGGGCGTCGACGTACTGCCGGATGTAGCGGCGCACCGGGCCCTTGTCCTTGGCGGGCATGTACCGCTCGTCGCCGGTCTGCATCGCGGCGTACTGCTTGTCGCGCTCGGCCCGCTGGGCGGCGCGCGCGTCCTTGGCGGCGGCCTTGCGGTCCTGCGGCACCAGCGGCCGGCGGTTGGCGGCCTCGGCCGTCTTCCGCTTGGGCGTGGGGCGGCCCTTCCCGGTGTCGATCAGGCCGGGGGTCTCCTCGGTGAGACCCGGGGTCACCTGGTCCGCGGGTGCGGTGCTGTCCTTGCTGCGTCCGAACACCCCTCCAGGGTAGTCGAGTAGCGTGGCGGTCCGTGACAGAGCCCACCGCCACGCTACTCGACTACCCTGGAGGGGTGT
>NZ_JAANNB010000263.1 GCF_011603975.1 Cellulomonas sp. IC4_254 | reverse complement strand
CGCCAGCGCGTCGAGGTCCTCGTCGGTCAGCGCGTCCACGAGCACGTGCGCCGCCCCGCCGCCGAGCACGTCCGCCAGCGCCGCACCGGCGTCCGGCCCGCGCAGCGCACCCCACGGCAGCAGCCCCACGGCGCGCGGCGTCTGCCGCCCGAGCACCCGCACGAGGTCGGGGTCGGTCATCGGCGTGAGGGGGTGGTGCCGCAGCGACGACTCGGACAGCAGCCGGTCCCCGACGAACAGGTGCCCCTGGTACTGCGTCCGCCCGGCGCGCGGCGTCGCGGGCGTGCCGACCGACACCGCGTCCGCCCCGAGCAGGTCGAGCAGCGCGTCCGCGACCGGTCCGATCGTGCCCTCGTCGGTGGAGTCGAACGTCGAGCAGTACTTCTGGTAGACCGCCGCCGCGCCCCGGCCGAGCAGCCAGGACGCCGCGGCCACCGACTCGGCGACCGCCTGCGCCGCCGGCGCGGTGCGGGTGCGCAGCGCGACGACCGCGGCGTCGCAGGACGGGAGGTCGAGCCCAGGGTCCGGCACCCCGAGTACCACGACGGCCGACCCGCCGGCGTCCCGGACGGCGTCGGCCAGGTCGCACGCGCCGGTGACGTCGTCGGCGACGACCCCGAGCCGCGGTCCGGTCACGGCGCCGACCCGGTGTCCGCGACGAGGACCCGCTCGCACCGCTCGCGCAGCATCGCGAGCTGCTCGGGCGTCGCCTCGTCGTCGACGACGACGGCGTGCGCCTCCTCGAGCCCGAGGACCCGCATCGGGGCGCGCGCCGCGAGCTTGCGGTGGTCGAGCAGCAGGACGACCCGGTCGGCGATCGCGGCCATCGCCCGCTTGGTGTCGGCGTCCCACGGGTCGGCGGAGTAGACGCCCGCGGGTCCGGCGGCGGTGGCGGACAGCACGGCGACGTCGACGGCGAGGTCCGCGAGCCCGGCGCGGGTGGCGGGGCCGGCGAACGACCGGGTGGCGCGGTGGAAGGTGCCGCCGAGCGCGACCACCTCCAGGTCGTCCCGGCCGGTGCAGGCGGTGATCACGGGGACGGAGTGCGTGATGACGGTGAGCCCCTGCGGCAGCCGCCGGGCGAGGGTCGCGACGGTGGTGCCGGCGTCGAGCGCGACGACGCCGGCGTCGGCGAGCAGCGGCAGGGCGGCGCGGGCGATCGCGTCCTTCTCGCGGGCGGCCTCGGTGCGGCGCAGCTCGAACGGCGGTGCGGCGCTGCCGTCGACCAGGGAGGCGCCGCCGACCACGCGCCGCACCCGGCCCTCGGCGGCGAGCTGCCCGAGGTCGCGGCGGATGGTCATCTCCGAGACGCCGAGCTCGGCCGCGGCGGTGCTGGACGAGACGTAGCCGGACTCCTCGAGCCGGCGCAGCAGCTCGTCCCGGCGGCGGGGGGCGGCGGAGTAGCGCACGACCGCCATCCAACGGTCGCCCGCGGCGGATGTCAACGACCGCACAGTGTTGACCGATCTGTTCGACGACGCACAGACTGCTGCCGTGAGCCGCCTGCTCGGCCTCGGCATCGACGTCGGGACCACGAACACGAAGGTCGCGCTCGTCGCCGTGCCGAGGTCGGCCGCCGACGGGGCCGTCGCGCTGCTCGCGGTGGCGTCGGCGCCGACGCCGGAGCCCGCCGCCCTCGACGGGGTGCTGCGGGGCCTCACGGCGCGCGCGCTGACGACGGCCGCGCAGGCGGCCACCGGCATCGAGGGGCGTCCCGCGACCGACCTCGCGCCCCTCGCCGTCGGGGTCGCCTCGATGGCCGAGACCGGCGTCCCGCTCGACGCCGACGGCCGGCCTCTCGGGCCGTGGCTGCGCTGGGACGGGCAGCGGGCCGCGGCGGAGGCGACCGCGCTCGCCCACCGGCTCGGCGCCACCGCGCTGTTCGAGGCGACCGGCGTCCGCCCGAGCGCCAAGGTCCCGCTCGCGACGCTGGCCTGGCTCGCCGCTCACGACCCCGGCCGGCGCGCCGCGCTCGCCCGGTGGGCCGGGGTCGCGGACCTCGCCGCGCTGCACCTGACGGGCGACCTCGTCACGGACCACACCCTCGCGGGCCGCTCGATGGCGTACCGCCTGCCGCCGGTCGGCGCGGCGCTGCCGACCGCGTTCGACGCCGGGCTGCTCGCCGAGGTGGGCCTGCGCCCGGAGCACCTGCCGCGGGTCGCCGCGCCCGACGCCGTCGCGGGGGTCGTGCGGCCGGGACCGTGGGTCCAGGCGGGGCTGCGCGCCGGCACGCCGGTGGCCGTCGCCGGGCACGACCACGCCGTCGGCGCCTGGGCCGCGGGCGTGCGCGACCCCGGCAGCACGGCCGACTCGATCGGCACCGCCGAGGCGGTGTGCACCGTGCTCGCCGCCGACCCGGTGCGCGCCGACGTCGCCCGCGCCGGGATGAGCCTGGTCCGGACCGTGGCCGGCCGGCCCGCGCTGCTCGCCGGGTCGTCGAGCGCCGGGGCGATGGTGCGCTGGTGGCTCGAGCACGAGGCCGGCGGCCGCACGCCGGAGGACCTGTTCGCCGCCGTGGCGACGCTCCCGGACGAGGGCCGCCCCGACCGCGTCGCCGGGCCCGTCGTGCTGCCGTACGTCGCCGGCCGCCAGACCCCCGACCCCGACCCGGCCGCCCGGGTCCGCGTCGTCGGCGACCGCGCCGGGCACGACCAGGTGGCGCTCGCCGCCGCGATGGTGGACGGCCTCGCCCTGCAGGCCCGGTGGATGCTCGACGCGCAGCTCGCCCTGGGCGCCGCGGCGGACCCGTCGCTCCGCCCGGACCGGCTTGTCGTGCTCGGCGGGCCGGCGTCCCGGAACGCCGCGTGGATGCGCGCCAAGGCCGAGCTCAGCCCGGTGCCCGTGCGCCTCGTCGACTGCGCCGAGCCGGTCGCCACCGGGGCGGCGCTGCTCGCCCTGCACCGCGCCGGCCTGCTCGACCCGGACGACCCGCCGGTGCTGCCGGCCCTGCCCGGGCTGCCGGGCGGCGGGCCGCTGCCGGGCCCGCACCCCGACGCCGACGCGGCGCTGGCCCGGTTCGTCCGCGCCGCCCGCGACCCCGACTCGTCCGCACCGACCCCTGGAGGCCACCCGTGACCGCACCGACCCTCGACGCCATCGCCCGCCCGTCTGGCGCGCTCGCGATGGTCGCGATGGACCAGCGCGAGAGCCTGCGCCACATGTTCGACCAGGCCGGCGCCGGCCGCGTCGCCGACGAGCGCCTGGTCGCGTTCAAGCTCGACGTCGCCCGGGCGCTGAGCCCGCTGGCGTCCGGGTTCCTCATCGACCGCGAGTACGGCGTCGAGCGCGCGGCGCCGCTGCTGCCCGGCTCGTGCGGGCTGATCCTGGCCGCCGACGCGCTCGAGCAGGAGCCGGGCGGCCCGGTGGAGGAGACCGGGCTGGACGAGGTCGTCGTGGCCCCGGAGTCCGACCTGCACGGCGCCGTCGCGATCAAGCTCCTGGTCATCTGGCGGCGGGACGCGCGCCGCGAGCAGCGGGTCGCGCTCGCGCGCCGGTTCATCGAGGTCGCCGCCGCACGCGGAGTGCTGTCCGTGCTGGAGCCGGTGGTGCGGGCGACGCCCGAGGAGACCGCCGCGGGCACGTGGGACGCGGAGGCCGCGATCGCCGAGGCCGCCCGCGAGCTGTCCCCGCTCGGGCCGAGCCTCTACAAGGTGCAGGTGCCGCTGGGCGGCCGCGCGGCGCCCGCGGAGCTGGAGCGGGCGTGCGCCGCGCTCGGCGAGGCCATCACGGGTCCGTGGGTCGTGCTGTCGCAGGGCGTGGACCGCGAGGACTTCGCGGGCGCGGTGCGCGCGGCGTGCCGGGGCGGGGCGAGCGGGTTCCTGGCCGGGCGGGCGCTGTGGAGCGACGTCGTCGGCCGGCCGGACGTGCCCGCCGCGCTCGCCGAGGTGTCGGTGCCGCGGCTGGAGCGGCTGGTCGAGCTGGTCGACGCGGAGGCCCGGCCGTGGACCGCCGCGTGACCGGCGC
>NZ_JAANNB010000262.1 GCF_011603975.1 Cellulomonas sp. IC4_254 | reverse complement strand
GGTGCCCGCGCGCTCGTCGGCGCGCTCGTCGGTGTCGGCCGCCGCCGCGTCCCTCGCCTTCGCCGTCGTGGCGGCCGGCGCGCCCGCGCTGCTGCTGCCGGGCGTCCTGGTCCTGCTGGTCGTCGCCGCCTGCGCCCCGCGCGGTCGCCGGCTGCGGCTGGTCCTGGCCGCGGTGCCCGCGCTCGTGCTGCTCGGCCCGCTGCTCGCCGAGGCGGCGTCGCGTGGCCTGGCCGGCGTGCGCCTGCTGCTCGCGGACCCGGGCGCGCCGCTGGCCTCCGACCCCGCGTCCCCGGTCGCGACGCTGCTCGGGGTGCCGGTGGACGGGGCCGCGCTGGTGCCGTCGTGGCTGCCCGGCTGGGTGCCCGAGGGCGTCGCCACCTGGTGGCCGGTCGCGACGGGCGGCGCCGTGGTGCTGCTCGCGCTCATCGCCCTGCTCCGCGGCGCGCCGGTCGCCCGGGCGGTGCGGCTGGGCTGGTTCGTCGCGGCCGTCGGCCTGGCGGTCGCCCTGGTCGCCGGCCGGGTGGCCGTCGGCGCGGACGACGGCGCGGTCGTCGTCGGCTGGGCCGGGACCGGCGTGTCGTTCGCCATGGCCGGGCTGCTGGCCGCCGCGGTGCTCGGCACCCGGGGCACGCGCGCCTGGCTCGACCGGGCGTCGTTCGGCTGGCGCCAGCTGACCGCCGCCGTCGTCACCGCCGTGGTCGTCCTGCTGCCCCTGGTCGCCTGGGTCGGCTGGGCGTGGCAGGCGCGCGACGGCGCCGCCGCGGACCTCACGACGATGGACCGCGCGGTGGTGCCCGCGATCGGCCGGCAGACGCAGCAGTCGGAGGACGCGCCGCGCGTGCTGGCGCTGACCCCGTCCGCGGCCGGCTCGGCGAGCGGCGTGCCCGCCGCGGCGACGGGCGCGGTCGACTGGCAGCTGCTGCGCGGCGACGGCCCGCAGGTGCTCGAGTCCGCCGCCGCCACGCGCACGGCGGACCTCACGGGCGACCTGGGCGACGCGGCCGCGGGCGAGCCGGACGCCGCCGGCACCGAGGTCGAGGCCGTCGTCGGGACCCTCGCCGTCGGGTCGAGCACGGACGTCGCCGCGGACCTCGCGGCGCTGGCGGTCGCGGACGTGCTCGTCCCGCCGCTGCCGGACACCGCCGACGACCTCACGCTGGAGCAGGCCCGCACCGCGCTGATCGGCCGGCTGGACGCGACGCCCGGGCTGGAGCGCATCACGGAGGGCGACTCCGGGGTCATCTGGCGCGTGCAGCCCTCGGGCGGCGCGGTCGGCGAGCAGGCGGGGTCCGCGGCGGACGCGGCCGACGCCGACGCGGTCCCGGCCGTCGTGACCGCCTGGGCGCGCCTGGTCCCCGACGCCCGCGCCACGCAGGACGCCGCGGGCCTGGCGTCGGCCGACGCGGTCGCGGTGCCGGCGGTGCCCGGCGTCGTCGCCCGGGTGGACACCGAGATCGAGCCGGGCGCGGCCGGGCGGCTGCTCGTGCTCGCGGAGCGCGCGGACGCCGGCTGGCGCGCCACCCTCGACGGCCGGCCGCTGCGCGCGGTGACCGACGGCTGGCGGCAGACGTTCGAGGTCGGGGCGGAGGGCGGCCGGCTGGTCGTCACCCACGGCGCGCCCGACCGGACGGCGTGGACGGTCGCGCAGGGTGCGGTGGGGCTGCTGGCCCTGCTGCTCGCGCTGCCGGTCCGCCGCCGTCGGGCTGGGAGGCGATGACATGACGGACCCGACCCCCGCGCCGCGCCGCCGGACCGGGCGCGTGGCGCGCCTGCTCTCCGGGGCGCTCGTGCTGGCCCTCACGGGCGGCGTGGTCGCGCTGGCGCTCGCCGCACCGCCGAGCGAGGCGGGCCCCGTGCCGGCCGCGACCGTCGACGTCGCGCCGACCGCCACCACGCTCGTGTGCCCGGGGCCGCTGCAGCTCCCCGACGACGCGCTGTCCGGGGACTCCGCGTTCGACCGGGTGCCGGTCGCGCCCGTCGAGCGCGTGACGGCCTTCGACACCGTGGCCTCCGCGACCGCCTCGCTGACGGTGCTCGGCGCCGACCCGGTCGCCCTGGCGGACGGCGCGGGCACCGTGACCTCGCCGGCCGCCGCCACGGTCCTGCGCGCCGAGCCGGCGGGGGACGACCCCGCCCGGGTCGCGGGCGCCACGTCGTCGGTCGTCACCGACGGCGACCTGCGCGGCCTGTCCGCCGCGTCCTGCGCGCGCCCGTCGGCGGACGTGTGGCTCGTCGGCGGCAGCACCGAGCTGGAGAGCACCGCCGACCTGGTCGTGGTCAACCCGGGCGCCACGCCCGCGGACGTCACCGTCGAGGTGTGGGGCCCCTCCGGCCCGGTCGACCTGGCGAACGGCGGCACGTTCCTCGTGGCGCCGGGCGCGCAGCGGGTGCTGTCCCTGCCGGGCGTCGCCGCAGAGCAGCGCCGGATCGCGGTCCGCGTGACGGCCGCCGGCGGCCAGGTCTCGGCCTACCTGCAGGACTCGCTGCTCGACGGCTTCACGCCCCGCGGCACGGACCTGGTCGCGGCGGGCGCGGCCCCGGCGACGACCCAGGTGGTGCCGGGCATCTCCGTCGCGGCCACCGAGGTGGACGCCCCGGACGCCGGCGCGCTGCGCCTGCTGGTGCCGGGCGACGCGGACGCGACCGCCTCCGTCCGGCTGCTCGGCCCCGACGGCGACGTGGCGCTGCCCGGCGCCCAGGAGCTCGACCTCCCCGCCGGGGAGGTGACCGACGTGTCGCTCGGCGGGCTCGCCGCCGGCAGCTACACCGCCGTCGTCGAGTCCACCGAGGCCGTCGTCGCCGGCGCGATGACCGCGCGCGAGGGCAAGGCCGGCGAGCTGGACGAGGGGCCGCGGCTCGAGCGCGCCTGGACCGCGGCCGCCACCCCCGGCAGCGGCCTGGTGGCGGTCCCGTCCGGCACCGTCGGGACGCTGACCCTGTCCGCGGTGCCCACCGGCGACGAGGACGGCTCCGCCGAGCCCGCGCCCACCCCGTCCGGCACGCCGAGCCCCGAGCCCACCGAGGGCCAGCGACCGGACCCGGAGGCCGACGCCGCGCCGCAGGGCCCCACGGTCACGGTCACGCTGCGCGCGTACGGCGCCGCGGGCGTGCTGGCCGAGCGGGACGTCGAGGTGCCGGTCGGCTCGACGCTGCCCTACGCCGTGAAGGACCTCGGGACCGGCGTCGTGGGCGTCGAGGTGGTGGCGCCGGACGACGACGGCGTCGCGCTGTCCTGGGCGCTGACCGCGGTGGTGGCGCACGCGAGCGGGCCGCTGTACTCGGTGCTCCAGCCGGTCACCGACGCGGAGGCGGTCACCCTGGCGCAGGTGCGCGAGGGGACGCGGGTCGGTCTCGACTGACGCGCCGCGGGCTCAGCGCGCCGCGCGCAGCTCCACGACCTCGCGGGCCCGCAGCCCGAGCGACACGGCGGCGCGCACCGGCCACTGGTACCACCGGTGGTACCGCCGGTGCAGGTAGCGCTCGGCGGACCGGTGGTGCGCCGAGATCATCGCGGCCGGCTTGGCCTTCCACGACACCCCGCCGACGTGCGTCACGCGCGCGGTGGGCACGTACAGGTTCGGCCGGCCGGACAGCGCCAGCCGCTCGCCCAGGTCCACGTCCTCGAAGAACATGAAGTAGTCGTCGTCGAACCCGCCGACGGCCTCGAACGCGTCCCGGCGCAGCAGCAGGCACGCGCCGGACAGCCAGCCCGCGACCCGCTCGTCGCCGACCGTCTCCTGGCGGCGCTGGTAGGCGCGGGTCCACGGGTTGCCCGGCCACACCCTGCCCAGCACCGCGTGCCCGGCGCCCTGGGTCAGCGAGGGCAGCTCGCGCGCCGACGGGTAGACCGTGCCGTCCTCGTTGAGCAGCGCCGGGCCGAGGGCGCCCGCCTCGGGGTGCCGCTGCGCCGCGTCGAGCAGCGTGTCGAGGGAGCCGGGCTCCCAGACGACGTCCGGGTTCGCCACCACGAGGAACGGCTGGGTCGCCCCCCGCGCGCCGGCGTTCGCGCCGCCGCCGTAGCCGAGGTTCTCGCCCGTGCGGACCACGCGCCCGCCCGCCTCGTCCGCGACCCGGTCGGCCTCGCCGGGCTCGGTGCCGTTGTCCACCAGCACCAGCTCGACCGGGGCGGTCGTGGCCGTCGCGAGCGAGCGGGTGAAGTCCGTGAGCTCGGGGCCGGGGTGGTACACGATCGTGACGACCCGGACGGCGGGGCGCCCGGGGGCC
>NZ_JAANNB010000261.1 GCF_011603975.1 Cellulomonas sp. IC4_254 | reverse complement strand
ACGCCCACCCGACGCCGGGGCGCCCGCCCCGCCGCCGCGGCCACGCTCGCCACCACCGCCCTGCTGCTCGCCGCCTGCTCCTCCGGCGGGACCGGCGGCGGGTCCGGCGACGCCTCGACCGACGCCTCCGCCGAGCCCGTCTCCGGCGGCGACCTCCGGTTCGCCATCACGGTCGACTCCCGGTGCATCGACCCCCAGCAGGTCGGCAACAACGACGCCATCGCCGTCGCCCGGCAGACCGTCGCCTCGCTCACCGCGCAGGACCCGGACACCGGCGAGATCGTGCCGTGGCTCGCGGAGAGCTGGGAGGTCAGCGACGACGCGTCGAGCTACACCTTCCACCTGCGCGAGGGCGCCACCTACGCCGACGGCACCCCGATCGACGCGGAGTCCGTGAAGACGAACTTCGACGCGATCGTCGCGCTTGGCGCCACCGCCTCGCTCGGCTCGCAGTACCTGGTCGGCTACGAGGGCACGACGGTCGCCGACCCGCAGACGCTCACCGTCGACTTCGCCCAGCCGAGCGCGCAGTTCCTCCAGGCGAGCTCCACGTTCTCCCTCGGCCTGCTGTCGCCCGCGTCCGCGGAGCTGACGCCCGAGGAGCGCTGCGCCGGCGACTACGTGGGCTCCGGCCCGTTCCAGGTCGAGTCGTACACCCAGGACCAGGAGATCGTGCTGACCAGGGTGCCCGGCTACGACTGGTCGTCGGAGTCCGACGAGCACACCGGCGAGGCGTACCTCGAGAGCGTGACCTTCCAGGTGATCCCGGAGTCGTCGGTGCGTGCCGGCAGCCTGCAGTCCGGGCAGATCGACGCCACCGCGGCGATCGCCGCGGTGGACCAGCCGCAGTTCGACGGCAACGGGTTCTGGCTGCAGCAGCGCGCCAACCCCGGCGTGGCGTACCAGCTGTTCCCGAAGGAGTCGAGCCCGCTCGCGTCCGACGAGGCGGTGCGGGTCGCCATCTCGAAGGGCATCGACCGGCAGCAGATCGTCGACACCGTGCTCACCGAGCGCGACCAGGCGGCGACCGGCGTGCTGTCGCACTCCACCCCGCTGGCCCCGGACCTGGGTGACCTGCTCGCCTACGACCCCGACGGCGCCGAGGAGCTGCTGGACGACGCGGGCTGGGTCGTCGGTGACGACGGCATCCGCGAGAAGGACGGCCAGCGGCTGTCGACCACGGTGACCTTCTGGCAGGACCCGGCGCCGCTCGAGCTCGTGCAGCAGCAGCTGCGCCAGATCGGCGTCGACCTGCAGCTGCAGCACGTCGAGATCGCCGAGTCGACCGCGATCAAGGAGAGCGGCGACTTCGACTTCGACTACTACAACCTGACCCGGTCGGACCCGGACGTGCTGCGGCTGATCTTCTCCGCGAACGCCCGCAACATCAACGACCGTCCCGCCGAGGAGGTCGACGACCTGCTCGACCGGTCCGCCGCGGCCACCGACCCGGACGAGCGCGCCGGCCTGATCGAGGAGGCCTCCCGACTGCTGGTCGAGCACGGCCACGCCATCCCGGTCTACGAGCTGTCCACGACGATCGCCGCCGCCGACCGCGTGCACGGGCTCACGTTCGAGGGCTCCAGCCGGCTCGACTTCTACGGCGCGTGGGTGGACCCGTCCTGATGGCCCGGTACGTCGCGCGGCGCGCCGCCCAGGGGATGTTCGTGCTCTGGGCCGCGTTCACCATCGCGTTCTTCGTGCTCTACCTGCTCCCGAGCGACCCGGCGGCCCTGGCCGCCGGGTCGGGCGGAGAGGTTGCCTCGGTCGACCCGGCCCTGCTGGACGACCTGCGCGCCCGGTACGGGCTGGACCGACCCGTGCTGGTGCAGTACGCCGACGCGCTGTGGGGGGCGGTCCGGCTCGACTTCGGGCCGTCGTACCAGTCGGGCGCGCCGGCCGGGACGCTGGTGGCACAGGCCCTGCCGCAGACCCTGCTGCTCACGGGCGTCGCCCTGACGCTCGCGGTGCTCGGCGGGACGGCGCTCGCGGTGGCCAGCGTGCTGCCGCGCAGCCGGTGGCTGCGCCAGGTGCTGTCGGCGCTGCCGCCGGTGGGGGTCGCGCTGCCGACGTTCTTCATCGGGCTCGTGCTGCTGCAGTGGCTGTCGTTCCGCGCCGGCCTGCTGCCCGCGATCGGGAACGCGGGCTGGCAGAGCCTGGTGCTGCCCGCCGTGACGCTCGCGATCCCGCCCGGCGCGCAGCTCGCGCAGGTGCTGTCCCGCAGCCTGCGGGGCACGCTCGGCGAGCCGTACGTCGAGACCGCGCGCGCCAAGGGAGCCGGCCGGCTCCGGGTGCAGCTGGGGCACGCGCTGCGCAACGCGGCGATCCCGGCGTTCACGATGCTCGGCGTCCTGGTCGGCGGGCTGCTCGGCGGGGCCGTCGTCACCGAGACCGTGTTCTCCCGGGTCGGGCTCGGGCGGCTCACCGTGCAGTCCGTGAACACCCAGGACGTGCCGGTGGTGCTCGCGATCGTCGTGCTGTCGGCGCTGGTGTTCGTCGTCACCACGCTCGTCGTCGACCTGGTGTACCCGCTGCTGGACCCGCGGATCGAGCGGGCCCCGACCCGGAAGGCGGTGGCCGCGTGACCGCCACGACCACCCGCACCCCCGACGAGATCGAGATCGCCGACCGCCAGGACGCCCGGTCGATCCTGCGGCACGGGCGGGCGCGCGGCGCCGGGTCCGCCGGGCCGTGGGCCGCGCGGGCGGGGCGGTACCTGCTCCGGCGCCCGGGGCTCGTGCTGGCCGGGCTGGTCCTGCTGCTCGTCGCCGCGTGGGCCGCCGCGCCCTCGGTGTTCGCGTCCGGCGACCCGATCAGCGGCGTCCCCGCCGACCGGCTGCTGCCGCCGTCCGCCGAGCACCTGTTCGGCACCGACCACCTGGGCCGCGACGTGTGGACCCGCGTCGTGCACGGCGCCTCGCTGTCCCTGCGGACCACCGCGCTGGCCGTCCTCGTCGGCCTGGTGGTCGGCTCGGCGCTCGGCCTGCTGGCCGGGTTCCTGCGCGGGTGGGTCGACGACGTCGTGGGGCGCGGGGTCGACGTGCTGCTCGCGGTGCCGAGCATCCTGCTGTCGCTCGCGATCATCACCGCGCTCGGCACCGGGCCGACCAAGATCGCCGTTGCGGTCGGGGTCGGTGCGGTGGCGACGTTCGCCCGGGTGATGCGCGCCGAGGTGCTGCGCACGTCCACCTCGGTGTACGTCGAGGCCGCCCGCGCGTCGGGCGCCCGCTGGTGGTCGGTGCTGGGCCGGCACGTGCTGCCCAACTCCGCGGGCCCGGTGCTCGCGCTGGTCGCGCTGGAGTTCGGCGGCGCGGTGCTGGCGGTCTCCGCGCTGAGCTTCCTCGGCTACGGCACGCCGCCGCCCACGCCCGAGTGGGGGTCGCTGATCTCCGGCGGCCGCGACTACCTCGCCACCGCCTGGTGGCTCACCACCCTGCCCGGGCTCGTGATCGTGGCGGTCGTGCTGTCCGCCAACCGGGTCGCGCGGGCGCTCGAGACGACGGGAGAGGACCAGTGACGCAGCTGCAGGAGGACCGGGCCGTCGCGCCCGGCGCCGACGAGGCCACGCCGGTGCTCGAGGTCGAGGGCCTCGAGGTCGGCTACCGCACCCGGGACGGCCAGGTGTACCGGGCCGTGCGCGGGGTCGACCTCCGGGTCCGGCCCGGCGAGGTCGTCGCGCTGGTCGGCGAGTCCGGGTCCGGCAAGAGCACGACCGCGCACGCGGCGCTGCACCTGCTCGCCCGCGGCGGCTCGGTGACGGGCGGCCGGATCCGGCTCGGTGGGCGCGACGTGTCCGACCTGACCGAGCGCGAGTGGCAGGCGGTGCGCGGCCGGGAGGTCGGGCTCGTGCCGCAGGACCCGACCGTCTCGCTCAACCCCGTGCAGCGGGTCGGTGACCAGGTCGCCGAGGTGCTGGTCATCCACGGGCTGGCCCGGCGCCGGGAGGCGCGCCGCCGCGCGGTCGCCCTGCTGGAGCAGGCCGGTGTCCCGGACCCCGCGGTGCGCGCCCGGCAGTACCCGCACGAGCTCTCCGGCGGCCTGCGGCAGCGGGTGCTCATCGCCATCGCCATCGCGGCGGGGCCGCGGCTGGTCGTCGCCGACGAGCCGACCAGCGCCCTCGACGTCACGGTGCAGCGGCGGATCCTCGACCACCTGGAGACCCTGGTCCGGGACCGGGGCACGGCGCTGCTGCTCATCACGCACGACCTCGGGGTCGCCGCGGACCGGGCCGACCGGATCGTGGTGCTGGAGAACGGGGTCGTGGTCGAGGAGGGCACCGCGGACGAGGTCCTCGGGGCGCCCCGGCACCCGTACACGCGGAAGCTGATCGCGGCGGCGCCGAGCCTC
>NZ_JAANNB010000260.1 GCF_011603975.1 Cellulomonas sp. IC4_254 | reverse complement strand
GGCGGGGGTGGGGACGAACGGGTCCACGGCTGTGCTCCTGGGACTCGGGATCGGGACGTCCCCGACGCTACGGACCGGGGCCGCGCCGCCGCGTCCACCCCCGGTCCGGACCTCGCGTCATCCCGGGGTACGACGCCGGGGTCGCGGGGCGCGACCGGGGTCAGAGGCGGGTCACGCCCCGGGGACGACCAGCCCGGTCTCGTACGCCACGACGACGGCCTGCACCCGGTCGCGGGCGCCGAGCTTCGCCAGGATCCGGCCGACGTGCGTCTTGACCGTGGCCTCGGCGACGAACAGGTCCTCGCCGATCTCGGTGTTGGACCGCCCGCGGGCCATGAGGACGAGCACCTCGCGCTCGCGGTCGGTCAGCGTCGCGAGCGCCTCGGCCCCGGCGGACGCCTGCTGCTGCTCGGCGGGCAGGGCCGTGACCAGGTGCTCCAGCAGGCGCTTCGTCGACGACGGGGCGATGACGGCGTCGCCGCGGTGCACGGTGCGGATGGCCGCCAGCATGTCCTCCGGCGGGGCGTCCTTGAGCAGGAAGCCGCTCGCGCCCGCGCGGATCGCGGCGAGCACGTACTCGTCCAGGTCGAACGTGGTGAGCACGATGATCCGGGGCGCGGGGTGCTCGGGCGTCCCGGCGGCGACGATCCGCTCGGTGGCCGCGAGGCCGTCGAGGTTCGGCATCCGGACGTCCATCAGCACGACGTCGACCGGGCCGAGGACGCCGGCCTGGGCGGTGCCGGCGGTGAGGGCCTGCACGGCCTGGGCGCCGTCGCCCGCCTCCAGGACCACCTCGAGGTCGGGCTGGGAGTCGATGACCAGGCGGAACCCGGCGCGCACGAGCTGCTGGTCGTCGACGAGGCCGACGCGGATGGCGGACATGGGCGTCAGCCTAGGGTGCCGGGCGCGGCGGCCCGGTCGTCCGCCGGCGCGCCCGGGGGCAGCGGCAGCTCGGCGCGCACCCGGAACCCGCCGCCGGGACGCGGTCCGGCGCTCAGCGTGCCGCCGACCATCGTCGCGCGCTCCCGCATGCCGAGCAGGCCCTGCCCGGCGCCGTCGGAGTCGGCGGCGGCACCGCGGCCGTCGTCGGTGATCTCCAGCACCAGCGCGGCGGCCTGCCACTGCGCCAGCACCGTGACGGTCACGTCCGGCCCGCCGTGCTTGAGCACGTTGGTCAGCGCCTCCTGGCAGATCCGGTAGACCGTCAGGCCGATGCCCGGCGGCAGCCGGCGGGGCGTGCCCATCCGGACCAGCGACGCGCGGACCCCGGAGGACCGCACCTGCTCGACCAGCGACTCCAGGTCGTGCTCGGCGGGCTGCGGCGTGTACGGCGCGGCGCCGGTCGCGCCGTCGCCCGGGACGCCCGGCCCGCCGGGGAGCGCGAGCAGCCCCGGCGTCCCGGTGGCTGCGCCGGAGCCCGGCACCCGCTCCGGCTCGCGCAGCACCCCGAGCAGCCGGCGCATGTCGGCCAGCGCGGCGCGGCCGGTCTCGGCGATCGTGCCGAGGGCGCGGGTCGCCGCCTCCGGGTCGGCCGCGGCCGCGTACCGGCCGCCGTCCGCCTGCGCGACGACGACGGACAGCGAGTGGGCGACGATGTCGTGCATCTCGCGCGCGATCCGGGTGCGCTCGGCGGCGGTGGCGATCCGGGCCTGCTGGTCGCGCTCGACCTCCAGCCGCTCGGCGCGGTCGCGCAGCGCGGCGATCGTCACGCGCCGGGACCGCCGGACCAGGCCGAACGCCCACACGGCCAGGGCGGTGACCGAGGCGAACAGCCACAGGGCGATCGCGGACGCCGCCATCTCCGCGAGGCTGCCGGCCCAGGACTGGACCAGCAGCCCGGAGACCATCACCAGGTTCCCCACCAGCGCGGACCCCATCGCCGTCAGGTGGGCCCAGCGCGGCCCGTGCACGGTGACGGAGTACAGGGCGAGCAGCACCGCCAGGTCCGACGGCAGCAGCAGCGGGACGCCGACGAGGAGGTGCAGGAGGCAGGCGACGTAGACGGCGACCACCGCGGCGACCGGGTGCGTCCGCCGCCAGCCCAGCGGCGCCCACGCGAGCGCCGCCAGGCCCGCCCCGGCGTAGGAGCCGAGCCCCCAGTTCGGCGCCATGCTCGCGCCGAGGGGGACGACGACGAGCCCCGTCAGCACCATCAGGCTGAGGTCGATCCCGAGCTGGTGGCGTTCCTCCCACCGCGTGAGGCGTTCCCACCACGTCATCGCGCCAGCGTAGGTCGGCGTGCCGGCAGGGTCGTGCCCCCGGGGGCGGACCGAGGTCCCGGTCGGGGTCCGACCACGGGAGGACGGGCGGACTTCACCGAACCGATACCCCGGTGCGCCGTGTCGTAGACCGTCCCATGACCTAACATGGCGGAATGACGCAGGTGCTGCTGGCGGAGGACGATCCCGCGATTGCCGAGCCTTTGGCGCGGGCGCTGGGCCGGGAGGGCTACGATGTCCGGGTCCAGGGGACGGGGCAGGGGGCCATCGACCGCGCGAGCGAGGCGGACCTCGTCGTGCTGGACCTCGGGCTGCCGGACATGGACGGGCTCGACGTGGCCCGCGCGATCCGGAACCAGGGCCTGACCACGCCCGTGCTGGTGCTGACCGCCCGCGCCGACGAGGTGGACCTCGTCGTCGGGCTGGACGCCGGTGCCGACGACTACGTGACCAAGCCGTTCCGGCTGGCCGAGCTGCTCGCCCGCGTGCGGGCCCTGCTGCGGCGCACCGGCGGGGACACGCCCGACGAGGACGAGCTGCGCAGCCAGGACGTCCGCGTGGACGTCGCGGCGCACCGCGCGTTCCAGGCGGAGCGCGAGCTGCACCTCACCGCCAAGGAGTTCGACCTGCTCCGCGTGCTGGTCGGCGCGGCGGGCACCGTCGTGGCCCGCGAGACGCTCATGCGCGAGGTGTGGGGCTCCGACCCGACCGGCTCCACCAAGACGCTCGACATGCACGTGTCGTGGCTGCGCCGCAAGCTCGGCGACGACGCGAGCGCGCCCCGGTACATCAGCACCGTGCGGGGGATGGGCTTCCGGTTCGAGTCCGGCGAGGGCAACCGGGGCTGACCCGTGCGCCGCCGCGTCCTCCAGGCCACCATCGCGGCCGTCACGGTGGCGGTCGTCCTGCTCGGGTTCCCGCTCGCCTTCCTCGGCGCGCAGTACGTCCGGGACAACGAGATCGGGTCGCTCGAGACCCGCGCGTCCGACCTGGCGCGGCAGATCGACAGCCGCGTCCAGGAGGGCACGCCGCTGTCCGACACCATGCTCGAGCCGTACGTCGACCGCGGCGGCGGCGTCGCGGTGAGCATCTTCGTCGTCACCACCGACGGCGCCCGCTACCAGGCGGGCCCGGACGTGCCCGAGCGCGCCATCACGATCACCGAGACGTCCACCACCGGCGCCCGGATCACCATGTACGCGCCGTGGTGGGACGTGTTCCTCATGAGCGCGCAGATCATGGGGCTGGTCGTCGCGGCGGCGATCGTCGCGTTCGCGGCCGGGATCGGCATGGCCATCTGGCAGGCGAACCGGCTGGCCGCCCCGCTCGTCTACCTCGCGGCGTCCGCGGAGCAGCTCGGCTCGGGGCAGGTGCGGCCGCAGCTGGAGCCGTCCGGCGTCGAGGAGATCGACCTGGTCGCGGCCGAGCTCGCCCGCAGCGCCGACCGGATGGCCGGCCGGCTCGCCGCCGAGCGGCAGTTCGCGTCCGACGCGTCGCACCAGCTCCGCACCCCGCTGACCGCGCTCACCATGCGGCTCGAGGAGATCATGCTGGCCTCTGACGACCCGGCGGTGCGCGAGGAGGCGCGGATCTCGCTGGAGCAGGTCGAGCGGCTGGTCACCGTCGTCGACGACCTGCTGACCCGGTCGCGGCGCGCGCAGGGCGGTACCACCGAGGCGATCCGGCTGGGCGACGTCGTGCACCAGCAGGAGGAGGAGTGGCGGCCGACGTTCGAGGCCGAGGGCCGCCGCCTCGTCATCGAGGTCGACCCGCAGGCCCAGGTGCTCGCCACGCCCGGCGCGCTGGCCCAGGTGCTGGCGACGCTCATCGAGAACTCGCTGCGGCACGGCGGCGGCACCACGACGGTGCGGTCCCGCGCGGGGGCCGCGCGCTCGGTCGTGGTCGAGGTGGCGGACGAGGGCGACGGCGTCCCGGACGACCTGGCGCCGCGGATCTTCGAGCGCGAGGTCACGTCCGGCAAGGGCACCGGCCTCGGCCTGTCGCTCGCGCGGGACCTGGCGTCGGCCGACGGCGCCCGGCTCGAGCTCGCGCAGCGCCGGCCGGCGGTGTTCGCGCTGTTCCTGGCGGGCGTGCCGGCGGCGATGGCGCCCGACGTGGTCCTGCCGCGCGGCTCGGTCATCTCCCCGCGCTCCGAGCGGGCCCGCCGCCGCCGCTGACCC
>NZ_JAANNB010000259.1 GCF_011603975.1 Cellulomonas sp. IC4_254 | reverse complement strand
CCCTCCGGTGAGCCCACATCCGCCGCCGCACCCGCTCCGACCGCCTCCACGGCCGCCGCGCCGGCTGCTGCGCCCCGCGGCTGCGCGCGATGCTCGGGGCGTCCGGGCGCGGAGGTCCGGGTCACCATCGCCGCCTCCACCCTGATCGGCCTGGACGACCAGCCCGCTCACCTCGACGGGTACGGACCCGTCGACGCCGTGACCGCCCGAGCCCTGGCCGCGGGCGGCGTCTGGCAGCGGGTGGTCACCGACCCGGTGAGCGGTCAGGTCCTGGACGTCGGACGCGACCGCTACCGACCTCCGGCGGCGCTCGACGAGTTCGTACGGACCCGCGACGGGACCTGTGCGGCGCCCGGGTGCCTGGTCCCGGCCCGGCGCTGCGACCTGGACCACACCACGGAGTTCCACCCCCAGCCCGGCACCGACCCCGACGCACCCGTGGGCCGGACCGACGCGGACAACCTCGGACCCCTGTGTCGCCGGCACCACCGCCTCAAGACCGACGGCGGGTTCCGGCTGCGCCAGATCGAGGCGGGGCTGTTCGAGTGGATCACCCCCGCCGGGCACCGGTACCTCACCCGGCCCGGGACCGGGGACACCCATGACGCCACCACCGACCCCCACGACGAACCCCCACCGTTCTGAGGCGTGGCGGCCGCTCGTGCAACTTCCTTCCCTCAGGCTCGCAGCGGGAGCAGGATCGCCCCATGGCCGACCACGTCATCAAGCCGCTGACGCCGGAGACGTACCCCGCCTGGCGCGCGCTCGCTGCGAAGCACAACGGGGTCTGGGGCGGCTGCTGGTGCAGCTACTTCCACGGTGACACGCCCACGACGACGAAGGCCGACCACGACGGGCCGGAGTTCAAGCGGCGGCTGGTGGCCGAGGGCGTCGCGCACGCCGCGCTCGTGTTCGACGGCGACCAGGCGATCGCGTGGTGCCAGTACGGCAGCCCGGACGAGCTGCCCCGGATCTACCACCGCAAGCAGTACGACGCCGAGGAGACCCACCCGGCGCCGTGGCGGATCACCTGCTTCTTCGTCGACCGCGACCACCGCCGGCAGGGCGTGGCGCTGGAGGCGCTGCGCGGTGCGCTGGACCTCATCGCGCAGGCCGGCGGGGGCGAGGTGGTGTCGTTCCCGAACGAGCCGCCGACCGGCAAGCGGGTCTCGTCCTCGTTCCTGCACAACGTCACGCGCGGCATGTTCGAGGAGGCCGGGTTCGTGTTCGAGCGGCACATCGGGACGAGCAAGACAGTGATGCGCACGACCGTCGCACCGGCGTAGAGCGCTACGGCCGCGGGTCCGTCACGAGCCGCTAGGGCCGCGGGTCCGTCACGAGCCGCTAGGGCCGCGGGTCCGTCACGAGCCGTGACGGCCGCCGGTCCCTCAGGAGCCGCTACGGCCGCCGGTCCCTTACGAGCCGCTACGGCCGCCGGCCCGTCACGAGCCCCTACGGCCGCCGGCCCGTCACGAGGCGGTCGCGCAGGCGTCGGCCCCGGCGTGGTGCGCCCGGCCGGGGCGGTGCGCCTCGCTGAGCCGGATCACGTCGTCGAGCTTGTCGCGGGTCGCCGTCAGGTCGTCGAGCTGCGCCTGCACGCGGGCGCGCTCGGCCAGCAGCCGCTCGTACATGTCGTCGGTGAGCACGCCGCGGTCCATGCACGGCAGGATCCGCAGCACCGCCTTGCTGCCGAGCCCCGCCGCGTAGAGGCTCTGGATGAACCGGACCCGGTCGACGGCGCCCGGCGGGTACCGGCGCTGACCGCTCGCGGTGCGCTCGGCGTCCAGCAGCCCCTGCTCCTCGTAGTAGCGCAGCGCTCGCACGCTGACGCCCGCCTCCGCGGCGACCTCTCCGATGCGCACCCGGCCTCCCTGTCCTCGGCTCCGCGACGCGGGCTTGACCCTGACGTCGACGTCAGGTCCTAGCGTGCCAGACATGACAACCGCACTGATCACCGGGGCCAACCGTGGCCTCGGCCGCCACTTCGCCACCGAGCTGCTCGCCCGGGGCGCGACGGTCTACGCCGCCGCGCGCGAGCCCGCCACGATCGACCTGCCGGGCGTCCGGCCGCTCGCGCTCGACATCACCGACCCCGACGCGGTCAAGGCCGCCGCCGCGCTGGCCGCCGACGTGGACCTGCTGATCAACAACGCCGGCGTCTCGACCGGCTCGACGCTGCTCGGTGACCTGGCGGGTGTGCGAGCCGAGATGGACGTCAACTTCTGGGGGACGCTCTCCATGGTCCGTGCGTTCGCCCCGGTCCTGGCGGCGAACGGCGGCGGGGCGGTGGTCAACGTCGCCTCGGCGCTGTCCTGGTTCGCCGCCCCTGGCGCGGGCGCGTACGCGGTGTCGAAGGCCGCGAACTGGAACATGAGCAACGCGCTGCGGCTCGAGCTGGCGGGTCAGGGCACTCGGGTGACCTCGGTGCACCTGGGCCTCGCGGACACCGACATGGCCGCGGGCCTCGACGGCCCGAAGACCGACCCCGCCGTGGTCGTCCGCCGCACCCTGGACGCCGTGGCGGCCGGCGACCTCGAGGTCGTCGTCGACGACTGGAGCGCGATGGTGAAGGCGTCGCTGGCCGAGGACCCGCGCGCGTTCTACGCGCGCTTCCTCCCGGCCTGATCGGCCGCCCGTACGCGCCTCCCGCGAGCCGCGCACGAGCCGCCCGCCGGCCGACGATCCCCGTGGGGGCGCCGGCCGGCGTGGCGTCGGCAGACCCCACGCCCGGGCCTGTCGGCGCCCGGGTCGGCCGGCGCCCGGGCCTGCTGGCGCCCGGGCCGGCCGGCGTCCTGCTGGCAGAGCCCCCACCGCCGCGCGCCGCTGACGCCCGGGGACGCGCGGACGCCCGTCCTACTCCGGTCGCAGCCCGGCCCGGAAGACGGCGGCGACGGTCCCGCGGTCCTCCGGGGAGCCGAGCCGGACCGCGTGCTCGAACCCGCACACCAGGTGCATGAGCTGCTCGAGGGTCAGGTCCGCCCGGACGGCGCCGGCGCGCTGCGCACGGTCGAGCAGGGTGGCGGCCGTCCGGGTCAGCTCGGCCTTGGCGTCGCGGACCTCGGGGGAGGAGTCGTCGGCAGCGAGGAGCACCTGCTGCAGCCCCTCGTCCGCCAGCAGCAGGTCGAGCATCCCCGACAGGAACGCCTGGAACGCGGCGGCGGGGTCGTCGTCGGCCAGGGCGGCCCGCGCGGTGTCGAGCGCCCGGCGCACGGTGCCGGCGGTGAGCTCCTCGACGAGGGCCTCGACCGTCGGGAAGTGCCGGTACACGGTGCCGACGCCGACCCCGGCGTCCCGGGCGACGTCGTTCAGCCGGAGCGCGCCGCGGTCCCGACCGGCGGCTGCGGCGAGGATGCGCTCGCGACTGCGGGCGGCGTCGGAGCGGAGCGGCGGCATGCGGCCGATGCTACCCGAAGTGGATGGTCCATCCGGTACGGTGCTGGTACCGGATGACCTATCCACTTCGAGACGAGGACGACATGACCGCGACCAGCAGCACGAGCACCGGCAGCAGCAGCACCGGGACCGACGACGCCCCCTGGGACCCCGCGCACCCGCCCCGCCAGGACGGCCGCACCGTCGTGGTCACGGGCGCCACCGCCGGGATCGGGTACTTCGCCGCGGAACAGCTCGCGGCGGCGGGAGCCGACGTCGTGCTGGCGTCCCGCTCGCCGGCCCGGCTCGCGGCGGCCCGCGCCTCGATCCTCGCTCGGACGCCCGAGGCGCAGGTCCGGACGGTCGCGCTGGAGCTCGGCTCGCTGCGGGCGGTGGACGACGCGGTGGCGGAGCTCACGGCGCTCCCGCGGCTCGACGGGGTGTTCCTCAACGGCGGGGCGATGTCGATGAGCGCCCGCGCCCGCACGTCCGACGGCCACCCGCTGCTGCTGGGCACCCACGTGCTCGGGCATGTGCGCCTGCTGGCGGGGATCCTCCCGGCGCTCGTCTCCACGGCCGCCTCGACCGGCGGCGAGGGGCGCGTGGTGCACGCCTCGACGGGCTTCGTCGCGCGGTTCCGGCCGGCGGTCGACGACGTGGCCCGGGTCCCGCGGCTCGGCATCGTCGCGTACACCCGGGCGAAGGCCGTGACGGAGGTGCTCGCGTTCGAGCTCGACCGGCGGCTGCGCGCGGCGGGCCGCCCGGTCGCGTCGGTGGTCACGCACCCCGGCGTAGGTGTGGATGCGCGCACGCCGCACCGCCCCGGCATCCGGGACGCGACGACGCCCTACCGGCGCAACCCGTACACGCCCTGGGCGCAGGGCAAGGACGCCGCGGCCTGGCCGGCCGTGCGCGCCATGACCGACCCGGGCGTGCGGGGCGGCGACTACCTCGCGCCGCGGGAGGGGATGCGGGGCCTGCCGGTGCGGGTGCCCACGCCGGCGCGGACCGCGGACCCCGGCGCGGAGGTCGCGCGCCGCGTCTGGGAGCGGGTCGAGCACCTCGCGGGGGTCGAGCTCCGGCCCTG
>NZ_JAANNB010000025.1 GCF_011603975.1 Cellulomonas sp. IC4_254 | reverse complement strand
CCGACGACGGCCCCGACCTGCTCGCCGACGTCCGCGCGCTGGTCGAGCGCGCCCACGCTGAGGGCGTGGACGACGCCGAGCTGCTCCTGCTCGTGCGCGGCGCGCAGGCGGAGGCCCGGGTCAGCGGCTGAGCGCGGGCCCCGTCACGCGGGCTGCCACAGCTCGACGCGGTTGCCCTCCGGGTCGGTGACCCAGCCGAACCGCCCCACACCCGCCATGTCCTGCGTCTCGGGCGCCACGTCGGCGCCCCGGTCCCGCAGCTGCTGCAGCATGGCGTCGAGGTCGCGGACCCGGAAGTTCAGCATGGTCTGCTGCTGGGGCGAGGCGAAGTAGTCGGTGTCCGGGTCGAACGCCGCGAACACGGTCGGCCCGGCCTCCTGGTGCCAGAGGCCGTGCGCGTCGTCCTCGACGCCGAGCGGGTCGCGGTACCAGGCCGTCAGCGCCTCGGGGTCCCGCGCCCGCAGGAACCAGCCGCCGATGCCGAGCACCCGCTCGCCGCCGGTCACCGGCCCGCCACCACCAGGACGACCACCGCGGCGAGCAGCAGGAACGGGATCGTCTCGGCCAGCAGCGCCCGCGTGGACCGCGGGGTGCGGGCGGGCCCGTCGCGGAAGCCGGGGCGCAGCGGGGAGTCGTCCCCGGCGGCGCGCTCGGCGAGCAGCCGCGGGTCGGTCCCGTCGTCCTCGGGCATCGCTCCCCCGTCCGGGTCGGGTGGTCTCGCGCCGAGCCTGCCAGGGCCCCGCCGCCCGTGTACAGGGCGACCGCGCCCGCTCACCCGGCCGGCCGCGCGCCCCCGCCCGCCAGCGCCGCGATCTTGTCCTGCAGCACCCGCCGCTCCCGCGGGTTCGGGCACAGGGCCGCGGCGCGTGCGAGGTCGTCCCGCGCCTCGTCGTCCCGCCCGAGCCGCCGGAGCAGCTCGCCGCGGACCGACGGCAGCAGGTGCGACCCGGCCAGCGCCCCGGTCGCCGCCAGGTCGTCGACGACCACCAGGCCGGCCGCCGGACCGTGCACCATCGCGACGGCCACCGCCCGGTTGAGGTCGACCACGGGCGAGGGCGCGAGCCGGCCGAGGGCCTCGTAGAGCAGCACCACCCGCTCCCAGTCCGTCTCCCCGACGGACGGCGCGACGGCGTGGCACTCGGCGATCGCGGCCTGCAGCCCGTACGCCCCGAGCCCGCGCCCGACCCGGCCCGCCGCCGCCAGGGCCGCGCGCCCCCGGCGGATCGCGGCCCGGTCCCACCGCCGCCGGTCCTGGTCCTCGAGCAGCACCGCCGACCCGTCCGGCCCGACGCGCGCCGGGAACCGCGCCGCGGTGAGCTCCAGCAGCGCCAGGAGCCCCAGCACCTCGGGCTCGTCCGGGGCGAGGTGCGCGAGCACCCGGGCCAGCCGGACCGCCTCGTGCGCGAGGTCGGGGCGCAGCAGGTCGTCGCCGGACGTCGCCGTCGAGCCCTCGGTGAACACCAGGTACACGACGGCCAGCACCGGGCCGAGCCGGTCGCGCCGCTCTGCGCCGGACGGCACCGCGAACGGCACCCGGGCGGCGGTGAGGGTCCTCTTGGCCCGGGTGATCCGCGCCTGCACGGTCGCGGTCGGCACCAGGAACCCGCGGGCGATCTCCTCGCTGGTCAGGCCGGCGACGACGCGCAGCGTCAGCGCCACCTGCGCCTCGCGCGCCAGCACGGGGTGGCAGGCGACGAACATCAGCGCCAGGACGTCGTCCCCGACGGCGTCCGGGTCGTGCAGCAGGTCGGCGTCGTCGCCGGGCGCGGGGTCGTCCGCCGCGTCCCGCGCCAGCGCCGCGTACCGCTCGTCGAGCGCCGACCGCCGCCGGTAGGCGTCCACGGCCCGCCGGCGGGCGGTCGTGACCAGCCACCCCGCCGGGTTCGCGGGCACGCCGTCGCGCGGCCAGGCCACCAGCGCCTCGGCGAGCGCCTCCTGCGCGACGTCCTCGGCGAGGCCGACGTCGCCCGTGGACCGCGCCAGGGTCGCGACGATCCGGGCGGCGTCCGCGCGCCAGACCGCCTCGACCGCGGCGCGGCCCTCCCGGGGCGCCGACGCCCTCAGAGCTGGCCCGTCGCCTCGCGCCACGCCCGCTCCCGCTGGATCCACGGGTTGTCCTGGGGGAACTCGTCGATGCTCGCGATCCGCCGGACCTCGACCTTCACCCCGGGCCAGGACAGCGGGGCGCGCCTCGCCCACTCGACCGCCTCCGCCTGGGACGCCACGTCGAGGATCCAGTAGCCGCCGAACAGCTCCTTCGCCTCGCCGTACGGCCCGTCGGTGGCGACCGGCGGGGTCTGCGAGTAGTCCACGACGACGCTCTCGGCCGGGTCGTCGGACAGGCCCTCCATCGCGACGAGCACGCCGGCGGCGACCAGCTCCTCGTTGTACCGGCTCATGGTCTCGATCGAGTCCTCGTACGACGCGTCCCCGCCGCCGGAACCCTGCCCGTCCGAGCGCATGATCAGCATGTACTTCACGGCCGTGCCTCCCTGGTCTCGGGTCCCTCTCGGACCCTCTCACCCAGGAGTCGAACGGGGAACCCGCGGATCGACACGCGGGCGCGCCCGGCCGGCTCGGGGTCAGCCGGCGGGACGGCGGGCCAGGACCACGTGCTCCAGCCCCGGCCGGTCCGGCGCGTCCCGCACGTCCACGACCTCCAGACCCGCGGCGGCGAGCGACGCGCGCACCTCGGCCAGCGACCGGAACCGCAGCGTCGACGTCGACGCCACCTCGCTGCCGTCCGGGAACCGGAACACCGACCGGAACGACACGAGGGGCAGGGCGACCTCGGTCACGGCGAACTCCTCCACGACGCGCCCGACCCCCGGGACGTCCCGCGCTCCCGCGCCGGCGTCCGCCGCCCAGGCCTCCCACGCCCGCGCCTCGGGCCGACGGGTCTCGAGGACGAGGTGCCCGCCGGGGGCGAGGGCGTCCCGGATCCCGCGCAGCGTCGCGGCCCAGTCGTCGTCGGACAGGAACACCTGGGCGACGTTCCCGGTCATGGTGGCCAGGTCCACGGCGAGCGGTGGCAGCGTCGTGGCGTCGCCGTGCAGCCAGACCACCCGGGCGCCTCCCGGCTTGGCGCGCGCGACGTCCAGCGACGCGCCGGCCGGGTCGACGCCGGTGACCGCCAGGCCGTCGCCCGCCAGCAGCAGCGCCAGGGTGCCCGTGCCGCAGCCGACGTCGAGCACCCGGCGGGCACCGACCTCGCGCGCGACGGCGCGGTACAGGTCGAGGTCGGACCGGTCGGCGTCGAAGACGTCGTACAACGGGGCCAGGCGCGGGTCGGCGAAGATCGGGTCGGGCACGTCCCGCACGCTACGGACCGGCGGCGGGGTCGCGCGACGGGATTGCGCCGGTGCTGGCATCAGCCGCGCGAGGGCTCGCCCGTCCCCGTGACGGTGGTCAGCAGGATCGCGGCGTCGCTCAGCGCCTCGACCCCGTGCCGGTCGTGCGTGAGCGTGGCCAGGAACCCGGTGGGCAGCGTGTCGACCCGCTCGGCGCTGGACACCGCGACGGTGCCGCGCAGCACGAGGATGCTGCCCGCCGGCGGCGAGTTGTGCTCGGCCAGCCGGGTGCCGGTGCGCAGCGCGATGACGGTCTGCCGGAGCGGCCCGTCGTGCACCACGATCTGGGCGCTGCGACCGTGCGGGTCCTGGTGGGCGAGGTCGATCTGCTCCTGCGCGAGCTGGTGCACGTCCATGCGGGGCTCCTCGGCGTCGTCGTCGGTGACGCGTCCTACTCAACACGGCCCCGTGCCCGGCCGCTATTCCCTGGCCCGGCACGTCGCGGCGGTGGCAGCCTCGACGGCGTGACGGACGAGGACATCTGGACCGAGCGGGTCGCGGCGCGCTACGACGAGTCGAGCGCCGCGATGTTCGCCCCCGGGGTGCTGGGGCCGACGGTGGACTTCCTGGCGGCGCGGGCGGGCGACGGCCGCGCGCTGGAGCTGGCGGTCGGCACCGGGCGGGTCGCGCTGCCGCTGTCCGCCCGCGGGGTGCCGGTCGCCGGGATCGAGCGGTCCGTGCCGATGGCGGCCCGGCTCGCCGCGAAGCCGGGCGCGGACCGGGTGCCGGTGACGATCGGCGACATGACGACGGCGACCGTCCCGGGCCGGTTCCGGCTGGTGTACCTGGTGTTCAACGGCATCACGAACCTGATGACCCAGGACGCGCAGGTCGCGTGCTTCGAGAACGCCGCCCGGCACCTGGAGCCGGGCGGGGCGTTCGTGTGCGAGGTGTTCGTGCCGCAGCTGCGCCGGCTGCCGCCGGGCGAGGTGGCGCTGCCGTTCGACGTGAGCGACGCGCACCTGGGCTTCGACCGGTACGACGTCGCCGAGCAGCGGCTGGTGTCGCACCACTACACGGTCGAGCCGGACGGGTCGGTGAGCACCGGGCGGTCGCCGCACCGGTACGTCTGGCCGGCGGAGCTCGACCTGATGGCGCGGATCGCGGGCCTGCGGCGCACCGAGCGCTGGGCGGACTTCACCGAGGCGCCGTTCACCGCGGAGAGCACGTCGCACGTCTCCGTCTGGCGGACCGCGGGCTGAGCCCGGGGCGCCGCCAGGGCCGGGTCAGCGGCCCTCGGTGACCTCGCGGCGCTTCTGCTGGGCGGGCCGGGCCGGGGTGTGCGGGCCGTTCCACACCTGGATCGCGCCCCAGATCGACGCCGCGATCGGCACGGCCAGCACCGCGCCGGTGATGCCGGCGAGCACGGTGCCGATGGTCAGGGCGACCAGGATGACCAGCGGGTGCAGGGCCAGCGACCGCGCCATGACGACCGGCTGCAGGAAGTTGCCCTCGAGCTGGTTCACCAGGACCACGATGCCGACGACGATCAGCGCCTCGACCGGCCCGAGTGCCACGAGCGTCACCAGCGCGGCCAGGGCGCCGGCGAGCGTCGCGCCCACGAGCGGGATGAACGCGAGCAGGAACACGAGCACGGACAGCGGGATCGCGAGCGGCACGCCCATGATCACCAGGCCGACGCCGATGCCGATCGCGTCCACCGCGGCGACGATGGCCGTGCCGCGGACGTACCCGCCCATCGTCGTGACCACGCGGTGCCCGACGCGCTGGCCGCGCCGGTAGTGCTCGCCCTCGAACGGCCGGAGCAGGAACTCCCAGATGGTCGGGCCGTCCTTGAGGAAGAAGAACAGCACGACGACCATCAGCACGAACCCGGTGAGGAAGTTCGCCGTGGCGGACACGCCCGCGATCGCGCCGGCGCCGAAGCTGCTCGACGTGAGGAAGTCGGTCACGGCGGTCCGTGCGTCGGCGATCTGGTCGTCGGAGATCTGGATGGGCAGCCCGGTGAGCGAGTCCTGCAGCTCCCCGAAGCCGGCGACGGCCTGGTCGGCGAGGTCGTCCCACTGGTGGATGACCGAGTACACGACCGCGGTGAGCACGCCGCCGAGCACGCCGACGATCAGCACCAGCGCGATCCAGGTGGCGGCGATCGACGGCAGCCGGTGCCGGCGCAGCCAGGACACCAGGGGGTGGATGGCGGAGGCCAGCACGAGCGCGATGAGCACCGGGACCACGACGAGCGTCAGCCGGGTGATCGCGAGCACGGCCACCGTCAGCAGCGCGAGCAGCGCCAGGACCTGCACCGAGCGCGTCCCGATCCGGCCGAAGCCGTCCGCCCACAGCGCCCCGGCGCCCGGACCGCGGCCGGCGTCGTCCCGGGCGACCTCGGCCGCCCGCACGGCGTCCCCGCCGGTCGGCGCGGTCGTCCTCCGTCGTCGGAACCACATGTGCCCGTCCCACCCCTTCTGGTGTCCGTCTGCCGGGGACGGTACGGGGCGCCGACCAGGGCCGCGACCGGGCGCGCCGACCGGGACCCGGGTCCACCGACCGGCGTACCCGCATCTCCACCCGGGGGCCGATGCCCCGGGCCACGGCCCCGGTGCAGGGTGGGAGGCATGGACCAGGACCGCCCGCACCGCCCCGACGACGCCCGCGCGCACCGCCGCGCGGCGCTCCTCGCGCGGCGCAGCCGGGTCCGCACGCGCCTCCCGCTCGACGTGGCCCTGCGCCTGGCGATGGACCCGGGGGCGCACCCGGTGGCGGTCCCCGACCGGCGGCGCTGACCGGGGCACCCGCGCGCCGCGCCCGCGCGCGCCGGGGTGCACCGCGCGCGCGGCTACGATCCCCGGCATGGGGCAGCGAGTGACCATCACCGACGTGGCACGGGACGCGGGCGTCTCCGTCGCGACGGTGTCGAAGGTCATCAACGGCCGGTACGGGGTGGCGCAGGCGACCTCGACCCGGGTCATGGCGGTCATCGACCGGCTCGGCTACGAGTCCAGCCTGGTCGCGCGCAGCCTGCGGTCGCACCGGACGCACGTGCTCGGGATCCTCGTGGCGGAGTTCGAGCCGTTCTCCGCGGAGATCCTCAAGGGCGCGGCGGCGGCGCTCGCCGACTCCGACTCCGGCTACGAGCTGCTGGCCTACACCGGCGGCCTGCACGGCCGCGGCGCGGGCTGGGAGCGGCGGTACCTGTCCCGGCTGAGCGGCACGCTCATCGACGGGGCGGTGCTCGTGACCCCGACCGTGGTGGAGGCCGACGCCGGGGTGCCGGTCGTCGCCATCGACCCGCACACCGGCCCGACCGGCCTGCCGACCGTCGACTCGGACAACCTCGCCGGCGCCGTGCTCGGCACGGAGCACCTGCTGGAGCTCGGGCACCGGCGGATCGCGTTCGTCGGCGGGCGTCCCGACCTGGAGTCCTCGCGGCTGCGCGAGCAGGGCTTCCGCCGGGCGATGGCGGCGGCGGGCGTCCCCGTGGACGAGGTGCTGGTCCGCGAGGGCGACTACCGCAAGGAGTCCACCCGGGAGCCGGTGCGGGAGCTGCTGAGCCTGCCCGACCGCCCGACGGCGGTGTTCGCCGCCAACGACCTGTCGGCGATCGCGACCATCGAGGTCGCCCGCGAGCTCGGGCTGTCGGTGCCGGGCGACCTGTCGGTGATCGGGTTCGACGACATCCCCGAGTCCGCGCAGACGGACCCGCCGCTCACGACGGTGCACCAGCCGATCCAGCGCATGGGGGCGGCCGCGATCGCGCTGCTCACGGCGCTGCTCGACGGCGGCGAGACGCCGGACCCGCACGTGCGGCTGCCGACGTCGCTGGTGCGCCGCGGGTCGACGGCACCCGCCTGACGACGGCACCCGGGGCCCCGCGGCGCCCCCGGCGGCGCCGCAGTCCCCGGGACCTCGGGTCGGCCGGGGGTCAGGCGCCCCGGGCCCAGGTGTACGGCGCGCCCGCGGCGATCCGCACGTACTCCCCCGCGCCGCCCAGGCCGCCCACCAGGCGGTCGGCCAGCCCCCGCCCCGGGTCGGACAGGATCGCGTCGTGGATCGGCGCGGCGACCCGCGGCCGCACGGCGCGGACGTAGTCGATCGCCTCGGCGAGCTTCATCCACGGCCCGGCGACCGGGACGAGCAGGACCTCGACCTCGGCGCCGGCGGGCGGCGGCGTGAAGGCGTCGCCGGGGTGGAGCAGCGCACCGTCCACCAGGTACGCGACGTTCTGCGGCCGGGGCACGTCCGGGTGGATCAGGGCGTGCGGCTCGCCCACGGCGCGGACGGCGAACCCGGCCGCCTCGAAGGTGTCGCCGTCGGCCGCGGGGTGCACGCGGTCGGCCGGCGCCCCGGCCTCCGTGAGCTCTCCGGCGAGGCCCGCCGGCGCCCACGCGACCAGCCCCGGGCGCGCCGCGAGGGCCGCGGCGAGGCGGGCGACGTCGACGTGGTCGACGTGCTCGTGGGTGACGAGCACGGCGTCGGCGTCGTCCAGGACGGACAGGTCGCTGAACGCGCCGGGGTCGAGGACCAGGCGCCGCCCGCCGCGCTCCAGGCGGACGCAGGCGTGGCCCCAGTGGGTGATCTCGGTGGTGCTGCCGGGGGTGCTGTCGGTCATGGTGCCAGCATCGCCCCAGGTGGGCGCGGCGTCGACCCGGGCCCCGCGTGGGTGCGGGCGCGATTCCGTGAACCCGCGCGCGCCCGTTACCGTGTGCCCCGTGCTGGTGCTGGGAGTGTGCTCGCTCAAGGGCGGGGTCGGGAAGACGTCGGTGACGCTCGGGCTGGCGTCCGCCGCGCTGGAGCGCGGGCTGCGCACGCTGGTCGTCGACCTCGACCCGCAGGGCGACAGCACGCTCGCGCTCGCGACGAGCGGTGCCGAGGGCGACGTGGCGGGGGTGCTGGACTCCCCCACCGCGGAGACCATCGCCGCCGCCACCGCGCCGAGCGCCTGGGCCGAGGCCGGGCTCGACGTGCTGGTCGGCTCGGCGGCGTCCTCGCGGCACGACGCCTACGACGGCGCGGACACCGACGTCGACCGGCTGCGGTTCGCCCTGGCCTGGGTGCACGACTACGACCTGGTGCTGGTGGACTGCCCGCCGTCGCTCGGCGGGCTGACCCGCACCGGCCTGACGGCGTGCGACCGGGCGGTCGTCGTCACCGAGCCCGGGCTGTTCTCCGTCACGGCGGTCGGCCGCGCGATGCGGACGATCGACGACCTGCGCCGCGGGCCGGCCGGGCAGCTGCAGCCGCTCGGCGTCGTGGTGAACCGGGTCAAGGCGCGGTCGGTCGAGCAGGCGTTCCGCCTGGACGAGCTCCGCGGGCTGTACGGCCCGCTGGTGCTGACGCCGTTCGTGCCGGAGCGCGCGGCGCTGCAGCAGGCGCAGGGGGCGGCGCAGCCCGTGCACGCCTGGCCCGGTGCGGGCGCGCGCGAGGTCGCCGGCGCGTTCGACGAGCTGCTCGACCGCGCGCTGCGGGCCCCGCGCACCTGACGGCCGGAGCCGGGGGTCAGCCCGCGCAGCCGCAGCTCGCGCGCGGGATCAGGCGGGTCGGCAGCGTCCGGAACTGCGACGCCGCGCCCGGGTCCGCGACCCGGTCCCGGAGCAGCCGGACGGCCGTGCGCCCCATGTGCTCGAACGGCTGCCGCACGGTGGTGAGCGCCGGGGTCGTGAGCCGCCCGGCGAGGATGCCGTCGAACCCGGTCACCCGCACCCGTCCCGGCACGTCGACGCCGTGCTCGGCCAGCACGTCGAGCACCACGAGCGCGGCCTGGTCGCTCTGGCACACCAGCGCCTGAGGCAGCCGGTCGGCCGCGACCAGGTCCGTCAGCGCCGCGAGCCACTCGGTCGAGGCGAGCCCCTCGTGCCCGGGGCCGGGCGCGGGCCGGTCGGGCAGCAGCGCGGCCACCGCGTCCCGGAACCCCCCGAGCCGCTCCGCGAAGTCGTACATCGACCCCTCGCCGACGAACGCCAGGTCCGTCACGCCGTGCACGCCGACCAGGTGCTCGACGAGGCCGGTCATCGCGGCCCGGTTGTCGACGGAGACGTGGCTGAACGACGCGTCCGTCCCGGGGGTGTTGAAGGCGACCAGCGGCACGGACTGGGCGATCGCGTGCACCGCGTCCAGGCTGTGCGTCCCCGGGAAGATCGCCAGCCCGTCGACCCGGCCGGCGATGTCGTACATCGCCGCCCCGCTGGGGGCGCCGGACGCCAGCAGCAGCGCGCGGCCCGTCTCCCGGCACTCCAGGGCGAAGCCGCGCTCGACCTCGTCGACGTAGAGCGGGAACACCCGCGGGTCGCCCTCGGGCACCGCCGCCGCCTCGAGCGGGACGGGCGCCGCGGTCCCGTCCGCGTCGGCCAGCATCATGTCGAACGAGTACAGGCCGAACGCGCCGGTGGCCCCGCGGGCCAGACCGCGGGCGCTGGCCGAGGGCACGTACCCGAGCTCGTGGGCGGCGTCCAGGACGGCCTGGCGGGTGGCGGCGGCGACGCGCCCGGGCTGCCGGAACGCGAACGAGACCGTGGTGATCGACACCCCGGCGCGCTCGGCGACGTCGTACACGGTGGGTCGGCGGGCCACGCGGAAGACTCCTCGACGGCGAGTGGCGGCGACCGGTGGACAGCGCCCCGGACCGGGTTGACAGCCGGAGTCTACACGCTTAGATTCCGGTTCTTGTAAAGCGCATTACACGCTTTGCAGGCCCGTGCAGGGGAAGGTCGGTCCGCGCACCGTGGCGCGGGCGCCGACCCCCCGTTCAAGGAGGAACACATGACCCGACGTACCGTGCGGCGCGCCCTCGTCGCCGCCACCGTCACCACCCTGGCCCTGGCGCCCCTCGCGGCCTGCGGCCGGTCCGACGACGGCGGCAGCGGCGGCTCCGCCGAGGCCGGCTCGGTCGCCGACGAGGCCACCGGCGAGATCGAGATCTGGGCCGCGGCCGGCAACGGCGACGCGCTGCGCACCCTCGGCGAGCAGTTCACCGAGGACAACCCGGACGCCTCGATCAAGGTCACCGAGGTGCCGTGGGGCGAGATCATCACGATGAACCAGACCGCGGTCGCCTCCGGCACGGGCCCGGACATCGTGATGACCGGCGCCGACCAGACCGCCTCGGTCATCGCGATGGGCGGCCTCGCGCCGGTCCCCTCCGGCGTGTTCGACGAGGACGACTTCTACCCCGCCGCCGTCGCCTCGGTGACCGGCGAGGACGCGCAGTACTCGGTGCCCTGGTACGTGGAGACCCGGTTCCTGTTCTACCGCGCGGACCTCGCGGCCGAGCTCGGCTACGACGCCCCGACCACCTGGGCCGAGCTCGAGGAGCTGAGCGGCGCCCTCGCCTCGCGCCCGGGGGGCGAGTACGGCCTGAGCCTGCCGCGCCCGATCGAGAACCCGGCGCAGGTCATCGTGCCGTTCGTCTCGCAGGCCGGCGGCTCGGTCAGCGACGGCGACTCCTGGACGTTCGACACCCCGGAGTTCGTCGAGGCGCTCGACTTCTACAAGGGCTTCTTCGACCGCGGCGAGGCCCCGCTCTCCGAGACCGAGGCCACCTTCGAGAACGGCGGCTCGCCGCTGCTGATCTCGGGCCCGTGGATGGTCGGCACCTACCAGGACCTGATCGACACCGGTGCCGCGCCCGAGGGCTTCACGGAGGACTCGATCGGCTACGTCCCGCTGCCGGCCGGCTCCGCCAACAACGACTCCTACATCGGCGGCGGCAACCTCGGCGTGTTCGCCTCGTCGGACAACCAGGACTCCTCCTGGCTGTTCCTGCAGTGGCTGCTCGAGGACGAGCAGCAGAAGACCCTGTTCGACCTCGCCGGCTCGTTCCCGGCGCGCGTCGAGTCGGCCGACTACGCGCCGATCGACGACAGCCCGGTGATGTCGGTGCTCAAGGAGCAGATGCCGAACACGGTCGAGACCCCGAGCTACCCGTCCTGGTCGCAGATCGCCGAGCAGATCGGCATCTACGCGGAGCGGGTCGCGCACGGCGAGCTCACGTCCGAGGACGCGGCCAAGGCGATCCAGGACCAGGCCGACCAGATCGGCTTCGGCTGGTGACCAGCACCACCACCGAGCGGCGCACACCGCCCGCGACGTCGCGGCGGCCGGGGAAGTCCGTGTCCCTGGCCGCCCGGCGCCGCCGGACCGCCGTGATCGCCTGGCTGTTCGCCGCGCCGTTCGTCCTGTCGTTCGGCGTCTTCGGGCTCGTCCCGCTGCTCAGCTCGTTCGGGATGGCGTTCACGGACCTGCGGGTCAACGACATCCGCACCCCGTTCGCCGTCGACTTCGTCGGCCTCGGCAACTTCGCGGAGGTGCTGTCCGACACCACCTTCCTGCGGGCCCTGCGCAACACGCTCGGCTTCGTCGTCGTGGGCGTCCCGCTGTCGCTGTTCTCGGCCCTGGTGCTGGCGGTGATGCTGAACTCGCTCGGCCGGCGCGCCGCGACGTTCTTCCGGGTCGGCTACTACACCCCCGTGGTGACCACCATCGTCGCCGTGGCCGTGGTGTGGCGGATCATGTACCAGCCGAACGGCCTGATCAACTCGCTGCTCGCGGACATCGGGATCGACGGGCCGAACTGGCTCGGCGACACCCGCACCGCCCTGCCCGCCCTGACCCTCATGGCCGTGTGGCGCAGCATCGGCTCGAGCATGGTCATCTTCCTCGCCGGCCTGCAGGCCATCCCCTCCGACGTCAAGGAGGCGGCGATGATGGACGGCGCCTCGACGGTCCAGCGGTTCTTCCGCATCACCATCCCGATGATGATGCCGACGATCCTGCTCAACGCGATCCTCACCACCACCGGCTTCATGCAGTTCTTCGACGAGCCGTTCGTCATGACCAACGGCGGTCCGCTGCAGTCGACGACGTCCATCGCGCTCTACGTGTTCAACCAGTTCCAGTGGGGCAACTACTCGGTGGGCGCGGCCGGCGCGTACGTGCTGTTCGCGATCATCAGCATCTTCGCCATCATCCAGTTCCGGTTCTTCCGGCAGAGGACATGACCATGAGCACCTCGACCCCTCTCGCGCCGGCCACGACCGCCGTGCCGCTCGCGCCCGTCGTCCGCCGCCGCCGTCGCCGGCTCACCCCGGGCCGGATCGCCCTGGTCGCCGTCCTGTCGGTCGGCCTCGCGGGCACCCTGCTGCCGTTCGTCTGGATGATCCTCGGCGCGTTCAAGACCAACGCCGAGATCATGCGCCGGCCCATCACCTGGTGGCCGCAGGCGCCGACGCTCGACAACTTCCGCGCGTGGTTCTTCGAGTTCGACATGACGCGGTACTTCTTCAACTCCGTGTTCCTGGCCGTCGTCTCGGTCGCCACCACGCTGCTGTTCTGCTCGATGGTCGGCTGGGCGCTCGCCAAGCTGGAGTTCCCGGGCAAGAAGGTCCTCATCACCGTGGTGCTCGGGACCATGTTCGTGCCGGGGATCGTGACGCTGATCCCGCAGTTCGTGCTGGTCGCGAACCTCAACATGGTCGGCACCTACTGGGGCATGATCCTGCCCGGCATGGTGGGCGCGTTCGGCGTCTTCCTCATGCGGCAGTTCATGCTCGAGATCCCGGACTCCCTGCTGGACGCGGCGCGCATCGACGGCGCCGGCGAGTTCCGGATCTTCGCGCGCATCGTGCTGCCGCTGTGCCGCGCGCCGCTCGCGACCCTGGCGATCTTCACGTTCATGGGCTCGTGGAACGGCTTCCTGTGGCCGCTCATCGTGTCCCAGCGCGACTCGCTGTACACCCTGCCCGTCGCCCTGGCGCTGTACACCAGCCCGACCGGCGACAAGGGCGCCGAGTTCGGCCTCCAGATGGCCGGCTCGGTCCTCATCATCGTGCCCGTCCTCGCGGTGTTCATCGCCATGCAGAAGCACTTCGTGCAGGGCATCGCCATGACCGGCATCAAGTAGGAGCACCGTGGACTACCTCGATCCCGCCCTGCCCGTCGCCGACCGCGTCGCCGACCTGCTCGCGCGCATGACGCTCGCCGAGAAGGTCGGGCAGATGATGCAGCTCTCGGCCCCGGACGGGCTGAAGGAGCAGGTGCTGGAGAAGCACGTCGGCTCGATCCTGCACCCGACGCCGGAGCTGGTGGCCGAGGCGCACGACCTCACCGAGCAGACCCGGCTGCGCATCCCGCTGCTGGTCGGCGAGGACGCCATCCACGGCCACTCGTTCTGCGACGGCGCGACCATCTTCCCGACCCAGCTCGGCATGGCGGCCACCTGGTCGCCGGGCCTGGTCGAGCGGATGGCGCGCGCCACCGCGGTCGAGGCGGCGGCGACCGGCCTGCACTGGACCTTCTCCCCCGTGCTGTGCGTCGCCCGCGACCTGCGCTGGGGGCGCGTGAACGAGACGTTCGGCGAGGACCCGTTCCTCATCGGCGAGCTCGGCAGCGCGGCCGTGCGCGGGTACCAGGGCAACGGCCTCGCCGACCCGACGGCGGTGCTCGCGACCGCGAAGCACTTCGCCGGGTACTCCGAGACCCAGGGCGGCCGGGACGCGTCCGAGGCCGACCTGTCGCCGCGCAAGCTCCGGTCCTGGTTCCTGCCGCCGTTCGAGCGGGTGGCCCGGGAGGGCTGCGGGACGTTCATGCTCGGCTACCAGACGATCGACGGGGTGCCGATCACCGTCAACGACTGGCTGCTCACCGACGTGCTGCGCGGCGAGTGGGGCTACACCGGCATGCTCGTCACCGACTGGGACAACGTCGGGCGCATGGTCTGGGAGCAGCAGGTGCAGCCCGACCACGTGCACGCGTCCGCCGCCGCGGTCCGGGCCGGCAACGACATGATCATGACCACGGCCGGGTTCTTCGAGGGCGCCCAGGAGGCGGTCGCCCGCGGGCTGATCGCCGAGTCCGACCTGGACGCGGCGGTGTCCCGGATCCTCGCGCTCAAGTTCGAGCTCGGGCTGTTCGAGGACCCGCGCCGGCCCGACCCGGCGACGATGGCGGCGGTCATCGGGTCGCACCAGGACCTCAACCTGGAGCTCACCCGGCGGTCGCTGGTGCTGCTGCGGAACTCCGGCGTGCTGCCGCTCGGGGGCGGCACGACCGACGGCCCGGCGGACGACCGCCCGCTGCGCGTCGCCGTCGTCGGCCCGCTCGCGGACGACCCGCAGACCCAGCTCGGCGACTGGGCCGGCTCCTCGGGCCAGGTCGCGTGGATGGCGCACGGCCAGCCCCGCGACATGATCACGACCGTGCTGGACGGGCTCCGGGACGGCGTGCCGGCGGGCTGGACGGTGACGTACTCCCCCGGTTCCGCCATCCTCACCCACGAGGACGACCCCGAGGGCCCGTACTTCCCGGACGGCCAGCCCCGGCCGCAGGTCGTCGCGCCCGCGCCGGTCGACCCGGAGCAGCTCGCCGCGGCCGTCTCGGCCGCCCGGGAGGCCGACGTGGTCGTGGCCGTGGTCGGCGACCGGATCGAGCTCGTCGGCGAGGGCACCTCGACCGCGACGCTGGAGCTGCTCGGCGGGCAGGTCGCGCTGCTGGAGGCCGTGGCCGCCACCGGCACGCCGCTCGTCGTCGTGCTGCAGGCGTCGAAGCCGATGGTGCTGCCGCCCGCCGCGCTCGGCGCCGACGCGCTCGTCTGGACGGCGCACCCCGGCATGACCGGCGGCCGCGCGCTGGCGGACCTGCTGCTCGGCCGGATCGAGCCCAGCGGCCGGCTGCCGATCTCGTTCGCCCGGCACGTCGGGCAGCAGCCGATCTACTACAACCAGGTGCGCGGGCAGCACGGGGTCCGGTACGCCGACCTCACGCAGGACCCGGCGTTCGCGTTCGGCGAGGGCCTGTCGTACACCACCGTGGAGTACGCCGACCTCGTGGTGGACACCCCGGAGGTGACCGCGGCGGACGCGGTGCGCGCCCACGTCACCGTGACGAACACGGGCGCGCGCCCCGCCCTGGAGACCGTGCAGGTGTACGTCCGCGACCTCGTGACGTCCGCGTCCTGGGCGGACCGGGAGCTCAAGGCCTTCACCCAGGTCGAGCTGGCGCCCGGCGCGAGCGTCCGGGTGCCGCTCACGCTGCCCGCCGCGGACTGCTCGATCGTCGACGCCGCCGGGCGGCGGGTGGTCGAGCCGGGCGGGTTCGAGCTGCTCGTCGGCCCGAGCAGCCGGCCGCGCGACCTGCTGCGCGCCGGGTTCCAGGTCGTGACCGGGGCGGCGTCGTGAGCGCCGCGACCGCCTGGCCCGACGGCCCCGCACCCAGCGCCGGGCCAGTGGACCCGGTCACGTTCCCGGTCACCCCGCACGACCGCGACGACGCCCACCCGGGCCGGCGCCGCGGCGACGAGGTCGGCGACGGCCCGTTCGGGCGCGCGGTCACCGCGTTCGCCTGGGGCGCCGGCCTGACCGCCCTGCTCGCGGCGGCCGACCTGCCGCTGGTCGCGCTCGCCCTGCTGCTGCGGCCGGAGCCGTCGCTGACCTGGCTCGTCGCCCTCGCCGCGATCCCGGCCGGCCCGGCGCTGTCGGCCGCCCTGTACGCCGTGCGCGAGCACTACGTCGACCCGCGCGTCCCGCTGGCCCGGGCGTTCGGGCGCGGGTACCGGCTCGGGTGGCGCGACGCCGCCGCCGTCTCCGCGCCGGTGTGCCTCGTCGCCGGGCTCGTCGCGGTGGTCGGCGCGGGCGCGCGCGCCGCCGGCGTCCCCGCCGTCGTCGCGGGGCTGGCCCCCGGTGCGGGCGTGCTGCTGCTGGTCGTGGCGCTGCACGCCCTCGCGCTGCGCACGTTCTTCCACCTCCCGCTCGCCGCCGCGCTGCAGGCGGGCGCGTACTACCTCGTCGCGCGGTGGCGCGCCTCGCTGGGGACGCTGGCGCTCCTGGCCGGGGCCGTCGCCGTCGCGGCCGCGGCCTCCGACCTGCTCCTCGTCCTGCTCGGCGGCGTGTGGGTGTGGCTCTGGTACCGCACCACCGCCGGGATGCTGCGCGACGCGGTCGCGCGGTTCCTGCGCCCGACGACGACCTCCTGACCGCTCGACCCCCGGGGACCCCGACATGCCTGACACCCTGACCCTCCCGTCCCGCGACCGCACCGACCGGACCCGCACCGTGGATGCCGGCGGCGGCCTCACCGTCCGGCTCACCCCGGCCGGCGACGTCGCCGGGATCGCCGCACCCGGCGAGCGCCTCGTGAACCAGTACCGGGTCGGCGCGCACGACGCCGGCATCGCGGGCCTGTTCCTGCGCCGCACGGCCGCCGACGGCACCGTGACGCACGTGCCGCTCACCGGCAGCCGGTCGGGCACGACCTGGACCGCCGGCGACGGCGCGGTGCGCTGGACCGGCACCGGCCTCGGCGCGTCGTGGACCGTGGACCTCGTGCTCGACCCGGCCCGCACCGCGCTGGTGTGGCGGGTCGCGCTGGAGCGGTCCGCCGACGGCACGGGCGCCGGGGGCGCGACCTGGGACGTGGCGGCCACGCAGGACCTGTCGCTCGCCCCGGAGCAGGCGGCGTCGTCCTCCGAGCCGTACGTCTCGCAGTACGTCGCGCACCGGCTCGCGGAGTCCGCCGCGCTGGGCAGCGTCGTGCTGTCCCGGCAGACCATGACGTCGGCCCCGGTGCTGCCGCTGTTCGCCCTGGCGATCGCCGAGGGCTCCGTCGCGGCGGGGACCGACGGGTTCGACCTGTACGGCCCGCCCGCGCGCGCCGGCGCCACGCCGGCGTTCCTGTCCGGCGCCCCGTGGCCCCACCGGGTCCGGCAGCACGAGATGGCGATGGCGGGGCTGCTGTCCCGGCCGTCGACGCTCGCGGAGCCGCTGGTGCTGCACGTCGTCGGCCGGTACTGGGACGACCGGCGCGGCGCGGTGCTCGACGCCCTGCCGGACCTGGAGGCGGAGCTGCCGGCGCTCGTGGCGCTGGCGGACGCGGGCGCGGCGGCCGGGCCGGCCGGCGAGGCGGTCGACTCCGTCGCCGCCCGGTCCCTGCTCGCCACCGCGCCCCTGGTGGGCGGCGCGCCGCTGCGCGACGCGGAGCTGCTCGACGTCGGCGGCGCCACGGCCGACGACGCCCGGCACGTCGAGCGCGACGCCGCGGGCCGGCTGCTGTCGTACTTCACCGCCGGCGGCGCGCACGTGGTCCGCGGCGAGAAGGACCTCGACCTGCTCCGGCCGCACGGCCACGTCCTGCTGGCGGGCGACTCGCTCAGCCCGGACCGCCCGGTGCTCTCGACGACCGTCTTCGCGCACGGCGTGTTCGGCTCGCACACGGTCCTCGGCAACACGAGCTTCGACACCCTCACCACCGTGCACCGCAACCACCTCAACCTGCTGCGCGCCAACGGCGTCCGGGTGCTGGTCGCGGTGGACGGCGGCTGGCGGATGCTGGGCGCCCCGTCGGCGTTCGTGCTCGACGTCGGCGAGGCCCGCTGGGTGTACGACCTGGACGGCGGCCGGGTCGAGGTCCGCACGGTGGCCGACGCGACCCGCGACGCCCTGCTGCTCGAGGTCGTGAGCGCGACCCCGGTGGACGTGCTCGTCACCACCGAGGTCGAGCTCGGCGGCGGCTCCTGGCGGGCTCGCCCGCAGGACGGCACCGTCGTGCTCACGGCCGACGAGGGCACCGCCACCCGCGCGCACCACCCCGGCCTCGCCTACGTGCTGGCGACGACGCCGGACGCGCAGGTCGCGGGCGACGGCGTGCTGTTCGCCGACGGCGTCCCACGCGGCACCTCGGTCGTCACGGTGCGCGGGACCGCCGGCCCGGGGACCGCGCTGCGGGTCGCGACCACGGCGGACCGCGACGGCGGCACCAGCGCCGACCTGGCGCGCGACGTCGTCGCGCGCGGGCTGGACACGGGGCACGAGGCGGCGGGCCACCGCGCCACCCTCGCCCGGCTGACCCGCGGGCTGACCGTGGCGGCGGGCTCCCGGCTCGCCGAGCTCGAGACGCTGCTGCCCTGGTGGGCCAACGACGCCCGCGTGCACTACCTCGTCCCGCACGGCCTGGAGCAGTACCAGGGCGCCGCGTGGGGCACCCGCGACGTCTGCCAGGGCCCGTTCGAGCTGCTGCTGGCCGCGGGCCTGCTGGACGGCTGCCGGGACGTGGTGCTCCGGGTGCTCGGCTCCCAGGCCGTCGACGGCACGTTCCCGCAGTGGTTCATGTTCGACGCGTACGCCGAGATCCTCCAGGAGCACGCCCACGGGGACGTGGTGCACTGGCCGCTGTTCGCCCTGGGCCAGTACCTGCGGGCGTCGGGCGACGTCGCGGTGCTGGACGCGCCGGTGCCGTTCCGGACCGGCGAGCCCGCCACCGTGGCCGACCACCTGGACGCCCTCGTCCGGCACCTCGAGACCGACCTGGTGCCGGGGACGTCCCTGCCCGCGTACGGCGACGGCGACTGGGACGACACGCTGCAGCCCGCCCGCTCGGAGATGCGCGCCTCGATGGCGTCGACCTGGACCACCGCGCTCGCCGTCCAGGCGCTCGGCCTCGCGGCGGAGCAGCTGCGCGGCGCGCCCGCGGCCGCCGGGCTGGTCGCCCGGATGGACGCGCTGGGCGCCGCCGTCACGGCGGACCTGCGGCGGCACATGCTCCCCGACGGCGTCGCGGCCGGGTTCGTCACCGTCACCGACGGCGTGGCCACCCCGGTGATCCACCCGCGGGACACGTCGACCGGGCTGACGTACCGGCTGATCCCGATGACCCAGCTCGTGCTGGCCGGGGTGCTCGACCAGGACGGCGCCGACCGGCACGAGGCGATCGTACGGGAGCACCTGCTGTTCCCCGACGGCGTGCGGCTGACCGACCGGCCGACGCGGTTCGCCGACGGCGAGACGGAGTCGTTCCGGCGCGCCGAGCAGGCGGCGTTCTTCGGGCGCGAGGTCGGCCTGATGTACGCGCACGCGCACATCCGCTGGGCCGAGGCGCTGGCCGCGCTCGGCCGCGCCGACGTCGGCGACGAGCTGCTCCGGCTGTCGCCCATCGGCATGCGCGAGCGGGTGCCCAGCGCCCTGCCCCGGCAGCGCACCTGCTACACGTCGTCGTCCGACGCGGCGTTCCCCGACCGGTACACCGCCGCCCGCGACTTCGAGAAGCTCCGCACGGGCGAGGTGCCCACGGCGGACGGCTGGCGGGTGTACTCCTCCGGCCCCGGCATCTACCTGCGGCAGGTCCAGCACGGGCTGCTCGGCCTCGACGAGCGGCGCGACGTGCTCGTCGTCGGTCCCACGCTCGCGCCGGAGGACGACGGCCTGGAGGTGGCGCTCGACCTCGCCGGTGCGCGGCGGACCGTGCGGTACCGGGTCGACCCCGACGCCACGGCGGTCGAGGTGCGCATCGACGGCCGGGTCGTCCCGGCGACGCCGGTCGCGCACCCGTACCGCTGGGCGAGCGCCGCGGTCGACCTGGCGCTGCTCGACGGCGCCCGGGCCCTGGAGATCACGACGCCGGCCGGTACGGCGCCGGCCGGACGGTGAGCGCGGGGCTGCGCGTCGGCACGTACAACCTGTGGGTCGCGCACTGGCCGGCCACCCGGACGTACGACCGCGCGCCCCTGGTCCGCGCGGCGCTGGACCACGTCGACGTGCTCGGCACCCAGGAGGGCACCGCCGCGCACCTGGCCGCGCTGACCGGCGACGGGTTCGCCGCCGTCGGGGGCTCGCGGGACGGCGGGACCACCGGCGAGCACTCGGCGGTCCTGTACCGGACCGCGCGCCTGGCGGTGCTGGCGACCGGCGACTTCTGGCTGTCACCCACCCCGGACGTGCCGAGCACCGGCTGGGACGCGCCGACCTACCGGCGGCTGTGCACCTGGGCCCGGTTCCGGGACCTCGCGACCGGGGCGACGTTCGCGCTGCTGAACGCGCACCTCGACCACGAGGGCGCCCGGGCGCGGCTGGAGTCGGCGCGGCTGCTGCTGGACCGGGCCGCGGCCGTCGCCGAGGGCGGGCCGGTCGTGCTGACCGGCGACCTCAACGCGGAGCCGGGGTCGGAGCCGCTGCGGGTGCTGCTCGGCGGCGGGCTCCGGGACGCCCGGTCGGCCAGCACGACCCCGCCGGCCGGCCCGGCGACCACGTTCACCCGGGTGCTGGACCCCGACGCCCCGGTCCCGGCGGACGCGCTGCGGCAGCGGATCGACCACGTGCTGGTGAGCCGCGACGTCGAGGTGGCGTCGTACGCGGTGCTGGACGCGCGCCCGGGCGGCCGGCACCCGTCCGACCACGACCCGGTCGTGGCGACGCTGCGGTTCCCGACGCCCTGACGCGCCGGGTCACCCGCGGGTGGGGACGGGTGGAGCGTCCTGCCCGACTCGCCGGTGCGTGTCCGGCAGAACGCTCCACTCCTGGTGCCGCGCGTGGCCCGGGGGCCGACCGGGGCAGGGACGCAGGACGGCCCGGACCCCCACGGGGGTCCGGGCCGTCCGGGTGTCGGTGGGTGTCAGCCGGCCGTGCGCGCCCGGCGCCGCTCCGCGAGCTCGTCGTGCGCGTGGGCGGCGACGCCCTCGTCCTCGGCGCGCTCGGTCGGCAGCTCGGCGAGGGTGCCCTCGACCTCGCGCCAGACGCGGCCGACCGCGATGCCGAACACGCCCTGGCCGCCCTGGACCAGGTCGATGACCTCGTCCGCGGAGGTGCACTCGTACACGCTCGCGCCGTCGGACATCAGGGTGATCTGGGCGAGGTCGTCGACGCCGCGCTCGCGCAGGTGGCCGACGGCCGCGCGGATCTGCTGCAGCGAGACGCCGGTGTCGAGCAGCCGCTTGACGACCTTGAGCACCAGGATGTCGCGGAACGAGTACAGCCGCTGCGTGCCGGAGCCGGTGGCGGGGCGGACGGACGGCTCGACCAGGCCGGTGCGGGCCCAGTAGTCGAGCTGCCGGTACGTGATGCCCGCGGCGCGGCACGCGGTCGGCCCGCGGTAGCCGGTGGTGACGTCGAGGTCCGGGAGGGCGTCGCCGAACAGGAGTCCCTGCGCCCGCTGCGGGACTGCGCCCGCAGCCTCCGCCGTCTGCTCGGTGCCGGTCACGGGGTCCTCCACTCGTCGCGCCCGCGCGCCGGGGCGGCGTGTCGGGAGATGCAGTGCTGTGCTGTTCTGGGTGCAACGCTAGGGCCGCCGCCAGGGGCGGTCAACGACCGCCACGCCCGCGGCTCTCGGCGTGTCGCGCACGGCGTGTCTTACCCTCCACCTGAGGTTGAACCTCGGTCCTTCCCGCCGGGCTCGCCGCGCTCGAAGTCGTCGGGCGAGACGTGGTCCAGGAACTGCCGGAACTGGGCCACCTGCTCGTCCGGGCTGCTGCTCGCGGCGGCCTCGTCGGCCTCCTCCGGGGACACCGGCGCCGCCTCCACGCCGACCTCCGCCAGCACGTCCGTCGCGCACAGCACCGGGCAGCCCACCCGCACGGCCAGGGCGATCGCGTCGGACGCCCGGGCGTCGACCCGGACCCGCCGCTCCCCCAGCACCAGCGCCGCGTGGAACACGCCGGCGACCAGCTCCGTGATCTCGACCTGCACGACCCGCGTGCCCAGCGCGACCAGCACGTCCCGGAGCAGGTCGTGCGTCATCGGCCGGGGCGGCACCACCCCGGCCTGGGCGGTCGCGATCGCGCCGGCCTCGGTCGGCCCGATCGCGATCGGCACGATCAGCTCGCCCACGGGCTCGAGCAGCAGCACGACGAGCTCGTCGTCACCCGGGTGGCGGCGCACACCGAGCACCTCGAGCTGGACCAGGTCGTCCTCGTGCATGCGACCACGCTACGACGCGCGGTCCGAGCGCGCACCGGGCGCACGGCACCGGCCCGGGCCGCCCGTCGGCGTCAGGGCGTCAGGTCCGCGACGCCCGCGCGCACCAGGGCGGTGTGCAGCCGGGTGCACAGCTCGCCGACCTCGGCCGCGACGGTGCTCGCGCGGCCGCGCGCCGACGCCGACGACTGCCCGCGCCAGGGGGCCACGACCGTCTCCACCAGGTCGACCTGCCGGTCGGCGGCGCTGCGGAACGCCCGCAGGTGCCGCGCCTCCAGCCCGTGCTCGGCGAGCGCGGCGGCGGCCAGCACGACGTCCTTCGCCCACGCGTCCAGGTGCCCGGACGCCGACGGGCGCAGCACGCCCGCCTGCACCAGGTCCACGACGAGCTCCTCGGGGACGCCGGCCTCCCGGGCCAGGGCCGCCGTGGTGTAGCGCGCGTCCGTGGTGCCCGAGCGCGGCACGCCGTCCTCGGTCACGACCAGCGCGACCGGCTCGGACTCCTCCCCCGCGTCCAGGGCGGCCAGCCGCTCGCCGATGACCTTGAGCGGCACGTAGCGGTCCCGCTGCTCCCGCAGCACGTACCGCAGCCGCTCCAGGTCCGCCGGGCTGTACTGCCGGTAGCCGGCGGACGTGCGCAGCGGCTCGACCAGGCCCTGCTCCTCGAGGAACCGGAGCTTGGAGTTCGTCACCGCCGGGAACTCGATCCGCAGCGCGGCGAGCACGTCGGAGATCCGCATGCTCGCCTGCCGGGACAGCCCGCGCGGCCAGGGGCCGGGGGCGTCGTCCTCCGCCGTCGTGGGTGCGTCGGCGGGCGCGCCGGGGCGCGCGACGGTGCCGGCGTCCGGGCCCGCGTCCGCGCGCCGGGCGGACCGGGCGGCGCTCACCGGGCGGGGCCGGCGGGCTGGGCGCCCGACCGTGCGGCGGGGCTGGGGTGGAACGTCATCCGGAACTTGCCGATCTGGACCTCGTCGCCCGCACGCAGCACCGCCGAGTCGATCCGCTCGCGGTTCACGTACGTCCCGTTGAGCGAGCCGACGTCGCGCACGACGAAGTCGTCGAGCTCGCGGACGAACTCCGCGTGCTTGCGGGAGACCGTCACGTCGTCCAGGAAGATGTCGGCGTTCGGGCTGCGGCCCGCGACCGTCCGGTCGGCGTCCAGCAGGAACCGCGCGCCGGAGCTCGGGCCGCGCTGCATGACGAGGAGCGCCGACGTGCGCGGCAGCGCCTGCACGGCCGCGGCCTGCTCCGCGGTGAGGCCGACCGGGCCGGCCGGCTCGACGTCCAGCCCGCCCAGCGAGCCGAAGCTGATCGTGGTGTCGGGAGCCGCCGAGATCGGCGCCCCTCCGGGCACGGCCGGACGCGGCTCGCCGCCCGGCACCTGCTGCTCGTCGCTCATGACACCCTCCCAGACCTGCTGTCGCGCGCCCCCGACCTGCACCGGGGTACCGGACAGCCTATGCGCCCGGACCACCTCAGCACACCCCGCCGACCGGGTGTCGGCACCCGGTCGGCGCTCACCCGCCGCCGGACGTCTCCGGCTCGGCGTACTGCGGGTCGGGCACGTCCCGCGTGGCGGTCACCTCGACCTGGTCCTCGGTCGACACGGTCGCGCTGCCGCCGTCGATCTGCACCTTGGCGACCGCGCCGCCCGGGATCGCCAGCGCCGTGGACATCGTCGTCGGCTCCCCGATCGCCACCCACCGGTACGGCGGCGCCACCGGGGACCCGTCGACCTCGATGCCGTCGTCGGTGCCGAGCACGTACGACGACGCAGTGAGGCGCTGGTCGTTGAGCTGGATCGCCTCGGCACCCGAGTTGCGCAGCTCCTCCAGCAGGTTCAGCAGCGTGAGGGCCGACACCGAGCGGGACGGGTCGGACACCGTCACCGTGATCCCCGGGCCCTCGGCGGGCAGCCGGCCGGACAGGATGCCCTGCGCGGCGGCGCTGCGGGTGGCCGCCTCGAGCGCCGTGTCCCGGCTGGAGCCGGCGGACCGCAGCTCGGTGCGGGTCCGCTCGAGCTCGGCCACCTGCTGCTGCAGGTCGTCCGCCTGGCGGGTCGTCTGGTCGAGCAGCGACACCAGCTCCGACTCGCGCATGACCGTGAGGCTCTCGGTGTCGGTCTGCCGCACCTGGACGGCGATCGCGAAGCCGAGCAGCACGCACAGCACGCCGGTGAGCGCCTGGGCGCGGGTGGCGCGCGGGCGCAGGGCGACGCCGAGCGCCCGCCAGCCCCGCACGGGACGGGGCGCGGGCGCCGCGGCGGTGCCGTCGTCGGGCTCGGTCACGTCCGTCACGCCTTGAACAGGTGCCGCCGGATCGCGGCCACGTTGGAGAAGATCCGGATGCCGAGCACGACGACGACGCCGGTCGACAGCTGCGAGCCGACGCCGAGCTGGTCGCCCAGGAACACGATGAGGGCGGCCACGACGACGTTCGACAGGAACGACACGAGGAACACCCGGTCGTCGAACAGGCCGTCGAGCACGGCCCGGAACCCGCCGAACAGCGCGTCCAGGGCCGCCACCACCGCGATCGGCAGGTAGGGCTGCAGCGCCGCCGGGACGGTCGGCTCGAGCACCAGGCCCGCCACCACGCCCACGATCAGGCCGATCACCGCGATCACGTCAGTCCCCCTCGTCATGGTCCGTGGACAGTGTGCCCGACGGCTCGCCCGGACCCGCGGCACCCGGCGTCGCGCCGGGCAGCACCGGCACGCCCTCGGGCAGCTCGGCCGACCGCAGCGTCACGGTCCCAGCCGCGGGCAGGTGCAGGTCGCGCTGCGAGGACACCCGCGTGGGGATGCCGTACGTCGACTGCAGCACCGCCAGCAGCTGTCCCCCGGAGGTCCGGGCGAGCGCCGTCTGCATGCCCTGCGGGTCGCCGATCGCCTCGACGGTGTACGGCCCGACCAGCGGGACGACGTCGACCAGGATCGCGTCGCCCGCGGTGCGGATGGCCGTCGTCGGGCCCAGCCGCTCGCCGTTGACCGTGATCGCCTCCGCGCCGGACGCCCACAGCCCGTTGACCACGAGCTGCAGGTCGGAGTCCCGGACCCGGCCGCTCGGGTCGTCGTCGTCGGTGTCGGCGTCCTGCAGCGTGATCCGCAGCCCGTCGCCGGTCACCGCCGTCGCGCCCGAGGCCACCGAGTCGACGGCGAGCTGGTCGAGCAGCGGCGAGTCCGCGCCGGACAGCGCCTGCTCCTGGAGCGCGGCGATCTCGTCGGACAGCGTGGCGCTCTCGTCGCGCAGCCGGTCGAGCTCGGCGCTGCGCTCCGTGATCTGCTCGGCGAGCACCTCGCGCGCGGCGATCGCCGACGGCTGCGGGGCGCGCAGCGCGAGCACGGACCAGGTGGTCGCCGCGCCCAGCGCCACCGCGAGGACCGCGACGGCGACGGTGCCCCGCCCGCCCCGGCGCCGGGGCGCGCCCGCCGCCGCGCGCCGCTCGGCGGCCTCGCGGTACTCCGGGTCGAGCGGCTGCTGGGTCACCTCGGTCAGCAGCGACATCGAGGCGTCCGGACGACGCCACGCCGGGCTCCCGGCGGGGCCGCGGCCGGGTCGGTCCCCCGCGCGGGGGTCCGTCACACGGCCACCGTGCGGGCCTCACCCGCGTCCGCGCCGCCGCGCCGGCCGACGAGCTGCCACGCCTGCCGCACGTACAGCAGGCCGGCGAACCAGTAGAGGGCGACGCCCCACCACGCGCAGGCCCAGCCGAGCACCGACGCCAGGTCACCGACGATGCCGCCCCAGTGCGCGAGCAGCAGCAGCGGGAAGGCGTACAGCAGGGCGAACGTGCCGGCCTTGCCCGCGAGGTGCACCTGCAGCGGGCCGTAGCCGTGCCGGGCGAGGACGACGAGCATCACGACCAGCATCGCCTCGCGGGCGAGCAGCACCACGACCAGCCACCACGGGACGACGCCGCGCGCCGCGAGACCGAGCAGCGTCACGAAGATGAACAGGCGGTCCGCCGCCGGGTCGAGCACCTGCCCGAGCCGCGACACCTGCCCGAGCCGGCGCGCGAGCACGCCGTCGAGCCAGTCGCTGGCGCCGGACACCGCGAGCACCACGAGCGCCCAGCCGTCGTGCCCGGCGACGATCAGCACGGCGAACACCGGCACCATCAGCAGCCGGATCAGGCTGATCACGTTCGGCACGGTGAGGACGCGGTCGCTCACCACGTCCCGCTCCGCCACAGCTCTCCCGCCTCGTACGCCCTGATCGACGCCGCTCATCCTACGCAGGTGGGGACCGCTTCCCGGCCACCTCCGGCCGCCCGGCCGCGTCGGGTCCCGGGCGCGGGTCCGCCGGGCGTGGTTCGCTGGCGGCATGGCCCACGTCAACGACCCCGCCGTGATCGACCGCCTGCTGCGCACGCCCGGGACCTGGGCCGTCGTCGGGCTGTCCACGAACCGGGCGCGGGCCGCGTACGGCGTCGCGGCCTACCTGCAGGGCCTCGGGCAGACGATCGTCCCGGTGCACCCGCGGGCCGAGACGGTGCACGGCGCGCCCGGGGTGCGGACCCTCGCGGAGGTCGACGGCCCGGTGGACGTGGTCGACGTGTTCGTGAACTCGGGGCTGGCCGGGGCCGTGGTGGACCAGGCGATCGCGGTCGGGGCGCGCGCGGTGTGGCTGCAGCTCGGGGTGGTCGACGAGGACGCCGCGGCGCGGGCGGCCGCGGCGGGGCTCGACGTCGTCATGGACACCTGCCCCGCGATCGAGGGCCGGGTGCGCGGCCTGGCGTGACCCGCACGCCACCCGCTGTGCCGGAGGTCACCGCGCCGCTCCCCCGCGTCCGGCGCCCCGCACCGGTAGACTGGTCGCACTCGGAGTTCGTCGCAGTGTCCCGTGATGTGCGTGCCGAGGCCCCTCCCCTCTTCTGACGTGGCGGCCTCGTGATGTGTGGGTGTGGGAGTGCGACCGCGTGGCCGACCGGAACCCGGGCGGCGCACAGCTCCCCCCAGCGACACGGAACGGTGCTGCCTTGACGTCCCTGCTCGACCCTGCCCTGCCCGCGTCCGACGAGACCGTCGTGACCGGCCCCACCTTCGCCGACCTGGACCTGCCCGCGCCGCTGCGCGAGGCCGTCCTGGAGCTCGGCTTCACCACCCCGACCGCCATCCAGGCCGAGGCGATCCCGGCGCTGCTGTCCGGTCGCGACATCACCGGCGTGGCCCAGACCGGCACCGGCAAGACCGCCGCGTTCGGCCTGCCGCTGCTCGCCGCCGTCGACCCGGAGCTCCGCGAGGTGCAGGCGATCGTCCTGGCGCCGACCCGCGAGCTCGCCATGCAGGTCGCCGAGGCGCTCGAGTCCTTCGCCTCGAAGATGCCCGGCCTCGAGGTCGTCCCGGTGTACGGCGGCTCGCCGTACCTGCCGCAGCAGCGCGCGCTGCGCGGCGGCGCCCAGGTCGTCGTCGGCACGCCGGGCCGCGTCATCGACCACCTGGACCGCGGCTCGCTCAAGCTCGACGCGGTGCGGTTCCTCGCGCTCGACGAGGCCGACGAGATGCTGCGCATGGGCTTCGTCGACGACGTCGACCGCATCGCCTCCGCGACCCCCGCCTCGAAGCAGGTCGCCCTGTTCTCCGCGACCATGCCGCCGGCCATCCGCCGCGTCGCCGCGCAGCACCTCACCGACCCGGTCGAGATCACCGTCGCCCGGCAGTCGTCGACCGTGTCCAGCGTCCGGCAGACCTACGCGGTCGTCCCGTTCCGGCACAAGGCCGGCGCGCTGGCCCGCGTGCTCGCGGTGTCCGACGCCGACGCGGCGATCGTGTTCGTCCGCACCCGCAGCGCCGCCGAGGACGTCGCCGTCTCGCTCGTCGAGCGCGGCGTCGCCGCCGCCTACATCTCGGGCGACGTGGCGCAGGGCGACCGGGAGAAGATCGTCGAGCGGGTCCGCTCCGGCGCGATCAACGTGCTCGTCGCGACCGACGTCGCCGCGCGCGGCCTCGACATCGACCGCATCGGCCTCGTCGTCAACTTCGACGTCCCGGGCGAGCCCGAGGCGTACGTGCACCGCATCGGCCGCACCGGCCGCGCGGGCCGCACCGGCGAGGCGCTGACGTTCGTCACCCCGAACGAGAACGGCAAGCTCCGCGCCATCGAGCGGACCACCCGCCAGCAGATCGAGCAGATCCAGATCCCGTCCCCCGCGGACGTGTCGGCGCACCGCGTCGCGGCGCTGCTCGCCCGCGTGCCCGCCCGCCGCGAGCTCGGCCGCCTGGACCTGTACCGCACGGCTGCCGCGGAGTTCCTCGCCGCGAACCCCGGCACGGACGCCGCCGACCTGGTCGCCGTCCTCGCCGCGCTGGCCGTCGGCGACGAGGGCCCGGCCCCGCGCCCGACCGACGGCGACGACCTGGACGACGCCCTGTCCCGCGCGCACCTCGCGCCCGAGCGCGGCCCGCGCCGCGACGGCGCCGAGGGCGGCCGGGCCCGCAGCGCCGCCCGCCCGACCGGTGGCCTGCGCTACCGGCTCGCGGTCGGCTCGAAGGACGGCGTGCAGCCCGGCGGCATCGTGGGCGCGCTCACCAACGAGGGCGGCCTGACGGGCAAGGACCTCGGGAAGATCGACATCTTCTCGACGTTCTCGCTCGTCGAGATCCCCGCGGGCCTGTCCCCCGAGGCGTTCGACCGCATCGGCCGCGCCCGCGTCGCCGGCCGCCCGCTGCGGATCCGCGTCGACGAGGGCCCGCGCGGTGCCGCCCGCCCCGAGCGCGGCGCGTCCCGCGGCCCGGCGCACCACGGCCCGCGCACCGGCCGGGACGGCGCCCGCGAGGGCGGCTACGGCGCGCGCGACGGCCACGGCTCGCGCGACGGCGGCCGGGACTTCGGCGGCCGCGACGCGCGCACCCGCCGCCCGTCCACCCCGCGCTGACCCGCGCGGCGGGCGCGCCGCGCAGGCGCGCACGCTGACCCCGAGGGGCCCGGCACCGACCACGGTGCCGGGCCTTTT
>NZ_JAANNB010000258.1 GCF_011603975.1 Cellulomonas sp. IC4_254 | reverse complement strand
CCTCCGGCTTCGGCGCCTGGGCGGCCTGCGCCCCCTGGCGGCTCAGCTCGGCGATCCGGCGCTCGGCCGCGGCGAGCTTGGACTTGAGGTCCTCGTTCTCGCTCTGGGTCTCCCGGAGGGTGTTCACGACCTCGTCGAGGAAGTCGTCGACCTCGTCCTGGTCGTACCCCTCGCGGAACTTCGTCGCCTGGAACTTCTTGTTCAGGACGTCGTCTGCTGTGAGCAGTGCCATCGTCGTCACCTCTTCGGTCGTACTGGGTCGAGCCGGTGGCAGTCCGCCGACCACCTCGGGCCACCGTAGCGGACATTCCGGGTTGTGCACGCGACCCGGTCGGCGGGGCGCGTGCGGGGGCCGGCCACCGGGCCGGCGGTGCCCGCGGACGGGCGCGCGGTCATGCGAGCGCGCCCAGGAGCGAGAGCAGGAAGGAGCAGCCGAGCATCAGCACGAGGAACGCCAGGTCGAGGCGCACCGAGCCCAGGGTCAGCGGCGGGATCACCCGGCGCAGCGCCCGCAGCGGCGGGTCGGTCACCGAGTAGGTGATCTCCGCGACGACGAGGGCGGCCCCGCGCGGGCGCCAGTCCCGCGCGAAGTACTGCACCCAGTCGAGGACCAGACGCACGAGCAGGACCAGGATGAAGGCCAGGACGACGATCTGCAGCAGGCCGAGGACGAAGGTCACGCGTCCCAGTCTCCCCGATCCTCGTCAGCTCTGGTTGAAGAAGCCGGCGCGGGAGGCCTCGGGGGCGCGCCCGTCGCCGGTGATCTCCACCGACTGCGGCGACAGCAGGAAGACCTTGTTGGTCACCCGCTCGATCGCGCCGTGCAGGCCGAAGATCAGGCCCGCCGCGAAGTCGACGAGGCGCTTGGCGTCCGCGTCGTCCATGTCGGACAGGTTCATGATGACCGGCGTGTTCTCGCGGAACGCCTCGCCGATCTTGCGCGCGTCGTTGTACGAGCGCGGGTGGATCGTGGTGATCCGCCGCACCTCGCCGTCGTGCCGCGGCGCGGGTGCCGGGGCGACGGGTCGCTCCGGCGCCGGCTCGCGGCGCAGCGGCGTGACCTCGGCCTCGTAGTCCTGTCCCACCGTCGCCTCCGGCTCGTCGTACTCGTCGACGTACTGGTCGTGCTCGCCCCGGTCGTCGGCAAGCCCGAGGTACAGCATGGTCTTGCGCAGCGCTCCGGCCATCGCGATCACTCCATCCCCGAATTGCTCACATCTCCTGCGCCGTCACGCTAGCAATGCGCCTGGATGGGACGACGGTGCGACACGCGGCGTGTCGGCGTGTCGTCGATGCAATTTCCGGACATATCACTCACCGGGCATTTCCGCGAGCGCGACGACCCCGGCGAACCGCCCCGTGGTGGTCCCCGCGCGCTGTGCGCGCCGGTGCGAGAAGAACCGCTCGTCGGCGTCCGTGCACCACCCGGGCACCCGCACGTCGCGCACGCCGGCGGCGCGCAGCACGGACGCCACGCCCGCGGGCAGGTCGAGCCCGGGCGTGCCGGCGTCCGTCGTGCAGGCCGTGCCGGGGACCGCCGCGTCCACCTCGTCGCGCATCGCGGCCGGGACCTCGTACCGGCCGCCGCTGATCGCGGGGCCGACGACGGCGCGCACCCGGCCGGGGTCCGCGCCGCGCGCCACCATCGCCGCGAGGGCCGCCTGCACGACGCCGGCGACCAGCCCGCGCCGCCCGGCGTGCGCGGCGCCGACCACCCGGGCCTGCGCGTCGGCCAGCAGCACCGGGACGCAGTCGGCGACCAGCACGCCGACGGCGGTGCCGGGCAGGGCCGACACGAGCGCGTCGGCCTCCCCCACCGTGTCGGCGGCGGCGTCGCCCGGGCCGCGCACCACGTGCACGTCCGCGCCGTGCACCTGGGTGGCCCAGGCGACGGTCGCGCCGGCCCAGGCCGCGACCCGCGCGCGGTTCTCCCGCACGTGCGCCGGGTCGTCGCCCACGAGCAGCCCGAGGTCGAGCTCCGCCCACGGCGGCACGCTGACGCCGCCCGCGCGGGTGGTGAAGCCCGCGCGGACGCCCGGGCCGAGGTCGACCGCGAGCACCGGCAGCGTCATGCGACTACTTCAGGAAGTCGGGCACGTCCAGGTCGTCCTCCTTGCGGCGGGCGACCTCCTCCTCGAAGATCCGCGGGACCTCGAGCTGGCTGGTGCCGGCCTGGTCCGGGGTGAGGAAGGCGGGCACCTCGGCGGCCTGGCGGCGCTCCTCGTCCGGGCCGACCGGGCGCGGCGGGACGGCGGCGTGCGCCGCGGTCGTCGTCGGCACGGCCGCCGCCGGCGGGATGGACGCGGGCGCCTGCTGCGCGGCCTGGCCGCCGCCACCGGCGCTGACCTGGCCGAGCCCGCGGGCGTCGCGGCGGACCACCGGGGCACCGCCGTCGAAGCCGGCCGCGATGACGGTCACGCGCACCTCGTCGCCGAGGGCGTCGTCGATGACCGCGCCGAAGATGATGTTGGCCTCGGGGTGCGCGGCCTCCTGCACCAGGCGGGCGGCCTCGTTGATCTCGAACAGGCCGAGGTCCGAGCCACCCTGGATGGACAGCAGCACGCCGTGGGCGCCGTCGATGCTGGCCTCGAGCAGCGGCGAGGAGATCGCCAGCTCGGCCGCCTGCACCGCGCGGTCCTCCCCGCGGGCCGAGCCGATGCCCATGAGGGCCGACCCCGCCCCCTGCATCACGGACTTCACGTCCGCGAAGTCGAGGTTGATCAGGCCCGGCGTGGTGATGAGGTCGGTGATGCCCTGGACACCGGAGAGCAGGACCTGGTCCGCGGAGCGGAACGCGTCGAGCACCGAGACCGAGCGGTCGGAGATCGACAGCAGGCGGTCGTTCGGGATCACGATGAGGGTGTCGACCTCGGCGCGCAGCGCCTCGATGCCGGAGTCCGCCTGCACGGTGCGGCGACGGCCCTCGAAGGTGAAGGGACGCGTCACGACGCCGATGGTCAGCGCGCCGAGCGAGCGGGCGATGCGGGCCACGACGGGCGCGCCGCCGGTGCCGGTGCCGCCGCCCTCGCCCGCGGTGACGAAGACCATGTCGGCGCCGCGCAGGACGTCCTCGATCTCCTCCGCGTGGTCCTCGGCGGCCTTCTTGCCGACCTCGGGGTCGGCGCCGGCGCCGAGACCGCGGGTGAGCTCGCGGCCGACGTCGAGCTTCACGTCCGCGTCGGACATGAGCAGGGCCTGGGCGTCGGTGTTGATGGCGATGAACTCGACACCCTTGAGGCCGACCTCGATCATGCGGTTCACGGCGTTCACGCCGCCACCACCGATGCCGACGACCTTGATGACCGCCAGGTAGTTCTGCGGAGCTGCCACGGTGGGTGCCTCTCGTCTCGCGATGTCGACGAACCTTCACCCTCAAGTTGAGGGTTATAGTTATGTCAGTTCTGTCTAGGTGTGACGGTATGTGGCGCGCGGGGGTCGTTCAACGACCCGTGCGCGCGTGTCGGGCCGGGATCACCCGACGACCGGCATCGTCGGCGCCGACACGTCGTACCGCGCGGAGCCCGCCGTCTCGGGCGCCGCGCGCAGGGCCTGCAGGACCGCCACCTTGAGCGCCGAGTCCTGCGCGCTCCCCCACTCGACGGTCGCCCCGTCGCGCAGGGTGAACCGGACGGTGTCCCGCGTGCCGGCCGACACCTGGCCGATGGCGGCGAGCAGGTCCTCGGGCAGCGCCTCGAGCACCCCCAGCGCCGACGACAGGATGCGGGCCTCGCCCACCGGCACCTCGACCACGGGCAGCCCCTCCGGCGGCGCGTCCGCGCGGCCGACCTTCACGCCGTCCTGGTCCACGAGCGCGTAGCCCGGACCCGACGCGTCGTCGCCGTCCGCGTGCTGCGCGACGTCGGACGCCTCCGGCACCGCCGCGACCGGCTCGCGCGACACGAGCTGGACCGCCAGGCCGTGCGGCCAGTCCCGGGTCACCGTCGCGTCCCGGACGCCCGGCACGTCGAGCAGCCGCTGCCGCAGGGTCGCGGTGTCCAGCCGGGTCAGCGGGGTCCCGGCCTCGTCGTCCACCACGTCCCGCACCTGGTCGACGGCCACGACCGTCCCGGCGCCCGTGACCCGCACCTGCTCGGCGTCGAGGGCCAGGGCCGGGGACAGCAGCAGCAGCCAGGCGAGCGCACCGACCACGACGACCGAGCCTGCGGCGATGAGGATCTGCCGCCAGGCCAGCCGACGGCGGGCGCGGGCCCGCTCGGCGAACCGCGCCGCGGAACCCTGGCTGACCACCGGCGGGCGCACGGGGAACGCGCCCGTGCGCGGGGCGAGCGCGGTGGAGCCGGTGGTGCGGCGGGCGCCCCGGGTCTGGGCCGTCGCGGGCGTCTCGGCCGTGCGCGGCGGGGCACCGGCCGTGCGCGGCGGGGCACCGGCCGTGCGCGGCGGGGCACCGGCCGTGCGCGGCGGGGCACCGGCCGCGCGGGGCGGGGCACCGGCCGTGCGCGGCGGCGCACCCGACGGGCCCGGT
>NZ_JAANNB010000257.1 GCF_011603975.1 Cellulomonas sp. IC4_254 | reverse complement strand
GAGCGGGGCAGGTCCGCCCGGGGCGCGCGCCCCGGGGCGTTCCTCGGGCGGATCACCCGGATGCCACCGGGTTCACCCGGGGTCGGCGGACAAACCGGACAAATCTACTCATAGGCTTCATCGCAGCAGGAACGGGCCTGGGGACGACGACCCGTCCCCCCGGCCACCCAGGACCACCAGGAGAGGGGGGACCGTGCCGTCCACCGACAGCAGCACGGACCTGCGCGCCCGCGCCGTGACGTTCTACCTGCCGCAGTTCCACCCGGTGCCGGAGAACGACGCGTGGTGGGGCCCCGGCTTCACGGAGTGGACCAACACCGCCAAGGCCCGGCCGCTGTTCCGCGGGCACGTGCAGCCCCACATCCCCGCCGACCTCGGGTTCTACGACCTGCGGATGCCGGAGGCGCGCGAGGCGCAGAGCGACCTGGCGCAGCGGTACGGCGTCGAGGCGTTCGTGTACTGGCACTACTGGTTCGGCGGCGGCCGGCGGATCCTCGAGCGCCCGTTCACCGAGGTGCTCGCGTCCGGCGTCCCGTCGGTGAAGTTCTGCCTCGCCTGGGCGAACCAGACCTGGAGCGGCATCTGGCACGGCGCGAGCGACCGCGTCCTGATGGAGCAGACCTACCCCGGGCCGGAGGACGAGCAGGCGCACTTCGACTCGCTGCTGCCGGCGTTCCGGGACGAGCGCTACCTGCGGGTGGACGACCGCCCGGTGTTCTACGTGTTCCGACCGGAGGACCTGCCGGACGCCGCGGCGTTCGTCGACCGCTGGCAGGCGATGGCCCGCGCGGCCGGCCTGCCGGGGCTGTACCTGGTGGCCGAGGTGTCCGACCTGCTCGGCCGCGGCCCGAAGTACACCGACGTGGACGCGGCCGGATTCGACGCCGGCGTGTACATGCGGATCCCCGCCCGGCAGACCCGCGCGGACGTGCTGCGGATGCGCCTGGGCCGCAAGCTCGGCAAGCCGGAGGTGTTCCCGCACGCGCCGGACTTCGAGCCCGCGCCGGCCGGCATCTCCGACCGGCTGCAGCCGTGCGTGTACCCGAACTGGGACAACTCCCCGCGGTCCGGCTCGCGCGCCGTCGTGGTCACCGGCTCCTCCCCCGAGCTGTTCGGCCGGCACGTCCGCCAGGCCGTCGACACCCTCGCCGACCGCCGGCCCGAGGAGCGGCTGCTCTGGGTCAAGTCCTGGAACGAGTGGGCCGAGGGCAACTACCTCGAGCCCGACCTGGAGCACGGGCACGCGTGGCTCGAGGCGCTGCGCGACGGGCTGCGGGGCACGAGCACGCTCGCCACCGAGCCGGCGCGGGTGCTCACCCCCACGCACGCGCTCGGCCGCACCGCCCCGACGGACGGCGTCGCGCATGGGTGAGGCCAGCACCGCGGCCCCGCTGCGCATCGCCATGCTGTCCTACTACCTCCCGTCGGGCAGCAAGATCGGCGTCGGCTTCCAGGCCCACGAGCTCGCCACCGAGCTCGCGCGCCGCGGCCACCACGTCGACATGTTCAGCGACTGCCCGCCCGTGCCGGGCGCGGTGTACGGCCACCGGCACGTCGCGATGTCGGGCTCGCTGCGCACGTTCCGGTTCGCGACCGACCTGCGCAAGCAGGACTTCACGGGCTACGACGTGCTGCACGCGCACGGCGACGACTACTGGTTGTGGCGCCGGCGCGCGCCGCTGCACGTCCGCACCGTGCACGGCTCCTGCTTCGAGGAGGCCCGGCACATCCGCGGGGCCAAGGAGAAGCTGCGGATGCTGCTGCTCGGGTTCACCGAGGTGCTGGCGTCCGTGGTCGCCGACCGGGTCGTCGTGGTGTCCCCGCAGACCCGGCGCTGGGTGCCGCGGTCGCACGACGTGATCCCCAACGGCGTCGACACCACCCGGTTCACCCCGGGCGACGCGGCGGGCCGGGCCGACCACCCGGTGGTGCTGTTCGTGGGCACGTGGCACGGCCGCAAGCGCGGCAAGGACCTGGCGGCGGCGTTCGCCCGGGACGTGCTGCCGCGGGTCCCCGAGGCGGAGCTGTGGATGGTCACCCGGGACGCCCCGGCCGACCCCGGCCCCGGCATCAAGGTCCTCGGCCGGCTGTCCGACGAGGACCTGGCCGACGCCTACCGCCGCGCCTGGGTGTTCTGCCTGCCGTCGTCCTACGAGGGCTTCGGCATCCCGTACGCCGAGGCGATGGCCAGCGGCCTGCCGGTCGTCGCCACGCCGAACGTCGGGGCCCGGTACGTCTCCGACGAGGGCCGCGCCGCGGTGCTCGCCGAGCTGGACGACCTGGGCACCGCGCTGGCCGACGTGCTGCTCGACGCCCCGCGCCGGGCCGCGCTGTCCGCCGCGGGCCTGGAGCGGTCCCGCACCTTCTCGCTCACCGCCGTCGCCGACGCGTACGAGCGCCTGTACACGACCCCCCAGCAGCACGGAGACCAGTCATGACCGATGTCGCCATCCGGGCCGCCGGGGTCGGGAAGTCGTACCGGATCGCCACCTCCGACGACGCCCCGTCCACGGCCGCCGAGGCGGTGCTGCAGCGGCTGCGGCACCCGCTGCAGCGCGCGCAGTACGAGGAGTTCCGCGCGCTCGACGACGTGAGCTTCGAGATCCCCCGCGGCGAGGCCGTCGGCATCCTGGGCCGCAACGGCGCCGGCAAGTCGACGCTGCTCAAGCTGCTCACCCGCGTCGCCGCGCCGACGCGCGGCCGGATCGAGCTCGCCGGCCGGGTCGGCTCGCTGCTCGAGGTCGGCACCGGCTTCCACCCGGAGCTGACCGGCCGCGAGAACGTGTTCCTCAACGGCACGCTGCTCGGGATGCGCAAGAGCGAGATCAAGCAGCGCTTCGACGAGATCGTGGCGTTCTCCGGCGTCGAGAAGTTCCTCGACACCCCGGTGAAGCGGTACTCGTCCGGCATGTACGTCCGGCTGGCCTTCGCGGTCGCCGCGCACCTGGACACCGAGATCCTCGCGGTGGACGAGGTGCTCGCGGTCGGCGACGCCGAGTTCCAGGCGAAGTGCCTCGACCGGATGCGCACGGTCGCCTCGGAGGGCCGCACCGTGCTCTACGTGTCGCACCAGGTGCAGACCGTCAAGACGCTGTGCACCTCGGCGATCTTCCTCGAGCACGGCAACCTCGTGATGCACGGCACGGTCGACGACGCCATCGAGCTCTACCAGACCAGCCGGGACCGGGTGGCGATCAGCCAGACCGACATCGACCGGCGCCCCGGCACCGGCGAGGTCCGGATCACCTCCGCGACGGTCTCCAGCCCCCTGTACAAGACCACCGAGCCGAAGACCATCGAGTTCCTGGTCTCCGCCAACGCCGACTACATCGGCAAGTACTTCGTGTCCTGCCACATCAACGACCGGCACGGCACCACGATCCTGCAGTGCGACTCCCGGGTCAGCGGCCTCTGGCTGGACCCGGCGCAGGAGCAGAAGATCGCGCTCACCATCAAGGAGCCCTGGCTCAAGCCCGGCGAGTACACCGTCGACCTGTTCGTCTGCTCCTCCGGGGTGCTCGACTCGTTCGAGGGCGCCGGCCGGTTCGAGATCCACCCGGTGCTGCCCTACCCGCAGGCGGTCTCCGACGAGGGGCTCGACGCGGGCCTCGTCCTCGCCGACTTCGACTACGAGAGGCGCTGAGCGATGGCCACGCGCACGACTGTCATCAACCCGCCCGGGCGCCTCCCGCTGCCGGCGTGGCGCGAGATGTGGGAGGCCCGCGAGGTCTTCACCCGGTTCGGCATCCGCGACCTCAAGCTGCGCTACCGGCAGACCGCGCTCGGCGTGATCTGGGTAGTGCTGCAGCCGCTGCTGAGCGCCGGCATCTTCTCGATCGTGTTCGGGCAGATCGCCGACCTGTCCAGCGACGGCGTGCCGTACTTCGTCTTCTCGTTCACCGGCATGCTCGCGTGGACGCTGTTCAACGGGATCGTGTCCCGGGCGGCGCCGTCGCTGGTGAACAACCAGGCGCTGGTGTCCAAGGTGTTCTTCCCGCGGCTGCTGGTGCCGCTGTCCTCGGTGCTGTCGGTGCTGGTCGACTTCCTGGTGGCCGGCGTCCTGATGGTCGGGCTGATCGTCTGGTACGACATCCCGATCACCTGGGCCCTGCTGACGCTCCCGCTGTGGATCCTCGCGGTGATCCTGCTGGGCTCCGGCCTCGGCATGGCCGCCTCGGCGCTGATGGTGAAGTTCCGCGACATCGCCTACGTGGTGCCGTTCGCGCTGCAGACGCTGCTGTACGCCAGCCCGCTCGCCTACTCGCTGAGCGAGGTGGGCGAGGGCATCCGCTGGTTGTTCGACATCAACCCGCTGACCTGGATCCTCGAGGGCTTCCGGTGGTCGCTGCTCGGCCTGGCGCAGCCGGCGACGTGGCAGATCGCCGCGACGGCGGGGGTGAGCGTCGCGGTGTTCGTCGGCGGCGCGCTGATCTTCTCGAAGATGGAACGCGGCTTCGCGGACGTGATCTGACGTGGCCGCGCC
>NZ_JAANNB010000256.1 GCF_011603975.1 Cellulomonas sp. IC4_254 | reverse complement strand
CTCTGCCTCCGCACCTCCGCCGAGATAGGACGTGCCGCTCGAGATAGGGCCGTGGACGGTCCTATCTCGAGCCGGAGGTCCTATCTCGGCGAGACAGTACGGGTGCGGGGTCGGGCGACCGGGAGGCGCGTCAGCGGGGGAGGTCGCGGCGGGAGCGTTCGGCGGTCTCCGCCGCGCGGGCGATGTTGCGCTGCATCCCGCCGAACACGACGCCGTGGAACGGGTACACCGACCACCAGTACAGCTGCCCGAGCAGCCCGTGCGGGTGGAACACGGCGCGCTGCGCGAACCGGGTCGGCGGGGTGGTCCAGCGCTCGGGGGACACGTCGGCCGGTCGGGCCGACCCCGGCCCGGCGGAGCCCTGCTCCTCGGGGGTGTCGCCGTCCGGCTCGACGCGCAGCTCCAGCCACGCGAGCCCGGGCAGCCGCATCTCGGCGCGCAGCCGCAGCAGCCGCCCCGGCTGCACCTCCTCGACCCGCCAGAAGTCCACCGCGTCGTCGACGACGAGCCGCCGCGGGTCCCGGCGGCCGCGGCGCAGGCCCGGCCCGCCGACGACCCGGTCCATCAGGCCGCGCACCCGCCAGGCGAGCGACCACGAGTACCAGCCGCGCTCGCCGCCGACCGACTCCAGCACCCGCCACAGCGCCGCGGGCGAGGCGTCCACCTCGACGCTGCGGGCGTCCTGGTACAGCGAGCCCCCGGCCCAGTCGGGGTCGGACGGCAGCGGCTCGGACGGCGCCCCGGGCACGCCCGCCGACGACCAGCGCGTCGTCACGTCGGCCTCGCGGATCCGGGCGAGCGCGAGCTGCAGCGCGCGCGGGAACGAGATCAGCCCCTCGGGCGGGTCCGGCACGTACTGCGCGATGTCGTGCTCGTCGCAGACGACCTCGTGGACCAGCGACTCGACCAGCGGCCGGGCGATGCCGGACGGCACCGGGGTGACCAGCCCGACCCAGTGGCTGGACAGCCGCGGGGTCAGCACGGGGACCTTGACGATGATCCGCCGCGGCAGCCCGGCCGCCTTGGCGTAGCCCTGCATCATGTCCCGGTAGGTCAGGACGTCCGGCCCGCCGATGTCGAACTCCCGGCTGACCTCCGGCGGCATCGACGCCGAGCCGACCAGGTAGCGCAGCACGTCGCGGACCGCGATCGGCTGGATCCGGTTGTCCAGCCACTTCGGCACCGTCATGGCGGGCAGCCGCTCGGTGAGGTACCGCATCATCTCGAACGACGCGGACCCCGAGCCGAGGATGATCGCCGCGCGCAGCACCGTCGTGGGGACGCCGGAGGCCAGCAGGATCTCCCCGACCTCCTTGCGGGAGGCCAGGTGCGGCGAGAGCTCCTCGGTGTCGGGCGACAGCCCGCCGAGGTAGATCACCCGCCCGACGCCGGCCTCGCGCGCCGCCGCGCCGAACACGAGCGCGGTGTGCCGGTCCCGCTGCTCGAACCGGCGGCCCGAGCCGAGCGAGTGGATCAGGTAGTACGCGACGTCGGTGCCCTCGAGCGCCGCGCGGATCTGCTCGGGCTCGGCGGCGTCGGCCTGGGCGACCTCGACGGCGTCGTACCAGGGCCGGCCGCGCAGCCGCTCCGGCCGTCGGGCGATGGCGCGCACCCGGTAGCCGGCGGCGAGCAGCTCGGGCACCAGACGGCCCCCGACGTAGCCGGTCACGCCGGTGACGGCGACCAGCGGGGCGTCCGGCCGCGGCCGGCCGTCGGGCCCGACACCGGGGACGATCCCGGGCAGGCTGCGCGCGACCGGCTCGGGGAGCAGGTCGTCGGCGGTGGGCGCGTCCGCGCTCGGGCTGGTCACGGCGGGGTCCTGGGGCACGTCCGCAGTCTCCGACGCCCCCGCGCGGCCCGCATCCGGTGGAGCGGGTGGTCCGACCCCCGTCCCGCGTGCGCGGACGGAGGTGCATGATCGGGTCATGGGTGAGCACGGGTCGGGGGAGCAGGGCTGGGCCGCGGTGGACGCGTACCTGGTCGAGGAGCTGGTGCCGGAGAGCGCCGCGCTGGTCGCGGCGCGGGACGCCGGCCGCGCGGCCGGGCTGCCGGCCATCGAGGTCGCGCCGACGGAGGGCCGGCTGCTGTGGCTGCTCTGCCGGATCGCGGGCGCGCAGCGCGTCCTGGAGTTCGGCACGCTCGCCGGGTACAGCACGCTGTGGTTCGCGGACGCGGTCGGGCCGCAGGGGCACGTCACGACGCTGGAGATCGACCCCGCGCACGCCGCCGTGGCGCGGGACAACTTCGTGCGGGCGGGCGTCGCGGACCGGGTGCGGCTGGTCGAGGGGCCGGCGGGCGACTCGGTGGAGGGGCTGATCGCGCAGGGCGAGGACGCGTTCGACCTGGTGTTCATCGACGCCGACAAGCCGAGCAACGCGCGGTACCTCGACCTCGCGGTGCGGCTGTCGCACCCCGGGACGGTGATCGTCGTCGACAACGTGGTGCGCCGCGGCGAGGTGGCCGACGCCGGGTCCGACGACCCGCGCGTCACGGGTTCGCGGGAGGTGCTGCACGCGCTCGGCACGCACCCGCGGCTGGACGCGACGGCGCTGCAGACCGTGGGCGCCAAGGGCTGGGACGGCTTCGCCCTGGCCCGCGTCCGCGACTGAGCGTCCCGCGTCCGACCGCGCCACCGCGTCCGACCGCGGGCGGTCAGGACAGCAGCGCCAGCGTCTCCTTCTCCGCTACCGCCTGGGACCGGGTCGGCCGGATGGTCGTGCCGTGCGTCCACAGGTCGATGACCCGCGGGTCGATGTAGGACGCCCGGCACACCGCCGGGGTGTTGCCGAGCTCGTGCGACACCGCCTTGACGACGGTCGCCACGACCCGGCGCCGGCCGCGGTCGGACGTCGGGGCCGCGCCGCTCGCCGCGAGCCCGCGCGCGGCGAGCACGGTCGCGTGCCAGGTGCGGAAGTCCTTCGGGCTGGCGTCGTCGCCGAGCCGGTGCTTCACGTCGGCGCCCACCTCGGCGCTGGTGATGTCGTGCCAGCCGTCGTCGTCCCGCCACGCCAGCAGCTCGGGACCCCCGCCGCGCCGGCGCAGCAGGGTGCCGACGAGCTCGGCGACCTGCGCGTCCTCGACCACGACGTCCCGGATCTGCCCGGACTTGGCGGGGTAGTGGAACCGCACGGCGGTCTCGGCGCCGTCGTCGTCGGACAGCACCTGCACGTGCTCGCGGCGCAGCGTCGCCAGGCCGTAGGAGCCGTTGCGCTGGGCGTAGCCCTCGCCGCCGGCCCGGAAGTACGCCAGGTCGAGCAGCCGGAACGCCAGCGCCAGGGCCTTCGCCCGCGGAAACCCCGGCAGTGCGAGGTCGCGGCGCACGGAGCGGCGTGCGGCGGGCAGCCGCCGGGCGACGTCGAGCACGTGGTCGTGCTTGAGCCGGTCCCGGCGCCGGCGCCACTGCTCGTGGTACAGGTACTGCCGGCGCTGCGCGTCGTCGAGCCCGGCCGCCTGGATGTGGCCGTTGGCCCACGGGCTGATCCACACGTCCTGCCACGCCGGCGGGATGGCCAGCGCGACGATCCGGTCCAGGTGCTCGACGTCGGTGATGCGCGTGACGCGGTCGACGTCGAGGTACGAGAACCCGGTCCCCGCACGTCGTCGGGTCCACCCCGGGGAGTCGATCCTGACCCGTCGCAGCCTCACCACCGGGACACTGTGCACCGGCGCACGAGGCCCCGCCAGCGGAGCCCCGGCGCCGCAGCGCGGCCCGCCGCCGCGCCGGTCAGGACGCCGGGACCCGGACCATGCCCTCCTGCGCGATGGTCGCGACCAGCGCGCCGGACCGGTCGAACACCCGGGTGCTGCCGAGCCCGCGGCCGCCCTGCGCGGACGGGCTGTCCTGGTCGAACAGCAGCCAGTCGTCGACCCGCACGTCCCGGTGCCACCACATCGCGTGGTCCAGGCTCGCGACCGACAGCCCGGGCGTGAGCCAGGACAGCCCGGCGCGGCGCAGCACCGGCTCGAGCATGATCTGGTCGCACGCGAACGCGAGGAGCGCCCGGTGCAGCAGCTGGTCGGCGGGGACGGCGCCCTTGGCGCGCATCCACACCCGCTGCCGGCCCTCGGGCGTCGGCGCCGGGCCCAGGTACAGCGAGCCGCCGACGTGCCGGACGTCGAACGCGCTCTCGTGGGTCCAGAACCGGGCGATCGGGTGGTCCAGGTGGCCCATGCGGTCCATCGCCGACTCGACGTCCTCGGGGGCCGGGACGTCCGGGGCGGGCTCGGTGTGCTCGATCCCGGGCTGGTCCTCCTGGAACGACGCGATCATCGACAGGATCGGGTCGCCGTCCTGGGCGGCGTGCGTGCGCCGCGCCGAGAACGACCGGCCGTCGCGCAGCCGCTCGACGCCGAGCTCGATGGGCGTCGCGACGTCGCCCGCGCGCAGGAAGTACCCGTGCAGCGAGTGCGGCAGCCGGCCCTCGGGGACGGTGCGCCCGGCCGCGACGAGCGCCTGCGCGATGACCTGGCCGCCGAACACTCGGCCGCCGGGCTTCGGCAGGC
>NZ_JAANNB010000255.1 GCF_011603975.1 Cellulomonas sp. IC4_254 | reverse complement strand
CGCCCGGGCGCCCTCCCGGTCGACCTCGACCTGCACGACGTCGTCGCCGTCGGCACGCGCCGGGCCGTCGAGGTCTGGCTCGAGACCACGACCGACCCGCGCACCCGCGCGGACGAGGTCGCCGAGCTGTCGGACCGCGAGGTCCGCACCCTCGTCGGTCTGCTCGACCCCACCACCGCGGAGCACCTCCTCGCGAGCCTGGAGCCGCACGCCGCGGCGGAGATCCTGCACGTCGTCCCGGCCCCGGTGGCGGCGGGGCTGGTCGCCAGCCTCGACCCCGACGAGGCCGCCGAGCTGCTCCGTGTCACCCCCGACGGCGAGCGCGCCGCCCTGCTCGCCGCCATGCCCGTCACGCGGTCGGCGACGGTCCGCGGCCTGCTGGCCTGGCCCGACGACGCCGCCGCCGCCCACATGAACCCGGAGGTCGCCACCGTCAGGGCCACCATGACGGTCGGCGAGGCGGTGGACGCGCTCCGCGCCCAGCCCGACTCCGCGACCGAGGGCGGGGGCGAGGTGTACGTCACCGCCCCGGTCGAGGGTGGCGTCGGGGAGGCGCTGCTCGGCGTGGTGACGTTCCGTGACCTCGTGCTGGCGGAGCCGACGGTCCTCGTCGCGTCGCTGATGCGCGACGACGTGGTGACGGTCGAGCCGACGGCGGACCAGGAGCGCGCCGCGCGACTGCTGCGCGACCAGCGGCTCGCCGCGCTCCCCGTGGTCGACGACGGGCTGCTCCTCGGGGTGCTCTCCGGTGACGACGTCGCCGACATCGTCGAGCAGGAGACCACCGAGGACGCGGTCCGGCAGGGTGGTGCGCAGCCGTTCGACGTGCCCTACCTGCGGGCCTCGCCGCTGCTGCTGTGGCGCAAGCGGATCGTCTGGATGCTCGTGCTGTTCGTGACGGCGACGATGACGAGCTCGGTGCTGCAGCACTACGAGGACGAGCTCGACACCGTGGTGGCGCTGATGTTCTTCGTGCCGCTGCTCATCGGTGCGGGCGGCAACGCGGGCACCCAGATCACCGCCACCGTGATCCGCGCGATGGCGACGGGCGGCGTGCGGCTGCGCGACGCCGGCCGGGTGGTGCGCAAGGAGCTGAGCACCGGTCTCCTGGTCGCGGTGACGATCGCCGCGGCAGGCTGGCTCCGGGCGTGGACCTCCGGCGTCGGGGGCGAGGTCGCGATCACGGTCGCGGTCGCCGCCGGCGCGATCATCGTGTGGTCGTCGCTCATCGCCTCGGTGCTCCCGCTCCTGCTCCGACGGGTGGGCGTCGACCCTGCGGTCGGGTCCGGCCCGCTCATCACGACGCTGGTGGACGCGACCGGCCTGATCATCTACTTCACGGTCGCCCGGGTGTTCATCAGCGCCCTCGGCGCCTGACCCCGCGAACCCGGACGCCCCGCGCCCGCACCACGGACGGCCCGGTGCCGTCCCGTCCTCCCGTGCTGCCCGCACCGGGCCTCGCCGGCCCCCAGGTGCGGCGGCCCGGCGCATCGTGCGCCACCGCCGGAACCCCGCGGGCCGCCGCCGTCGGCCCGCCGTGAGGAGACCACCATGTCCCGCTTCGCCCTGCCCCGTCCTGCCCGCACCGTCGCGGACCCGGTGCCCGAGGCCCCGGGCCGCCTCGCCGACGCCCGCACCCCCGAGGAGGTCGCCGGCTGGCTCCGCGGCACCCCCGGTCGCGCCGACCGGGAGGCCGCTCTGGCCGACCTCGTGTCGGCCGGGTCCGACGACACCCGGCGGATCGCCGCGCTCCTGGACCCGGCGACCGCCGCCGACCTGCTCTCCGGCGTCGACCCGGGTGCCGCGTCCGCGCTGCTGGCGCTCCTCGACGTGCCGGTCGCCGCCGGGCTGGTGGGGGCGCTGCCCGGGGACGAGGCCGCCGCCGTGCTCCGTGAGCTGTCGCGCGACCGTCGTGACCTCCTCCTCGAGGCGCTGCCCGCGGCCCGGGCTGCCGTCGTGCGGGGTGTCCTCGCCTGGCCGCGCGGGACGGCCGGGGCGCGGATGGACCCGGACGTGGTGACGGTCCGGCCGTCCGCGACGGTGGCCGAGACGGTGGCGGCGCTGCGCGCGCGAGCCCGGGTCCCCGCGAGCGGCGAGGTCTACGTGACCAGCCACCCCGAGCCGGGCGTCGCGCCCGTGCTGCACGGGACGGTCTCGTACCGGACCCTCGCCCTCGCGGCCCCGGGGCGCGTCCTCGCGGGGCTCGCGCGGCCGGACGTCCCCGCCGTGGCCCCCGACACGCCCGGGGAGCAGGCCGCGCGCGTGCTGCGCCGGCACCGTGCCGGGGCGGTGCCCGTGGTCGACGACGGTCGTCTGCTCGGCGCGCTCACCGACCAGGACGTCGCGGACCTCGTCGAGGGCAGCGCGACGCAGGACGCCGAGCGGCAGGGCGGGGCGCTCCCGCTGGACCTGCCCTACCTCGCCGCGTCGCCCGCACGGCTGTGGCGCCGGCGGATCGGGTGGCTGCTCGCGCTGTTCGCCGCGGAGATGTACACCGGCACCGTGCTGCGTGCCTTCGAGGACGAGCTCGAGACCGTCATCGCCCTCGCGTTCTTCGTGCCGCTCCTGATCGGCACGGGCGGGAACGCGGGTACGCAGATCACCACGACCCTGGTGCGGGCGATGGCCCTCGGCCAGGTGCGGCTGCGCGACCTGGGGCGGGTCGTGCGCACCGAGGTCACGGCGGGCGCGCTCCTCGGGCTGACGATCGCGCTGGTCGCGGGGGTGTTCGCCCAGATCCTCGGGGTGGGTCCCGAGGTGGGGCTCACCGTCGCCGTCTCGGCCGGGGTGATCGTGCTCTGGGCGTCGCTGGTCGCCGCGGTGCTGCCGCCGCTGCTCCGGCGGCTCGGCGTCGACCCCGCGGTCGTCTCCGGCCCGATGATCACCACGCTCGTGGACGGGACCGGGCTCATCATCTACTTCGAGATCGCGCGGCTCCTGATCCCCGCCCTCGGCTGACGTCGGGCACGAGGCCGCCACGGCGCCCGTAGGGTGGGCGCCGTGGCGGAGGAGACGAGCGGCGCGGGCGCCGTCGCGGCGGGTGCCGGGGCGGGCCCGGCGGCGGGTCCGGCCGGGTCGCCGGTCGAGAGCGTGGACCGCGCGCTGCGCACCCTCGAGGTCGTCGCCGCCGCGGGCCCGGCCGGCGCGAGCCTCGCCGACCTGTCGGCGGCCCTCGGCGTGCACAAGACCACCGTGCACCGCGCGCTGGCCGCGCTCCGGCACCGCGACTACGTCGCGCAGGACCCCGCGAGCGGCCGGTACGGGCTCGGCGCCGCGGCCCTCGGGCTCGCCGACCGGTACTTCGCGGAGGACGACCTGCCCGCCCGGCTGCACGGCGCCCTGGTCGCGCTGTGCGCCGCCACCGACGAGCTCGTGCACCTCGGCGTCCTCAGCGGCGCGCAGGTGGTCTACCTCGACAAGGTCGAGCCGGAGCGGCCCGTGCGGGTGTGGTCCGCGGTCGGCCGGCGGAACTGGGCGGCGACGACGGCGCTCGGCCGGGCGATGCTCGCGTTCGGCGACACCCCGGCCGCGGCGCTGGACGGGTACGTGGGCGCGGTGCAGCCGGCCGGCCGCGTCGCCGTCGCGCACGTGGCGGACGAGCTCGCCGCGGCCCGGCAGCGCGGCTACGCCGTCGAGGTCGAGGAGAACGAGCCGGGCATCGCCTGCCTCGGTGTGCCGCTGCTCCGCGGGTCGCGGCCGGTCGCGGCGCTGAGCGTCACGGCCCCGGCCGACCGCATGACCGCCGAGCGCCGGGACGAGGTGCACGCGCGGATCCGCGCGGTCGTGCCGCCGCTGCTCCCGCCGGGCCTGGCGCTGCCACCGGCCTGAGCGCCCGCCCCACCCGCCGTTGCTGCCGGGCCTCGCCGTGTGCCACGATCGGTGCGCAGGGCGCATCGGAAGTTGCGCAGAGCGGAACGAAGGAGTTCGACATGGCGGACGTGCTCGACCGGCTCGCGGCGCACCGGCTGGTGCCGGTGGTGGTGCTCGACGAGGCGCGGGACGCCGGCCCGCTCGCCGACGCCCTCGTCGGAGGCGGTCTGCCCGTCGCCGAGGTCACCTTCCGCACGTCCGCCGCGGCGGACGCCGTGCGCGTGATCGCGGACCGGGGCGGCGACGTGCTGGTCGGCGCGGGGACCGTCGTCACGCCCGCGCAGGTCGACGCCGCCGTGGCGGCCGGCGCGCAGTACCTCGTGTCGCCCGGCACCTCCCGCGCCGTCGTCGAGCGCGCCCAGGATCACGGCGTCCCCGTGCTGCCCGGCGCCGTGACCGCCACCGAGGTGCAGGCCGCGCTCGACCTCGGCCTCGACACCGTGAAGTTCTTCCCGGCCGGCACCTCCGGCGGCAGCGCGGCGATCGCGGCGCTCGCGGCCCCGTTCGGCGGGGTCCGGTTCGTGCCGACCGGCGGCGTCGGGCCGGGCAACCTCGACCAGTACCTCGCGCTGCCGTGCGTCGCCGCGGTCGGCGGCTCGTGGATGGTGCCGCGGGACCGGGTGCGCGACGGCGACCTCGCGGGGGTCCGGACGCTCGTCGCGGACGCCGTGGCGCTCGCC
>NZ_JAANNB010000254.1 GCF_011603975.1 Cellulomonas sp. IC4_254 | reverse complement strand
TCATCGCGGTCCGTTCGTGAGGGGACCCGAGGAGGGTAGTCCGGCGTGCCGGACCGTCGACGGCACCGCCCACGCACCGGTCGGCGGTGTCGCCGGGTACGAGAGGCGTCAGAGGACGCCGGAGGCCGCGGCCAGACCCGCGAGGACCAGCAGGACCAGCGACCCCCACGCGCACGCCACCCACCACGGCACGTGGTGCCGGGTCCGGGGGCGCGGGTGGTGCGTGGTCATGCTCCTGTGATCGGCACCACGCGCGCCGGCTCAAGCGGTCGGCGCGGACTCGGCCGGGTGACTTGCGGGCCGCGCGTCACCCGGTCGCCACCCGCGCACCACGCGGCCGTGCGGCTCAGCCCTGCTCGGTGTCCTGCACCTGCTGCGACAGCTCCTCGACCCGCTGCGCGAGCCGGTCGAGCGCGTCGGCCGTCGTGGCGTCGACCTGCGTGGACGCCGAGTCGAGCGCGGACCGGGCCGAGTCGAGCGCCGACTGCGCGGAGTCGAGCTGCTCCTGGGTGGCGGCGCTGCCGTCGGCCTGCGCCTGCTCGAGCGCCGCGGTGGCGTCGTCGATGGCGGTGGACGACTGGTCGACGGCGCCCTGGGCGGCCTCGCGGGCGCTCGCGTCCAGGTCCTGGAGCCGGGCGCGGGCGTCGTCGACGGCGGTCCGCGCGGACTCGACGCGCTCGCGGACCTGGTCGGCGAGGTCGCGCAGGTTGCCGGCGGCCTCGCTCGCGGAGTCGGCGACGGACTGGGCCTGGGACGCGAGGTCGTCGGCCTGGGAGCAGGCGCCCAGGGCGAGCGCGGCGCCCACGGCGAGCGGCAGGGCGAGCGCGGCGCGGACGGTGCGGGCGCGGCGCACGGGTCGGGCGGTGCGGCGGGTGGTCATCGGCGGGCCTCCTCGTCGGTGGACGGCCCAGTGTGCCAGCCCCACCTCGGAGCACCCGGCCGGACGCAGAGGAGCGCCCCGCCCGCGACGGTCGTCGCGGGCGGGGCGCTCGGGCGAGCAGCGACCTGGATCAGGTCGGAGGGACGGTCAGGCGTCGGCCTCGGCCGGGGCCCCCGCCCCGGCGGGCGCGCTCTGCGCACCCTGCTGCTGCTCGCGGCGGCCCCGCACCTCCGCGACGGAGGTGCCGTAGTAGGCCGCGGTCATGATGTCCTTCATGTCGGCGCGCATCGGCATCCGGGGGTTGGCCGGGGCGCACTGGTCCTCGTAGGCGCCCATGGCGACCTCGTCGAGCCGGGACAGGAAGTCCTGCTCGTCGACGCCCTGCGCCTGGAAGGACGCCGGGATGCCGACCTTGGCGCGCAGCGCCTCGATCGCCACGGCGTAGGACTCGACGCCCTGCTCCGGGGTCTCGGCCGGCAGGCCCAGCATCTGGGCGATCTGCTGGAACCGCTCGGGGGCGACGTAGTGCTCGTACTTCGGCCAGCTGGTGAGCTTGGTCGGGATCTGGCCGTTGTACCGGATGACGTGCGGGAGCAGCGTGGCGTTCGTCCGGCCGTGCACCAGGTGGAACGTCGAGCCGATGACGTGCGCCATCGCGTGCACGATCCCGAGGAACGCGTTGCCGAACGCCATGCCGGCGATGGTGCCCGCGTTGTGCATCTTCTCCCGGGCCTCCTTCGTGGCCGGGTCGGCGGGGTCGCCGTTCACCGACTGCGCGAGGTTGTCGAAGATCAGCCGGATCGCCTGCAGCGCCATGCCGTCGGTGAAGTCGTTGGCGTACACCGCGACGAACGCCTCGGTGGCGTGGGTCAGGGCGTCGAAGCCGGAGTCGGCGGCCAGCGAGCGCGGCATCTTCGAGGTCAGGACCGGGTCGATGATCGCGACGGTCGGGGTCAGCGCGTAGTCGGCCAGCGGGTACTTCTTGCCCGCGTCGGGGTCCGAGATGACCGCGAACGGCGTGACCTCGGCGCCGGTGCCCGAGGTGGTCGGGATGCAGACGAGCTTGGCCAGCTCGCCGAGCACCGGGAACTTGAAGGCGCGCTTGCGGACGTCGAAGAACTTCTGCTTGAGGTCCGAGAACACGATCTCCGGGTGCTCGTACAGCAGCCACATGACCTTGGCCGCGTCCATCGGCGAGCCGCCGCCGAGCGCGATGATCGTGTCCGGGCGGAAGTGCCGCATCTGCGCCGCGCCGGCCTGCACGGTCTTGACGCTGGGCTCGGGCTCGACCTGGTCGATGATCTGCACCGACACGTGGTTGCCGCGGCGGTTGAGCACGTCCAGGACGCGGTCGACGAAGCCGAGGGTGGTCATCGTGGCGTCGGTGACGATGGTGACGCGCTCGACGTCGGCCATGTCGGACAGGTAGCGGATGGCGTTCGGCTCGAAGTACGTCTTGGCCGGGACCTTGAACCACTGCAAGTTGTTGTTCCTCCGGCCCACGCGCTTGATGTTGACGAGGTTGATCGCCGAGACGTTGTTCGACACCGAGTTGTGGCCGTAGGAGCCGCAGCCCAGGGTCAGCGACGGGATGAACGCGTTGTAGATGTCGCCGATGCCGCCGAGCGAGGAGGGCGCGTTCGCGATGACGCGGATGGCCTTGACGCGGTTGCCGTACTCCTCGGTGAGCGCCTCGTCCTGCGTGTGGATCGCGGCGGAGTGGCCCAGGCCGTCGAACTCGACCATCTGCTCGGCGAGCTGGATGCCCTGCTCGGTGGAGGTGGCGCGCAGCACGGCGAGGACCGGGCAGAGCTTCTCGCGGGTGAGCGGCTCGTTCGGGCCGACCGAGCCGACCTCGGCCAGGATGATCGAGGTGTCGGCGGGGACGGTGAAGCCGGCCTGCTCGGCGATCCACTGCGGCGACTTGCCGACGACGGTCGGGTTCAGCTTGGCGTCGGCGCAGTTCTTGCCCTTGGCCTCGACGCCGAAGATGAACTTCTCGAGGAGCGCCTTCTCCTTCTTGCTGGCGCGGTACGCGTGCAGCACGGCGAACTCGGCCAGCGCGGCGTCGTAGATCTCGTCGTCCAGGATGACGGCCTGCTCGGAGGCGCAGATCATGCCGTTGTCGAACGACTTGGACAGCACCACGTCGTTGACGGCCCGCTTGAGCTTGGCGGTCTTCTCGATGTACGCCGGGACGTTGCCCGCGCCGACGCCGAGGGCCGGCTTGCCGCAGGAGTACGCGGCCCGGACCATCGCGTTGCCGCCGGTGGCCAGGATGGTGGAGACGCCCGGGTGGTTCATCAGCAGGCCGGTGGCCTCCATCGAGGGGGCCTCGACCCACTGGATGCAGTGCTCGGGGGCGCCGGCCGCGACCGCGGCGTCGCGCACGACCCGGGCGGCGGCGACCGAGGACTTCTGCGCGTTCGGGTGGAACGCGAAGATGATCGGGTTGCGGGTCTTCAGCGCGATGAGCGACTTGAAGATGGCGGTCGAGGTCGGGTTGGTCACCGGGGTCATCGCGCAGATGACGCCGACCGGCTCGGCGATCTCGGTGATGCCGTTGATCTCGTCGCGGGAGATGACGCCCACGGTCTTGAGCGCGGCCATCGAGTTGGTCACGTGCTCGCAGGCGAAGATGTTCTTGACGGCCTTGTCCTCGAAGACGCCGCGGCCGGTCTCCTCGACCGCCAGCTCCGCGAGCTGCCCGTGCTGGTCGAGCGCCGCGACGGCGGCCTTCTTGACCAGGCGGTCCACGTCCTCCTGGGTGAAGCGGGCGTACTCGGCCAGCGCCTTGGTCGCGCCGGCGACCAGCTGGTCGATGGCCGCGGCGGTTCCGGTGCTCGTCGTCGTCGTGGTGGTCACGGGGACTCTCCCGAGGGTGGTGGGTTGGGGTGCGGAGGGCTCCGTCGACCTCACGTCCCTGACGCTATCGAGAAAAGTTTCACAAAGTCTGGGACCGGAGTCCCGGGGACCTAGGTCCAGCCCCGGGAGTCCGCCCGCGGGCCGCCGCGGGTGCGCCGCCGGTGGTCCCGGGCCGGGGGTCGGGTGCCGCGCCCGGCGCGCTCAGGAGATGTCGCGAATGCACCGCGATCGACCTCCGCGGGGTATTGCAGAGCATTTGTCCTGCTGGTCAGAAGGGTATGGGCACGCGACGACAATGTCGCTACCTTGATGCGGACACGCCAGGCCGCGACCCGTGACGGGTGCGTTCTGCTGGCTCACGTCGGCGTCCGCCGCGTGGGCACCACCCACCGCGCCCGGCACCCCGCCGGCCGCCCCCGAGGAGGCCCGAGTGACCGACCTGCAGCAGGCCGCGCAGGACCTGATGGACCTGGACGGCGCGCTCGCGTTCGCCTACGTGGACTACCGGAACGGGATGATCCTGGCCTCCGCGAGCTCCGTGCCCTACGACCTGGAGCTCGCCGCGGCCGTCGCCACCGACTTCGTCCGCGCCAAGCTGCGCGCCGCCAAGGAGATGGGGCGCAACCGACGGGTCGAGGACATCCTCGTGACGCTCAGCGAGGAGTACCACCTCATCCTGCTGAGCGAGGACCCCGCGCTCGACGGGGTGTTCGGGTACCTGGCGCTGGACCGCGGGCGGGGCAACCTCGCGCTCGCCCGACGTCGCCTGCACGCGGTGGACGCGACCGCGCAGCTCTGAGCACGACGTCCGCCACCCGCCCGCGGT
>NZ_JAANNB010000253.1 GCF_011603975.1 Cellulomonas sp. IC4_254 | reverse complement strand
CAGCCCCCCCAGCGCATCGGCCGCGCGGTCCCGGCGGTCGGCCTCGTGGCCGGCTCGCTGGCGACCTCCGAGCTGCTGCTCGCGGCCGACGTCGACGCGGTGGCCGTCCCGGTCGCCCCGGCGGCGCCGGACGACACCGACCTCCAGCCGCGCCGCGGCACCGCCGACGCGGCGGCGCGGTACGGCATCGACCTGGCCGAGCTCGCGGAGCGGGCCGGTCTGACCGGTGCCGCCGGCGAGGCGTGGACGCTGCTGCTGCCGCGCCCCGTCGGCAGCGCCGGCGGCGACCTGCCCTGGGCGGGCCTGCCGCGCCGGCTGGTGCTCGTGGGCGTCGGCGACGGCACCCCGGACGAGCTCCGGCGTGCCGGCGCCGCGCTGGCCCGCGCCACCCGCGGCCTGCGCCGCGTGCTGACGACCGTCGCCACCGAGCCCGGCGCCGACGGCCCGCGCGCGGTGCGCGCGTTCGCCGAGGGCTACCTGCTCGCCGCCTACCGCGTGCAGCGGATCGGCGCGCCCGCCTCGCCGAAGGAGGCGCCGGCCGAGGAGCTCGTGCTCGTCGGCCGCGAGGGCGTGCGCGTGCAGGCCGCGCTCGACGAGGCCGTGCGCGGCGCGACCGCCACCTGGCTGGTGCGCGACCTCGCCAACACCCCGTCCAGCATCAAGGACCCGGCCTGGGTCGCCGACCGCGCGTCGGACCTGGCCCGGGACGCCGGCCTGCGGGTCGAGGTGCTCGGCCCGCGCGAGCTCGAGGCCCAGGGCTTCGGCGGCATCCTCGCCGTCGGCGGCGGCTCGGCGTCGAGCCCGCGGCTGGTCACCGTCACCTACGACCCCGCGGGCCCGGCCGGGACCGCCGGTCGCCGGCGCCAGCACGTCGTGGTGGTCGGCAAGGGCATCACCTACGACACGGGCGGCCTGTCCATCAAGCCGCGCGAGGCGATGGTGCCCATGAAGACGGACATGGCGGGCGCCGCCGTGGCGCTGGCGACCGTGCTCGGCGCGGCCGCCGCGGAGGTGCCGCACCGGGTCACCGCGGTGCTGCCGCTCGCGGAGAACCACTTCGGCGCCGCGTCGTACCGGCCGGGCGACGTCCTGCGGATGTGGGGCGGCCGCACGGTCGAGATCGCGAACACCGACGCGGAGGGCCGGCTGGTGCTCGGTGACGCGCTGGCCTGGGCCGACGCAACGCTGGACCCCGACCTCCTGGTGGACGTCGCGACGCTCACCGGCGCCGCGAGCCTCGGGCTCGGCAAGCAGCACGGCGCGCTGTACGCGACCGACCCGCGGCTGGCCGCGGCGCTGGAGGCCGCGGGCGCGGAGTCGGGCGAGCCGGTCTGGTCGATGCCGCTCGTCGAGGACTACGCCGACGCGGTGCGCTCCACCGTCGCCGACCTGCGGCACGTCCCGCAGGACCTCAAGTACGGCGGCGGCTCGATCACGGCGGCCCTGTTCCTCCGCGAGTTCGTGGGCGCCCGCACCTGGGCGCACCTCGACATCGCCGGGCCCGCGCGGTCGACCGCGGACCGGCACGAGGTCACCGAGGGTGCGACCGGCTTCGGCGCCCGCCTGCTGCTGCGCTGGCTCGCCGCGCTGCGCTGAGCACGGCCCGGCGCCGGGACGACGACGGCCGCCCACCCCGCGGGGTGGGCGGCCGTCCGCGTGCTCGGGCCGGTGTGCCTCAGCGGCGCACGGCCACCAGCAGGCCGTCGCCGACCGGCAGCATCGCCGGCAGCAGCCGGTCGTCCTCGCGGACCAGCCGCCCGGTCTCGCGCACCAGCGTCGTCGCCTCGTCCCGGCGGGCGGGGTCCGCGACCCGGTCGTGCCACAGCGCGTCGTCCACGGCCAGCACGCCGCCCGGGCGGAGCAGCCGCACCGCCCGCTCGACGTACGCCGGGTAGCTCTCGATGTCGGCGTCGACGAACACGAGGTCGTACGCGCCGTCGGTCAGCCGCGGCAGCACGTCCAGCGCGCGCCCGGAGATGGTGCGGGTGCGCGCCGCGCGGACCCCCTCCTCGGCGAACGCCTGCTTGGCCGCGCGCTGGTGCTCCACCTCGACGTCGATGGTGGTGAGCACGCCGTCCGTCGGCATCCCCCGCAGCAGGTGCAGGCCGCTGACGCCCGCGCCGGTGCCGACCTCGACCACCGCGCGCGCCCGGGAGGCCGCGGCGAGCACCGTGAGCGCGGCGCCCGTGCCGGGCTGCACCGGCGTGCAGCCGAGCTCGCCGGCGCGGTCCCGCGCGCGCAGCAGGGTGTCGTCCTCGGGGACGAAGCCCTCGGCGTAGACCCAGCTCGCGGCCTTGTCGGTGGCGATGGTGTCCTCCTGGTCTCAGGTCGTGCGGGGTGTCGTGCGCGCGGTGCGTCGGCGCCGGTGCGCGACCGGTGGGCGGACGTGCGCGGGCGCTGGCCAGCCTAGTGCGCGGGGCGGCCCCGGGCCGCGCGGCGCACGGGGGCCGTGCGGGCGCTCCTGCGCAGGGGTCGCCGGACGGTCGCCGCGGCGGGCGCCGGTCGTCCGGAGGTCACCCGCCCGCGCGGGAACCGGGCGGGACTCGTGCGCGTTGTGCGAGGACAGGGGTGGGCCGGGTTCGCACCGGGCCCCGCGTCCTGGGACACTGGGTCCCGGGACCTCGCGCCGCACCAGCGGCCCCCGAGCAGAAGGACGTGGATGGCGACCTCGTTGCCCGACCCGGACTGGCAGCCCCCGACCTGGGAGGCGATCGTCCGGGAGCACTCCGCGCGCGTGTACCGCCTGGCCTACCGGCTCACGGGCAACCGGCACGACGCCGAGGACCTCACGCAGGAGGTGTTCGTGCGCGTCTTCCGGTCGCTGTCCACGTACACCCCGGGGACGTTCGAGGGCTGGCTGCACCGGATCACGACCAACCTGTTCCTCGACGGCGCCCGCCGCCGCCAGCGCATCCGCATGGACGCGATGGGGGAGGACGGCGACCGGTACCCGGCCACCGGCGCCGGGCCCGAGCGCGCCTTCGAGCACGACAACCTCGACGTCGACGTGCAGCGCGCGCTCGACGAGCTGCCCCCGGAGTACCGCGCCGCCGTCGTGCTGTGCGACATCGAGGGGCTGTCGTACGAGGAGATCGCCGTGACGCTCGGCATCAAGCTCGGCACGGTGCGCTCGCGCATCCACCGGGCCCGGGCGCGGCTGCGCGTGGCGCTCGAGCACCGTGCGCCGGCCGCCGCGCGCACCACGGCGCCGGAGCCCGCGGGCGACCGCGCGTCCGAGGTGACGGCCCCGGCGGGCGCCCGGTGAGCGCGCACCTCGGGGACCGCGTCAGCGCCCTCGTCGACGGCCAGCTCGCGCCGGCCGCCGCGGAGCGGGCGCTCGCGCACGTCGCGGGCTGCCCGCGGTGCGCCGCCGACCTCGCCGCGGCCCGGTCCGCCCGGCGGGTGCTCTCGGACTGCGACGACGTCCGCCCCGCGGGCGACCTCACGGCGCGGCTGCTCGCGCTGGGTGGTGCGCCGGTGCCGTCGGACGCCGACGCCGGCCGACCCGGCCCGGTGCGGCCGATGGACCCGTTCGTCCCGCCGTCCGCCCTGCGCGGCACGGCGGCGTTCACCGGCGCCCCGTCGTCGGCCGGCTCCGGCATCGGGGGCCTGCTCGGCGGGCGCGGTCCGTTCGGCGAGGGCGTCCTCGGCGGGCGGTCCGTGCTCGGCGGCTCGGTCCTCGGCTCCCGTCGCGTGCTCGGCGGCCGGCCCGTGATCGGCAGCGCGCTCGGCACCACCGGTGCCGCCACCCGGCGCGGCCTGCGGGCCGCGGTCGGCTCGATCACGGGGCTGGGCGTCGTCGCGGTCGGGCTGTTCCTCCTGGGCGACCGCCCGACCGTCGCCCCGGTGACCGAGTCCACCGAGGCGCTGTCGCTGCTCGGCGACGCGGGCACCGCCGCGGTCCCGGTCGTCGCCGGCGCCGCCGACCCGACCGGCTCCGGGCCGGCCGCCGGGGCCAGCACGCAGGACTACCTGGACTGGATGCGGGCCGAGGGCTGGACCTGCCCCGAGCAGGTCCCCGCGGGCTGGGCGGTCACCGCCGTGCACCTGCGCGACGACGGCAGCACGCTCGAGGTCGACCTCTCCGGGCCCACCGGCGACGTCGTCGTCACCGAGCAGCACGGCCGGCTCGACGTCTCCGCGCTCACCGCCGCCGAGCCGATCGACGTCGAGGGCCGCACCGTCTACCTGCTGTCCGCCGAGCCGTGGCACGCCGCCTGGCAGTCGGGGGACACCGTCGTCGAGGTGGTGTCGTCCCGCACCGGACCCGGCGCCGCCGCCGTGGTCGCCCAGTTCCCGGAGGGCCAGTTCGACGCGGGTCTCAGCGCCCGCCTGACCCGCGGGTGGGACACGTTCGCCGCCGCGGTGCACCTGCCGTGACCGGCCCGGACGACCGCGCCGGGGAGCCGGCGGGGGACCGGCCGCAGGACCGCGCCGCCGACGGGCCCGCTCCCGCCGACGGGCCCGCGCCGGCCGACCCGTTCGCCGCGCCGCCCGCCGCCCCGCGCGGCTGGGCGCCGCCGCCCGCCTGGGGTCAGCCGTCCGTGGGCCGGCCGCCCGTGGGCCAGCCTCCCGCCGCCCCGCAGGCC
>NZ_JAANNB010000252.1 GCF_011603975.1 Cellulomonas sp. IC4_254 | reverse complement strand
CGCCCGACCGGCAAAACGCTTGCCGCTGTGTCGGGGGTCACCCGTAGCGTTGACCGACGTGCGACCCCTCCCCCTGCCCGACCCCGGCCGACCGCCGCTGACCGGCCCCTGGCGCCTCATGATCCGGCAGGGCCGCCGGCAGGTCGGCGTGCTCGCGGGCGCCACCGCCGTCGCCGTGGTCGGCAACGTGGCCGCCGCGCTGCTCCCGTGGCAGCTCGGCCGCGTCGTCGACGACGGCCTGGACGACGGGCTGAGCGCCGCGCTGTGGCTCGGCTGCCTCGGGGTGTTCGCGCTCGGCATGGTGCAGGTCGTCGCGAACGTCTGGGGCCACCGCCTCGAGGTCGAGAACTGGCTGCGCGCGGCCTTCGCGTCCTCGCAGCAGGTCGGCCACCACGTGACCCGGACCGGCGACGCCGTCACCGCCGAGCTGCCGACCGGGGAGGTGGTCGCGACCGTCGCCTCCGACGCGCTCCGGATGGGCGAGGTGTACGCGATCCTCCCCCGCCTGGTCGGCGGCATCGCGGCCTACCTGGTGCTCGGCGCCGTGCTGCTCAGCACCTCGGTGCCGCTCGGCCTGCTGGTGCTGCTCGGGCTGCCGGTCGTGGTCGCGGTCCTGTCCCTGCTCGTCCGGCCGCTGCAGCGGCGGCAGGCGGAGCAGCGCGAGGCCGCGGGCCGGCTGACCACGCTGGGCGCGGACACCGTCTCCGGCCTGCGCATCCTGCGCGGCATCGGCGGCGAGGAGGTGTTCTCCGACCGGTACCGGGCGCAGTCGCAGCGGGTGCGCGCGGCGGGCGTGCGGGTGTCGCAGACCCAGTCGCTGCTCGACGCGCTGCAGACCCTCCTGCCCGGCCTGTTCCTGGCGGTCGTCGTGTGGGCGGGCGCCCGGCTCGCGATCAGCGGGGACATCACGCCCGGCCAGCTCGTCGCGTTCTACGGCTTCGCGGCGTTCCTCACCCAGCCGCTGTGGACGGCGAGCGAGGCGATCCGGGTGGTCACGCGCGCCGTCGTCGGCGCGCGGCGGATCATCCGGGTGCTGTCCGTGCGCGAGGCCGGCTCGGACGACCCCGCGACGCCCGGGCCGTCCCCGGCGCCCGGCGAGCCGCTCGTCGACGAGGGCAGCGGCCTGGTCGTGCGGCCCGGCCGGATCACCGCGCTCGTCAGCGCCGACCCGGACGAGACCGCGCGGATCGGGCTGCGGCTGGGCCGCCTCGGACCGGCGCGGCACGGCGGGGCGGACGACGAGGACGACGCGAGCACAGGCGACGACGGCCGCCGCGGCGCCCCGCGCCGCGCCGACGGGACGGAGGGGACGATCCCCGCCCCGCGCGCGGCCGCCGACGACCCGGGGCTGTCCCGCGTGCGCTGGGGCCGGACCCTGCTCGCGGAGCTCGGCCTCGCCGAGGTCCGCCACCGCGTCGTCGTCGCCGAGTCCACCCCCCACCTGTTCACCGGCCTGCTGGCCGACGAGCTCGACGTGCGCGGCGGCGCCGACCGGGACGCCCTGCTCGAGGCCCTGCGGGTCGCCGACGCCGGCGACGTGCTGGACTCAGTGCCCGGCGGGCTGGACGGCGAGGTCGAGGAGAAGGGCCGCTCGCTGTCGGGCGGCCAGCGGCAGCGCGTGGCGCTCGCCCGCGCCCTGCTGACCGGTGCCGAGGTCCTCGTGCTGATCGAGCCGACCAGCGCGGTCGACGCGCACACCGAGGCGCGGATCGCCCGCCGGCTGGCCGACGCCCGCCGCGGGGAGACCACCGTCGTGGTCACCGCGAGCCCCCTCGTGCTCGACGTCGTGGACGAGGTGGCGCTCGTCGCGGACGGGCGGGTCGTCGCGACCGGCACGCACCGCGACCTGGTCACCGCACGCGACGCCACCGGCGCCGCCTACCGCGCGGTGGTGTCCCGCGCCGAGGCCGACGCCGCCGACGTCGACGCAGCCGAGGCCCACGCCCCCGACGCCCCCGGGACCGACCCGGCCACGACCGACGAGGAGGACCGCCGTGAAGCTGCCCGTCGCTGACGCCCCCGCGCTGCGCCGGCACACCGCCGCGCTGCTCCGCCGCCACCGCCGCGGCCTCGGCGTCGTCGTGCTCCTGCACGTGCTCGCCGCCACCGCCGGCCTGGCCGGCCCGTGGCTGCTCGGCCGCCTGGTCGACGCGGTGGTCTCCGGCACCACCACCGCGGTCGTGGACCGGACGGTCCTCGTGCTGGTCGTCGCCGTGCTCGCCCAGACCGTGCTCATCCGGTACGCCCAGCGCGCCGCGATGGTGCTCGGCGAGTCCGTGTTCGCCGAGCTCCGCGAGGAGTTCGTCGCCACGGTGACCCGGCTGCCGCTGTCCACGGTCGAGCGGGCCGGCACCGGCGACCTGGTCGCGCGCACGACCACCGACATCGACCGGGTCCAGTACACGGTGCGGTTCGGGGTGCCGCGGCTGCTGGTGACGGCGGCGACGATCGTGCTGACCCTGGTCGCCGCGTTCGCGACGAACGCCCTGGTCGCGGTGGGCGTGCTGGCCGGCGTCCCGCTGCTGCTGGCCGTGACGCGGTGGTACCTGCGCCGGGCCGCCCCGGCGTACCTGCGCGAGTCCGCCGCGTACGCCACGCTCAACGGCACCATCACCGAGTCCGTCGAGGGCGCCCGCACCGTCGACGCCCTGGGGCTCGGCGCGCGCCGCCGCGCCCGGGTGGACGCCGACCTGCGGGAGGCGTTCGCCGCGGAGAGCGCCACGCTGAACCTGCGGTCGGTGCTGTTCCCGGGCGTCGACACGTCGTTCGTGCTGCCGGTCGTCGCGGTGCTCGCCTGGGGCGCGTACCTGGTCTCGACCGGCGACGCGACGATCGGCGCGGTCACCACGATCGCCCTGTACGCGACGCAGATCATCCACCCCATCGGCGAGCTCATCTTCTGGCTGGACGAGATCCAGGTCGGCGCGACGTCGCTCGCCCGGATCCTCGGCGTCGCCGACGTGGCCCCCGACCGCACCGCGCGCGACGCCCGGCCCGCGGGCTCGGACGTGACCGCGCGCGGCGTCCGGTACGCCTACCGCGAGGGGCACGACGTGCTGCACGGCATCGACCTGGGCCTGCGCCCCGGCGAGCGGCTCGCGGTCGTCGGCCCCTCGGGCGCGGGCAAGTCGACGCTCGGCCGGATGCTCGCGGGCATCCACCCGCCGACGGCCGGCTCGGTCACGGTCGGCGAGGTCCCGCTGGTCGACCTGCCCCTGGACGAGCTCCGCGGGCACGTCGCGCTGGTCACCCAGGAGCACCACGTGTTCGTCGGCCCGCTGGCGGACAACCTGCGGCTCGCCGACCCCGCGGCCGACGACGCCGCGCTCGAGCGCGCCCTGCGGGCGGTCGACGCGTGGGACTGGGTGCGCGCGCTGCCCGAGGGCCTGGCGACGCCGGTCGGCTCCGGGGGCACCGCGCTGACCCCGGCGCAGGCGCAGCAGGTCGCCCTCGCCCGGCTGGTGCTGCTCGACCCGCACACGCTGGTGCTGGACGAGGCGACGTCGCTGCTCGACCCGCGCGCCGCCCGGCACCTGGAGCGGTCGCTGTCCGCCGTCCTGCACGGGCGCACGGTCGTGGCGATCGCGCACCGGCTGCACACCGCGCACGACGCGGACCGGGTGGCCGTGGTCGACGCGGGCCGGATCAGCGAGATCGGACCGCACGACGAGCTGGTCGCGGCCGGCGGGGACTACGCGTCGCTCTGGCACTCCTGGCAGCGGGAGTAGCGGGAGCGGCCCGACCGAGGGGGGCGGGTCAGGCGGGACGTGCGCCGTCGACCGGCTCCTCCTGCGGGTCGAACGCGCCCGACAGCCGCAGCACCTCGTCCTTGAGCAGGCGCACCCACAGGAACACCGCGAACCCGCCGAACACGAACCACTGCGCCGCGTACCCGAGGTTCTGGATGTTCAGCCCGGTACCGGAGCGCGTCGGCGGCGGCAGCAGCTCGACCGTCGCGTCCTGCGCGGGCTGCGAGCTGGTCAGCACGGCGTAGCCGGTCCAGATCGGGCCGCCCCACACGCCGAGCAGCTCGGCGGACGAGATCGAGTCGGTGGTGCCGGTGGCCTGCGCGTCGTGGTCGGCGCCGGAGTCCTCGGACGCCTGCAGGTACCCCGTCACGGTCACCGGGCCGGTGGGCGCCTCGAGCCCGCCGGCGGCGGGGTCGTCGGCGGCCACCCAGCCGCGGACGACGGGCAGCACGGCCCCGTCGACGGCCGGGTCGTCCGAGGTCACCCGCAGCGGGGTCAGCACCAGCGAGCCGGTGCGGTCACCCAGCGCGCGGTCCCGCACGAGCAGCTGCCCGTCGGCCTCGTACTCGCCCGTCACCTCGACGCGGCGACCGACGAGGGCGCCCTCGAACGTGGTCTGCGGCAGCAGCACGTCGGCGATCGGCACGGGCTCCTGCGCCTCGACCTCGGCCAGCTTCGCGGCCTGGGCGGCGGCGCCCCGCACCTCGGCCCGCTCCAGCTGCCACGCGCCGAGCCGACCGCAGACGGCGGCGACGGCGAGGAACAGCACGAGCAGCCCGATCATCCGGGGCGTGCGTGCGACCCGCCACAGCGTCGGCGGCGGCTCCGCGGGCGGGGTGGAGGGC
>NZ_JAANNB010000251.1 GCF_011603975.1 Cellulomonas sp. IC4_254 | reverse complement strand
GCCCGCCGACCACCCCCTGGTCGACGGCCGCACGGCCCACGCGCCGCTGGTGGACGCGTACCGCGGCCGCACGCCGGCCCGCCGCCCGGTGTGGTTCATGCGCCAGGCCGGCCGGTCGCTGCCGGAGTACCGGGAGGCCCGGAAGGGCACCGCGATGCTCGACGCCTGCCTGACCCCGGACCTGGCGTCGGAGATCACGCTGCAGCCGGTGCGCCGGCACGGGGTCGACGCGGCGATCTTCTTCTCGGACATCGTGATCCCGCTGCGGCTGGCGGGCGTGGACGTCGACATCCAGCCCGGCGTCGGCCCCGTGATGGGCTCCGCCGTGCGGACCGCCGACGACGTGGCCCGGCTGCGCGCCGAGCACCCCGCCGAGTCGCTGACGCCCGAGGTGCTCGCGCCGGTCGTCGAGGCCGTGCGGCTGACGACGGCGGCGCTCGGGTCGACCCCGCTGATCGGGTTCGCGGGGGCGCCGTTCACGCTCGCCGCGTACCTGGTCGAGGGCCGGCCGTCGCGCGACCACCTGGCGGCGCGCACCCTCATGCACGCGGACCCGGGGACCTGGGCCGCGCTGACCGAGTGGGCCGCCGACGTGACCGGTGCGTTTCTGCGGGCGCAGGTGCTGGCCGGGACGAGCGCGGCGCAGCTGTTCGACTCCTGGGCGGGCTCGCTGTCCCTCGCGGACTACACGGCCCGCGTCGCGCCCGCGTCGACCCGCGCGCTGTCCCACGTCGCCGACCTGGGCGTGCCCCGGGTGCACTTCGGCACCGGGACCGGCGAGCTGCTCGCCGCCATGCGGGACGTCGGCGCGGACGTCGTGGGCGTGGACCACCGGATCGGGCTCGACGAGGCGGTCCGCCGGCTCGACGGCCGGGTGCCGGTGCAGGGCAACGTCGACCCGGCGCTGCTGGCGGCGCCGTGGCCGGTGCTGGAGGCGCACGTGCGGGACGTGGTGGCGCGCGGCGTCTCGGCGCCCGGTCACGTGGTGAACCTGGGCCACGGCGTGCCGCCGGAGACCGACCCGGACGTGCTCACCCGCCTCGTGGCGCTGGTGCACGCGCTGTGAGGTGGGGCCCGGGTCCCGCTCCGCGGGCTCCCGGGCGCGGCAGGCTGGACGGATGAGGAAGGACGCGACCACGAACGACGACGACCGGGCAGCCGGCACGACCCGACCCGGCGCCGCGGCAGCACCCCCGGACGGGGGGTGGGACGCCGTCGTCGTGGGCGGCGGGGTCGCGGGCCTCGTCGCCGCGCGCGAGCTGACCCTCGCCGGCCTGCGGCCGCTGGTGCTCGAGGCGTGGCGGTCGGTCGGCGGGGTGGTCGGCCGGCACGAGGTCGACGGGCTGGCGCTCGACGCCGGCGCCGAGTCGTTCGCGACCCGCGGCGGCGTCGTCGCGGCGCTGGCGGACGAACTGGGCCTGGCCGACCGCGTCGTCACGCCCGAGCGGCACGGCGCGTGGGTGCGACTGCCCTCCGGTGCCGGGCCGCTCCCCCGCACCGGCCTGCTGGGCATCCCGGCCGACCCGTGGGCGCCGGACGTCCGCCGCACGATCGGGCTCGCGGGGTCGCTGCGCGCCTCGCTGGACCGCGTGCTGCCCGCGCGGGTCGGCACCGCCGACGGGACCACCCTCGGTGCGCTGGTGCGCGCCCGCGCCGGGCGGCGGGTGCTCGACCGGCTCGTCCGGCCGGTGGTGGCGGGCGTGCACGCCGCCGAGCCGGACGACGTGGCCGCGGACGCCGTCGCCCCCGGGCTGGTCGCCGCGGTGCGCCGGGAGGGCTCGCTCGCCCGGGCCGTCACCGCGCAGCGCGCGCTCGCACCGGCGGGGTCGGCCGTCGCCGGGTTCCGCGGCGGGCTGCACGTGCTGGTCGAGGCGCTGGTGGCGGACGTCGAGGCGCGCGGCGGTGCCGTGCGGACCGGGGCGTCGGTGCACGCGGTCGCCCGCACCGACGACGGGTTCGCCGTGACCGTCGGGGCCGAGGGCGCCGTCGAGACGCTCACGACCGCGCGGCTGGTGGTCGCCACGCCGCGCGCCGTCGACCTCCTGGCCGGCGTCGCACCGGGCCTGGCGGGCCTGGCGACCGACCCCGGCGCGGACATCGTGCTCGCGACGCTGGTGCTCGACGCCCCGGAGCTGGACGCCGCCCCGCGCGGCACGGGGGTGCTGGTCGCCCGCGGCGTGCCCGGGGTGCGGGCCAAGGCGCTCACGCACGCGACCGCCAAGTGGGCGTGGCTCGCCGAGGCGGCCGGGCCGGGCCGGCACGTCGTGCGGCTGTCCTACGGCCGGGCCGGCGACGACGCGGCCGCGGCGAACGGGCTGCCGTCCGACCTCGACGCGCTCACCGACCTCGCCGTGCGGGACGCCGCGGCCGTCCTCGGGGTGCCGCTGCGCCGGGAGCAGGTGCGCGCCGCCGCCCGGGTGCGCTGGCGCCAGGGCCTGCCGGTGCCGAGCGCCGCGCACCGGGAGACGGTGCGGCGGGTCCGCGCCGCCGTCGCCGAGGTGCCCGGCCTCGCCGTCGTGGGCGCGTGGGTGTCCGGCAACGGCCTCGCCTCGGTCGTCCCCGACGCCCGGGCGACCGCGTCGGCGCTGGCCGCGTCGGCGCCGGCCGCCGCCGCACCACCCGGCGCCGGCGCCCCCGCACCCACCGGCACCGCCGACCCCGCTCGCACCCCACCTCCGGAGGCCTGACCCGTGCACCGCAGCCCGCGACCCGCGGTTTCGACAGATCCGCGCGGGGTGTCCGAGACTGGGGGCATGCCCCAGACGGTCCGGGTCGGCACCCGTGCGAGTGCGCTCGCCCTCACCCAGACGGGGCACGTGGCGGACGCGCTGACCGCCCTGGGCGCGGGCCCGCACGAGCTGGTCCGCGTCCGCACCGACGGCGACCGGCTCACGGGTTCGCTGGCCACCCTGGGCGGCACCGGCGTGTTCGTGACCGCCCTGCGGGACGCCCTGCTGGACGGCCGGTGCGACGTCGCGGTGCACTCGTTCAAGGACCTGCCGACGGCCGTGGCCCCGGGCCTCGTCGTCGCCGCGGTGCCGCTGCGCGAGGACCCGCGGGACGCCCTGTGCGCCCGCGACGGCCGCACGCTCGCCACGCTGCCGCAGGGCGCCGCGGTGGGCACCGGGTCGCCGCGGCGCGCCGCCCAGCTGCGGGCGGCCCGGCCGGACCTGCGGGTGGTGGACATCCGCGGCAACGTCGACACCCGGCTCCGCCGGATCGAGGACGACCTCGACGCCGTCGTGCTGGCCCGCGCGGGCCTGGCGCGCCTGGGCCGGCTGGACGCCGTCACCGACGCGCTGCCGTTCGACGTGATGACGCCGGCGCCCGCCCAGGGTGCGCTGGCGGTCGAGGTCCGCGCGGAGGACGCCGCCGCCGGCACGCCGCTGGCCCGGGCGCTCGCGGCGCTCGACCACCGGCCCACGCACCTCGCGGTGCTGTCCGAGCGGGCGCTGCTCAGCCGGCTCGAGGCGGGCTGCGCCGCACCGGTGGGCGCGCACGCGCGGATCGGCGCGGACGACGTCCTGACGCTGGAGGCGGTCGTGCTGCGCACCGACGGCACCCAGGCGCTGCGCCGCGCGGCGTCGACGACGCTGGCCGGCGGGGCCGTGGGCCCTGCGGACGCCGACCCGGCCACCGCCGCGGGCCGCGTCGCGCTCGCCGCGGCCGCCCTCGGCACCCGGCTCGCGGAGGACCTGCTGGACGCGGGCGCCGCCGAGCTGGCGGAGCTCGGGGCGTGACGGGCCTGCCCGCCGACGGCGCCCCCGCTGCGGTCCCCGCCGTGCCCGCCGGGCCGCTCGCCGGCCGCACCGTCCTCGTCCCGCGCGCGACCGACGGCCCGGACCCCCTGGTCATCGCGCTGCACGCCGCGGGCGCCGAGCCGCTCGTCGTCCCGCTGATCCAGACCGTCCCGCCGTTCGACCCCACCGAGCTCGACGACGCGCTGCTCGCGCTCGAGGTCGGCTACTACCGCTGGGTCGCCGTCACCAGCGCCGCCGCGGTGCCCGTGCTGGAGGACCGCGCCGAGGAGACCGGGCACACGCTGGCGGCGCTGCTCGACGGCGTCCGGGTGGCCGCGGTCGGCGGCAGCACGGCCCGGGCGCTGCGCGAGGCCGGTGTCCGCGTCGACCTGGTGCCGACCGGGCGGTCGTCCGCCGTCGCGCTGCTCGCCGCCTGGCCGGCGGCGGGCGCGGAGCCGGAGCGGGTGCTGCTGCCGCTCGGCGACCTCGCCGCGCCGACCATGGCCGAGGGGCTGGCCGCGCGCGGCTGGCCGGTCGACGTGGTCGTCACCTACCGCACGGTGCCCGGCCCGGCCCCCGAGCCGGAGGTGCGCGCCGCGTACGCCGCCGGGGAGGTGGACGCGGTCCTGCTCACCTCGGGCAGCACCGCGCGGAACCTGCTCGCCATGCTCGGCGCCCCGCCCGCGGGCACGCTCGTGTGCTGCATCGGCGACTCGACCGCCGCCGAGGCGCGCCGTGCCGGGCTCACCGTGCACGCGGTCGCCGAGGACCAGACCCCGGGCGGCCTCGTCGCCGCCCTCGCGCGCGCCGCCCAGGCGCGGGACGACGCCCAGGACGCGGGCGCCCCCACCGACGAC
>NZ_JAANNB010000250.1 GCF_011603975.1 Cellulomonas sp. IC4_254 | reverse complement strand
GCCGGGCGGCGGGCGGCGCGGGGGGCTCGGCCGCACGCGGCCCGGGCAGGCGGGGCGCGCCGCGTTCCCACCAAGTTGTCGCGCTGCCGTGAGAAGTCCCGGGTGGGGGCGCGACGATCCGGTAGGGATCAGCCGCCGCCCGCGCGCAGACCGCGCGGCGACGCCGCCCGGGCGCACCGCGCCGCTGGTCCCAGCGCGGCGCCCGCAGCGCGGGCGTCAGCGGTTGGCGAGCGCCGTCAGGACGCGGCGGACGCTCGACTCCAGGCCCCAGCGCGCCGTGAGGTCGACCAGCGCCGCGCCGTCCACGGGCTCGCGCGGCAGCGCGAACGCGTCCGGGCCCGCGGGCGGCGCGCCGTCGGCCAGCCGCACCGGCGCGTCCGCCGCCACCCGCACCACGCCGGGCGCGACGGCGAGGTAGTCGTCGGCGGCGACCAGCCGCTGCCGCTGGGTCGCGGTCAGCCCGCGGTCGCCGGCGTCGCGCGCGGCGAGCAGGCCCGGCAGGTCGCCGTACTTCGCGAGCATCGCCGCTGCGGTCTTCTCCCCGATGCCCGCGACGCCGGGCAGGCCGTCGCTCGGGTCGCCGCGGAGCACCGCCATGTCGGCGTACGCGCCGCCCGAGGCGACGGCGTACTTCTCCCGCAGCCGCGCGGCGTCCACGACCTCGACGTCCTTGATCCCGCGGATCGTGTAGAGCACCCGGACCGGGGCGTCGTCGTCGACGAGCTGGAACAGGTCGCGGTCGCCCGTCACGACGAGCACCGGCGACCGCTCCCCCGCGGGACGCGCGACCTCGCGCGCCGTGAGGGTGCCGATGACGTCGTCCGCCTCGTACCCCTCGGCGCCGGCCCGCGCGATGCCGAGCGCGGCCAGCACCTCGGCGATCACGGGCACCTGCGGCGCCAGGGCGTCCGGCACCTCCTCGGCCACTGCCACGCCCTCCGACGACGCGGCCGCCGCGGCCTCGGCCCCGCCGACCGCGCGGTGCGCCTTGTACGACGGGATGGCCGCGACCCGGAACGCCGGGCGCCAGTCCTCGTCCCAGCACGCGACGAGCCGGTCGGGCCGGTGGTCGGTGACCAGCCGGGCGATCATGTCGAGCAGGCCGCGCACCGCGTTCACCGGGCTGCCGTCGGGCGCCTTCACCGAGTCCGGGACCCCGTAGAACGCCCGGAAGTACAGGGACGCGGAGTCGAGCAGCATCAGCGCGTGACGGTCGGCCATGCCCCGAGTGTGGCAGGCGGGGCCGCACCGCGGCGGGCACTAGCCTCGCGCCATGACCGCCGAGTGCTGGGACCTGACCGACGCGTGGATCTTCACGGCCGTCGGGGAGGGCACCCGGCACGACGACCTGAGCGCCCTCGTCGGTGCCGCGGACCACTACGCGCACGACGTCCCGTCCGAGGCGGACCTGAGCCGGTCCGTCGGGCGGCTGCTGGCGTCGGGGCTGCTGACCGAGACCGCTCGGGCATGGCAGCCGACCGCCGCGGGTCGGGCGCTGTGGGAGGGGAGCACCGGCGCGGGCTACGGCCGCGTCGTCTCGGTGCACGAGCAGCTGGTGTCGGTCCCGCTGGTCGAGGGCCGGCGGGAGATCGCGCCCGGCGCCCTCGACCGCGCCCACCACCGGCACGCGCACCCGTTCACCTGGCGGCTGCCGCGGCGCCGGCCCCGGTACTCGACCCGCGGGCGGCACTGAGCGGCGGTCACGCCGAGGCGCGCTCCACCAGCGACGTCGGGAGCGTGATCCGGGCGGGCTCGGCCCCCTCGACGACCTCGAGCAGCAGCCGCACCATCTCGGACGCGATCCGCTCGAACGGCTGCCGCATCGTGGTCAGCGGCGGCTCCAGCGTCGCGGCGAGGCCCGAGTCGTCGAACCCGCCGACGGCCACGTCCCCGGGCACCGACCGGCCCGCCTCGCGCAGCGCCACGAGCGCGCCCGCGGCCATGAGGTCGGAGGCCACGAACACGGCGTCCAGGTCGGGGCGCCGCTCCAGCAGCTCGCGCATCGCGGCCTGGCCGGACGCGCGGGAGTAGTCGCCGTGCGCCACGAGGGCGTCGTCGTACGCGTCGCCCACCGCGGAACGGTACCCCGCGAGCCGCCGGAACCCGCCGGGGGTGTCCATCGGGCCCGTGATGGTGGCGACCCGCGACCGGCCCCGGGACAGCAGGTGCTCGGTCATCCGGCGGGCGCCGCCCTCGTCGTCGGCGGACACCCAGCCGATCCGGTCCTCGTAGCCCAGCGGCTCGCCGCACGCGATGGTCGGGACGCCCTGGCGCAGCAGCTCGCCGACGACGGGGTTGCCCCGGTGCGACGAGATGAGCAGGACGCCGTCGACGTGCCCGGCCGCGACGTAGTCGGTGATCCGCCGCCGCTCCTGCTGGGTGCCGGCGACCATGAGCAGCAGCGGCATCTCCCGCGCCGCGAGCGCCTCGGCGGCCGCGCGCAGCAGGATCGAGAACGTCGGGTCCTCGAACAGCAGGTGCTGCGGCTCGGTGAGCAGGAACGCCACCGAGTTGGAACGACCGGTGACGAGGCTGCGGGCGTGCTGGTTCGCGGAGTACCCGGTGGTCCGGATGGCCTCCTGCACCGCGACGAGCGCCTCGGGCGACACCCAGTGGCCGCCGTTGAGCACCCGGGACACGGTGCCGCGGGACACCCCGGCGGCGGCCGCGACGTCGCGGATCGTGGGTCGGCGGCGGGCGGTCGTGTCCACGACCCCTGACCTTACGGGCACGTCAGGCCTTCACGGCGCCGGCCGCGAGGTCGACCTGCCAGTACCGCTGCAGGGTGAGGAACAGCGCGGTCAGCGGCAGGATCGACAGCAGGGCGCCGGTGATCACCGAGGTGTACATCGCCGGCTGCGACGCGCCCTGGTTCAGCAGGCCCGAGAGGCCGACCGTGAGCGGGAACAGCCGGTCGTCGCCGAGCATGATGTACGGCAGCATGAAGTTGTTCCAGATGGCGACGAACTGGAACAGGAACACCGTGACCAGGCCGGGCACCATCATCGGCACGGAGATGGACGCGAACACCCGCCACTCGCGCGCGCCGTCCGTCCGGGCGGCCTCGAGGACGTCGTCCGGCACGGACGCCGCGGCGTAGATGCGCGCCAGGTAGATGCCGTAGGGGCTGATGATGCTCGGCAGCAGCACCGACCAGTAGGTGTTGGTCAGGCCGACCTGGGCGAGCAGCAGGTACTGCGGGATCGCGAGCACGACGCCCGGGACCAGCACGCCCGCCAGGATGATGTTGAAGATCGCCGACTTGCCGGCGAACCGGAACTTGGCGAGGCCGTAGCCGGCCATCGCCGAGACCAGGACGGAGAGCAGGCCACCGACGCCGGCGTACAGCGCGGTGTTCGCCATCCACCGCCAGAACAGCCCGCCGCGGTAGGCGGACAGCTCGGTGACGTTGTCCCACAGGTGGGTGGACGGGGCGAGCGTGAACGTGGAGAACAGCTCGCCCGCGCTCTTGGTGGACGCGATCAGCACCCACAGCACCGGGAACAGGCAGTACAGCGCGCCGAGGAGCAGGATCGCGGTCGGCCAGAACGACGGCCGCTGCCGGCGCTCGCGCACCGGGGTGGGGCCGGCGGACCGGCGCGCGGGGCGCGCGTCGGGGCGGGAGGAGGTCAGGGTCGCCATGGGTCAGCCGTTCTCCTGGGCGAAGGCGCGGCGCTGCACGAGGCGCAGGAAGCCGAACGAGAGCACGAAGGTCGCCAGCGCGATCACGACGGAGGTCGCGGCGGCGGAGTAGATGTCGTCCCGGGTGAAGGCGTCGCGGTACACCTTCATCAGCGGGCTCCACGTGGTGGAGATGGTGTTGGTCAGCGGCCGCAGCGTCGTCGGCTCGGCGAACACCTGGAGCGTCGCGATCATCGAGAACAGGAACGTGAGGATGAGCGACGGCGCGACGATCGGGATCTTGATCCGCCACGCGATGCCCCGCTCGGTGGCGCCGTCGAGGCGGGCCGCCTCGTACAGGTCCGTCGGGATCGCCTTGAGCGCCGTGTAGATCACGATCATGTTGAAGCCGACGCCGCCCCACAGGCCGATGTTCGCGATCGCGAACAGGATCACGTCCGACGACAGCACGTCGGCGGTCGGCAGCCCGAGGGACTCGGCGAGGTACTCGAACGGGCTCACGCGCGGCAGGTACAGGAAGCCCCACAGCAGCGAGGCGATGACCGCCGGCACCGCGTACGGGAGGAAGATCGAGACGCGGGAGAAGCCCTTGAGCCCCGTGCGCTTCGCGTCGAGCAGCAGCGCGAACAGCAGGGCCAGGCCGAGCATCGTCGGCACGAGCACCAGGCCGTACAGGCCGACGCGGCCGACGGACGCGAGGAACTCGGGGTCGCCCAGCGCGCGGGAGTAGTTGGCGAAGCCCGCCCAGACCTCCTGGCGCGCGCCGGCGCCGAGGCCCAACCCGCTGACCTTGACGGTGCGCAGGCTGAGGTAGACGGCGTAGCCGATCGGCAGCGCGAGGAAGAGCGCGAACAGCGTCATCGCGGGCGCGAGGTACACGTACGGCGCGATCGTGCGCCGCTGCCGTGGCCGGCGCGGCTCGACGGCGGCGGCTGCGGGGGTCGTGGCGCGCGGCTCGGTAGTGGTCACGAGGGGTCCTTCCGCG